>NZ_VPAV01000003.1:0-265981 GCF_013418995.1 Acinetobacter sp. YH12106
GAAAGTTGGGTGTATTTCTTCATTGTGTGCTTTCCAATTGCGAGTTGAAAAAGTCCAATGATTCTACGAATACACCTAACTTTTTCAACTAACTACAAATGTGTCGCACTTGAGATTTGAATCTGCGAATAAATATAATTAAATAAGGACTATTTCATCACAGAAATTTTCTGATTATTCAGTTAACGGTAATATTTTTAGGCTCTAGACTAGCAGAATAGATATGTTAGTCTAGAATCATGATAGAAAACAGTAAATTAAGTCACTATAAGATTAAAAAAATTATTCAGTGCTTTTGCATTGATATTCCTGCTTCTAAAACAGCCTTATTGCTTAACTTGAACCGTAATACCATCAACTATTGGTACATGCTTTTTAGAGAAGCAATCTACGATCATCAAACAGATTTAAGAGCAAAGTTTGTAGGTTCTATTGAAGTTGATGAGAGCTATTTTGGAGCAAAAAGACAACGTGGTTTTCATGGGAAATTGAAGCGAGGTCGAGGTACTTTAAAACAACCTGTATTTGGAATATTTGAAAGGAATGGTCGAGTTTATACAGAAATAGTCCCTGATTGTAAAAAGACTACATTACAACAAGTTATCTTAGGTAAAGTTGCACTTGAAAGTGTAATTTATAGTGATGGTTGGCGTGGATACAATGGTTTGGTAGATGTTGGTTACTCAAAGCATTTTAGAGTAAATCATGGAGCGAATGAATTTGCCAGAGGACAATGTCATATAAATGGAATAGAATCATTCTGGAGCTTTTGTAAAAGAAGGCTAGCAAAGTTCAACGGTATATCAAAAGAGTATTTTGATTATCATCTTAAAGAAACAGAATGGCGTTGGATGAGGGAGCCTAATGAGCTAGCAACAGAGTTGTGGGACCTCATTAGGTAAAACTAAGTGCAAATCTGCTAGTCTAGAGCCTATTTTTATAATTGATTGTTACATTGAAATGGTTTAAAAGTAGCGGGTCTTAAAACAAAAACAAATGTTTAAAGTCATGATGATGAAATAAGTCATTTTATATCTCCTTATATTTAGTGAAAAGAACAGTTTTATGGGATCTATGAATCATCTATTCCCTATGCACATTTTTCGAGCCTATGACATACGCGGTAAAGTCAGTGTACTGGGTGCTGGGATTATCGATGCAATTGCTCACGGTTTAGCACAGCAATATCAGGCTGCGCGACAGACACGTGTCGCAATTGGCTATGATGCACGGCTTAGCAGTCCGGCTTTTGCAGAAACCATTCGCCGTATTTTTCAAGCTTATTCGATTGAAGCCACCATTGTCGGTTGTTGTTCCAGTCCGATGCTGTATTTCACCGCACGGCAATTTGATGGCAATGGCATCATGGTCACGGCCAGTCACAATCCCAAAGAAGATAATGGTATTAAATGGATTGTCTCTGGTGAGCCGCCTTGCCCAGAGATGATCCAGCAGGTGGCTCATCTGGCCAAACCACATTATAGCAATCAGCAGCTTTGCCTAGACGAACAGACTCATCAAGTTATTCCAGAATTTTGTCTAAAATATCAGCATGGTATATTAAAAGATATCCAGTTGAAGCGCTCATTTAAAGTGGTTCTGGATGGTCTGAATGGTTCAGCCGGGCGCTGTGCCAATCTGGTGCTTCAAAAAATGGGTTGTGCGGTGATGGCTTTGCGTTGTGATGCCAATGGGCATTTTCCAGACCATGCACCAGATCCTTCGCAAGACAAACATCTGGAGACTTTACGCCAAAGCATCATGCAACAGCAGGCTGATCTGGGCATTGCCCTGGATGGCGATGGCGATCGCGTGGTCTTGATTGATGCACAGGGCCAGATTATCACGGCGGATCAGTTACTGTGCCTGTTTGCCGAAATTTGCCTCACTGACTCAGCACCACGCAAGTTTGTTTATGATGTCAAATGTTCAACCCTGGTGCGAGACACCGTGCAACGTTTGGGCGGTGAGCCGGTGATGATTCGTACCGGAAGCTCATTTCTGAGAACTTATCTGGCACAATCTCAGCAGCAGGCGATTTTTGGTGGAGAATATGCCGGGCATTATGTCTTTAATGATGGCCGTGGCTGGGGCTATGATGATGGACTCTATGCAGCGCTCAGAGTCATGGAATATCTGGATCAAACTGGTCAAAGTCTTGCACAAGCTTTAGCGGCTTATCCGAAACGGCATGGGACCGAAGATCTTTATATTGCAACGCATCATGTGCATCCGGTTGAACTTTTAGACTTTGTTGAACAGCAATCTGAAAGAATTCGTGCGCAAATCAGTAAAATTGATGGGATACGTCTTGATTTTGAGGATGGTTTTGGCATCATTCGAGCATCCAATACAGGTGAGTATTTCACAGTGCGCTTTGATGCCAATGATGCTCAGGGCCTGAATGAAATTCGTCAGCTGTTTGTAGCCATGTTGCGTGACCGTTATCCACAGATCGCTCAAGATATTTTAGATGCTCAATAAGGAGAGGCGAATGCCAAATCAACAAACAGGCATCGACAAAGCACAGATTTTGACAGAAGCTTTGCCGTATATTCAACGCTTTGCGGGTAAAACCCTGGTAGTAAAATACGGCGGTAATGCGATGACCGATCCTGAGCTGGAAAGTTCATTTGCACGTGATATCGTATTATTAAAAACGGTTGGTATTAATCCGATTGTGGTGCATGGTGGGGGGCCACAAGTCGATTCCATGCTGAAACAGTTGGGCCGTGAATCAGACCGTATCGACGGGATGCGCGTGACTGATCCTGCCACGATGGAAGTCGTGGAAATGGTACTTGGCGGTAGTGTCAATAAATCGATTGTGAACCTGATCAACCAGCATGGTGGTCGTGCCATTGGCTTGACCGGTAAAGACGGCAACCTGATTCGTGCACAAAAACTGCTGATGGAAAAAGTGGCTGAAGATGGTTCGGTTCAGCAAATTGATTTGGGTCTGGTCGGTGAAGTCGTTGGCGTAAAAACCGATGTGCTGGAAATGTTCACCAACAGCGATTTCATTCCCGTGATTGCACCGCTGGGCGTGGATGAAGAAGGCAATACCTATAACATCAATGCAGACTTGGTGGCAGGTAAAGTCGCAGAAGCCCTAGGTGCAGAGAAGCTGATTCTGCTGACCAATATTACAGGTGTTCTGGATGAAAATAAAAACCTGCTGACGGGTTTAAGCACTCAGGAAGTTGACCGTCTGATTGAAACAGGCGTGATCTATGGTGGCATGATTCCTAAAGTCGGCTGTGCACTGGATGCGGTCAAAGGCGGCGTAGTGAGCGCGCATATTGTAGATGGTCGTGTGCCACATGCCAGCTTATTGGAAATTTTTACCGATCATGGCGTTGGTACACTGATTACCAACCGTGCCCATCCACCTCGTCCATAAGTTGTTTTTTTGCGGAAAAGAGCCTCAATTGAGGCTCTTTTTTATCTCTATTTATAACTGATAGCTATTTGAAATAACTCGGGTAGTCATGCACAATAAGCATCTAAGAAAATAGAAAGCTGAAACCAGACCATGTGCCAACTGCTCGGAATGAATTGTGCCACCCCGACGGATATTACCTTTTCATTTCGTGGGTTTTCCCAGCGGGCCGGAATTACCTCGGATCATGCCGACGGTTTTGGGATTGCTTTTTTTGAGGATAAAGCCTGTCGCCTATTTGTCGATAACCAGTCTGCGGTTGAATCTCCGATTGCCGAGCTGGTGCGTAACTATCCGATCAAATCCCGTAATGTGATTGCGCATATCCGTAAAGCCACCCAAGGCAAAATCAATCTGGAAAATTCGCATCCATTTAGCCGCGAACTGTGGGGCCGGCAGTGGATTTTTGCCCATAATGGCGATTTGCATGAGTATTTTCCGGTGCTGAGTGGCCGTTTTACCCCAGTCGGCAATACTGATAGTGAGCGCGCTTTTTGCTATTTGCTCGATCAGCTGGTCAAACGCTTTGGTTATGATGAACCGAGTCTGGATCAGGTCTTTGAACTGCTTGCTGAGGTTTCACCTGCGATTGCAGAGCACGGCACTTTTAATTTCTGCCTTTCCAATGGGCAGGCGCTGTTTAGCTATGCCATTACCAAATTGCACTGGCTGGTGCGTGAATACCCATTTAGACCGGCACAGCTGATTGATATTGATGTCGAGGTGGACTTTAGTCAGGTCACTACGCCGAAGGACAGGGTTGCGGTTATTACCACCGAGCCATTGACACAAAATGAGGAATGGACCGCTTTTCAGCCGGGTGAAATGATTCTGTTTAAAGAGGGTGCCAAGTTCCGTTCGCAACTGACTCGGGTAGATCGATTGGAACGGGAACGTCTAGATCCATCCTTAAAACGTGTGACCAAAGCAGATTTATATTAAAAATAGATTTTTTTATTTTAAAGATGGGATTTAATTCCTATTTTTTAATATCTTTTTTATTTAAATTAAAGAGAAACCATATTATTAGAAATAGTAGATTGATTAAAAAATATCTGATTCTTATACTCGGGTTTAAAATATATTCCTAATGAAAACAGTTAATTGCAAGGTTTCTCTTAAATTAAGCCGAAAGCCGACTAATTTACTTCATTTTTATTCAAATCAATACGTTATATGATGATTTTTATGTGATAAGTCCTTAATATTTATAGGTGGTCGTAATGAAAATGAAATGGGTTCCAGACTATAATACTGGTATCGATGTGATTGACGATCAGCACAAACGAATTCTCGATTATATCAATGAAATTGATGAGATCAATGTAAATATCGACCGTGCCCGTATTAAACAGATCCTCGAAAATATTATCGATTATACCCAGTCGCATTTTACTTTTGAAGAATCTCTTCAGGAAGAAGCGGGTTATAAATACCGAGTTCCACATAAACGTGTACATGACCTGTTTATCAAGAAAATCGAGTCTTATCGTGATCGTTTTGAACTGGGGCAGTCGATTGAATCAGAACTGCATGAAGTATTATCTAAATGGTTAATCAACCATATTCAGCACGATGACGCTGATTATGTCGGCGCAGTGAAAGAAAATATGATGGGCATTATCAAAGAAAAAGAACAGAAAAAAGGTAAAAACTGGTTCGCTCGTTTCTTCTCATAATAAAAGACGTAACGAGATAACAAGAATTACAATTTAATAATAAATTTTGCGCAGCAAATCACTGTCATGGTGGTTTGCTTTTTGTTTTTGATTTTCACCGCTTCACAAGGCAAAATAGCGCTAGATTTTTATAGGAATGCATCATGCAGGACAATGCTATGTCAAAATGGTTATCACCGCTGATGGCTTTCTGTTTATCGTTTATTATCATCGCGACGCTCGCACCGATAACGGGTATACAGATTGATCGTCAGCTGGATTTCTGGATGCTCTGGTTAGCCACTATGCTGATTCTGGCGCTTCCCATCTGCTACTTGGAAATTGCTTTGGCCAAGCGCTCTAAAACAACGGCATTACAGGCACTGTCAACGCTGACCCGTGAAGCAGATGCCTCACAAAAATGGCGTATAGTCGGCTGGCTCAGTGTGATCTTTATTCCTTTTCTGGCCGGTGCCATGCTGAACAATGCCAGCAATGTTCTGGCGCTTGCTGCTCTTGATCTTGCACCGAATCTTTTGTTTATAGGTCTGGTAATTGCCGCTCTGGTCTTGTCACTGCTGCCGCGTCAAATTTTGTTAGTCATTACGGCGATTGGCGTACTGGCATCTCTGATCTTGGCAAATGTGATGGGAACTGCGCTACCTGCATGGCAAGTCACGCCAGTTGAATTCTCGGAATGGGGCAATGCCACCGTATTGGCACTGGTTGCAAGTGGCCTAGGCATGGGCTTGTACTGGCAGTCTAGCCTGAGTGCTGTACAACAGCAGGATGTCGCCAGCAAGATGGTCTTGCCGATCTGGATCGCACAATTGCTTGCTGTGATTGTATTTGCCTTCTTTGCTGTACAAGCACAAATCCCTGCATTTACGTTGGTGGCCGCGATTGTAGCGACTGCTGCATTCATCCTGCAGATGGCACGAGAGCAGTTACAGCAACGTCAGCTTCACCCTGCGATTCAATGGGCGATTATGGCTGTCGTCACCCTGATCTGGGCCATTCCAAATGTGACACCAATGTTCAACGTAGTCTTACTGCTTTGGGGCTTATTGATTTGTTTGATTTACGCGCTCTTTGCGGGCTGGATCATGAAGATCAGCCATTTACGTAAATCAATGAATTTTAGCTCTGAAGGGTTCTATAACCTGTGGCGTATTGCTGTCCGTGTGGTATTGCCTGTTTCGATTATCGTGGCGATGGTCGCTGTTCTAGGACAACTGTTCTGATGAATAATGCACTGATCTGGGTGGCCTATGCGACTCCGGAGCAACAGTTTCATCTGGCTGTACCATTTCAGCCCGGCATGACAGCATTGGATGCCATCCAGCAAAGTGGCATAGTAGAGCAGGTTACCCTACCTGAACCTTTGTCTTTGGGTATCTTCGGTGTACGCTTGCAAGATCATCAGCAGCCACTGGCAGCAGGTGATCGAGTCGAAATTTACCGAGCACTGACTATCAATCCTAAAGATATCCGACGTAAACGTGCTGAGAAAAATCCGGTGGGTCGTTATGCCAGAGGCAATCTTTTAAGAAAGCTGAAACCATCTTCCGAATAGAAAGCGGCTTGAATGAGCATTAGTTTCAATGATCTGCTCAATCAATCGACTTAATCAAAAAAGCCCCTGATGATTCAGGGGCTTTTTCATGAGAAAGCGACTATAGTGGAGGCGCATTTAAAATTGCTTCTTTTGAACCTGGTAAGCCGGGTTGAGATTCTGGAATGGTTTCCAGACCTTCAACACGTTCCACGATACCAGACTGGTTAAAGTAAATTTTCAAATGCTGGCCTTGGGCTGCCGGGATCTTGGCTTTTTTAGCGTAGGTTCCTGGGGTATAGTTATAGATGTAGTCCCAGCGTAAAGGATTCAGCGGATCGCTTACCGTTGGACTGCCCAGTAAGAAACGCACCTGTTGATGACTCATTCCCACTTGAATTTTAGCGGCTTGAGCTTGGGTTAAAGGGGTTCCTTGTGGAATATCTACTTTATAAACACCTAATGTCGAACAGCCGACGAGCAAGGAAGTGACGAATAACGTCAACATGATTTTTTGCATTTTGCTAAACTATCCCAAATTAATTATGATGCATTTGATCCAAGGATAGATCATACTGCATCTAAAGTTTGTTGCATATTCCAACTTTGATTTTGTTGAGAGACCTTTTTACATGACTATTTCAAACCAAGATTTACGAAAAGCTGGACTGAAAGTTACCCTTCCACGAATTAAAATATTAGAATTACTAGAAAATTCAAGACAACATCATTTAAGTGCGGAAGATATTTACAAGACTTTACTCGATCAGGGTGAAGATGTAGGTTTAGCAACTGTGTATCGTGTGTTAACACAGTTTGAAGCCGCGGGTATTATTGAGCGTCATAATTTTGAAAACAATCATTCCGTTTTCGAGATCATGCAGGAAGATCACCACGATCACCTGGTCTGTTTGAATTGCAGCAAAGTCGTTGAATTCATCAATGATACGATTGAAAAAGAGCAGCATGATGTTGCTGAAAAATTTGGTTTTGAATTAACCGGTCACTCTCTGAATCTGTATGGCTACTGCGATGCGCCGGCCTGTCAGGAAGTGTTTCGTAAAAAATAATTTGCACTCCGGTTGAAACAAAAAACAGGCTTCTTGAAGCCTGTTTTTTTATGTGCTCAATCTGATCAGGACTGGCCATCAAAGGTGATATTGGAATGTGCACGTAATAAATGACTGCCGCCTTCTTCTGCCAGTTTGATTTGCAGACGTAAGTCATTGGGTGAATCCGCATGTTTCAGCGCATCTTTATAGCTGATCTGCTTGGCCTTATACAGGTCATACAGTGCCTGATCGAAGGTTTGCATGCCCAGTTCACGGGAACGCTTCATCAGGTCCTTGATCTCATGCACATCACCTTTACGGATCAGGTCAGCAATCAGGGGGGAGTTAATCAGAATCTCAATCGCGGCACGACGACCATTGCCATCGATGGTTGGGATCAGTTGCTGTGCCACAATGGCTTTCATGTTCAGCGACAAATCCATGAACAGCTGGTTATGCCGGTCTGCTTCAAAGAAATGAATGATCCGGTCAATGGCCTGGTTGGCGTTGTTGGCATGCAGGGTCGCAAAGACCAGATGGCCGGTTTCGGCAAAGGCAATCGCATAATCCATGGTTTCACGCGAACGAATCTCACCAATCAGAATCACGTCCGGCGCCTGACGTAAGGTGTTTTTCAGGGCAATTTCAAAGGAATCGGTATCAATCCCGACTTCACGCTGGGTGATGATACAGCCTTTATGCTGGTGAACGAATTCGATCGGATCTTCAATAGTAATGATATGACCTTTGGAATTTTCATTGCGATAACCGACCAGCGAGGCCAGCGAGGTTGATTTACCGGTACCGGTTGCCCCGACAAAAATAATGATGCCGCGTTTGGTCATCGCCAGTTCTTTTAGAATCGGCGGTAATTTGAGTTCATCCATGGTTGGAATCACGGTTTCAATCCGACGCAAAACCATACCCGGCTGATCACGCTGCTGAAAGGCACTGACACGGAAGCGGGCACTTTTATCCGGTGTACTGATGGCAAAGTTACATTCACGCGTGTCTGCAAATTCTTTACGCTGCTTGTCGCTCATGATGGAGTGAAGCAGTTGCCCCACTGCCGCGCCGGGTAATTTTATCGAACCAATCGGTAAAATCTGCCCGTTAATCTTGATTGAAGGTTCGACATCGGCTGTAATGAACAGATCCGATGCTTTTTTCTCCACCATATAATCGAGTAAGCCGTTAAAATCCATGTATAAAAACCCCAATACAATTAATTTTTCTTATAAGAATGCTTCTGGCTGTTTGGCTGCAGTACGTGCCACTTGCGGGCTGATGAGGCCTTTAGATACCAGCGTTTTCAGGGTCTGATCCAGTGTGGTCATGCCATAGTTGGCACCGGTCTGAATCGCAGAATACATTTGTGCCACTTTATTTTCACGAATCAGGTTACGGATTGCAGGAATACCAATCATGATCTCATGTGCCGCAACACGTCCGCCGCCATTTTTCTTTAACAGGGCCTGTGAAACCACAGCCTGCAATGATTCCGATAACATGGCACGAACCATATCTTTTTCTTCGGCAGGGAATACGTCAATCACACGGTCAATGGTTTTGGCCGCAGAGGTGGTATGCAGGGTGCCAAACACTAGGTGACCAGTTTCTGCCGCAGTTAAGGCCAGACGGATGGTTTCAAGGTCACGCATCTCACCAACCAGAATAATATCCGGGTCTTCACGCAGTGCGGAACGCAGGGCTTCATTAAAGCCGTGCGTATCACGATGCACTTCACGCTGGTTGATCAGGCATTTCTTGGATTGATGCACAAATTCGATTGGATCTTCGACGGTCAGAATATGGTCATAGCGGTTGTCGTTAATATAATCCAGCATCGCCGCCAAGGTGGTTGATTTACCCGAACCGGTTGGCCCTGTGACCAGTACCAGACCACGCGGATATTCACAGATATCTTTAAAAATCTGTCCCATGCCCAGATCTTCAAGGGTCAGAACTTTGGATGGAATGGTACGGAATACTGCACCGGCACCACGGTTCTGGTTAAATGCGTTGACACGGAAACGGGCCACACCGGGTACTTCAAAAGAAAAGTCAGTTTCCAGATTTTCTTCAAAATCACGGCGCTGTTTATCGTTCATGATGTCATAAACAAGTTTATGTACTTCTTTATGTTCTAATGCTGGCAGGTTGATACGACGAACTTCCCCATCGACACGAATCATTGGCGGTAAGCCTGCAGACAAGTGTAAATCCGACGCACCATTTTTAGCAGAAAATGCCAACAATTCTGTGATATCCATAAGGTCCCCGAGTTCATTAAAATGTTAATTATTTTGATAGAATAATAAGGCTTTCCCACAGCTTAACCAACCCTTAGTTTATGGGCAAGGGAAAAAAAGATGAATGAAATGAGAACCCCATCAATGAATATGTTGCAACAGTCACGAAATCAGGTTTTAGCGCAAATTGAAACAGCCTGTGCTCAGGCCGGTCGTGAGCCAGATTCGGTGCAACTGCTGGCCGTTTCCAAGACCCAGCCGAGTGCAGTACTGGCTGATATGTATCAGGCGGGACAACGTGCCTTTGGCGAAAACTATTTGCAGGAAGCGCTAGAGAAAATTACGGCTCTAAAAGACTTGGAAATTGAATGGCATTTTATTGGCCATGTACAGCGTAACAAGACCAAGCATCTGGCAGAAAATTTTGCCTGGGTGCATGGGGTGGATCGTTTGATTATTGCCGAGCGTTTATCCAATCAGCGTAGAGAAGATCAGCTCGCGCTGAATATCTGTCTTCAGGTCAATATTGATGCTCAGGATACGAAAGATGGTTGCCAACCGGAAGAAGTTGCGGATTTAGTTAGACAAATCAGCCAACTGCCAAATGTGCGCTTACGTGGCTTGATGGTGATTCCAGCGCCGGGGAATCCTCAAGCTTTCATCGAGGCTAAAGCTTTATTTGATAGGGTGAAAGCTCAGCATGCGCATCCTGAAGATTGGGATACTTTAAGTATGGGCATGTCGGCCGATATGCAGGCTGCAATTGCTGCCGGTTCCAGCATGGTGCGTGTCGGCACGGCATTATTTGGTGCACGTCCTCAAAAGGATTAACAGGCGTTGTCGGGTTATTTTGAAAAAGTATGATTAAGCGTTATTCGATAACGCTTTTTTTCTTTGTGGCTCCAGCCATTTTGCCATGAGCCAGGCAAAGACAATCAGGCTGCCCATACTGCCGAGCAAGGCTAAAACAGCGCCGCCCAGACCATAAGCCAAGGTTGCCGGAACACAGCCCAGAATAAACAGCAGCAAAGGGAAATGGGTTACATACAAGGTATAGGAAAAATCAGCGGATTGTACCCAGACCGGATTGTAGTGACTGCGCTGCTGCTGGAGTTGTACCAGCCAGCAGCTAAATGCTAGGCCGATACAGAAATTAAAGAGAGTAAAATTTGCAGCGCGATATTGTCGGGCTTGATCGACGATATGAAACTGGTAAGCATCAATGCAGGCGATTAGAAATGCCAAGCCAAATAACCCCAGTTTAAGCACTTGTAACCGGTTTAGAAAATGTCGCTGGATATGACGAAATGAACAGGCAAAGGCCATCAGCCAGACCAGAAAATAAATAAAAAACTGAATATTCAGGATGGATAAAACGATTAAAACACTAAAAAAGCCGATTTTGGCTATTTCTGAATCTTTGAAAAAAGGTAGAAATCCGGCCAAGACATAGAACCAGACTTCATAACTCAGGCTCCAGAGCGGGGCATTGGCTGAAACTGTAGGCGTGATGAAGCCATTCAAAAACAGCAGAGCGCCAATAAAATCACCTGAATCGAGACCATAGTCAGTCCGGATCATCATGCCAAAACTGTTTTGAAAGGCATGGCTTTGAGTGGCAAAGAGTAGTGGTGCCAACAGATACAACAACAGGCTCAGAGCCATGGCAAACAGAAAGGGTGGCAAAATCCTGCGATAACGCTGTTGGGTATAACGGCGCAGATTGAACTGACCATGCTGATGAATATTGTGCTGGATCGAATAGCCAATCAGATAACCACTCAGAACAAAGAAAATCATGACCGCGGCCTGACCAAGCAGGCGCACCCATGAATACAGGCTGAGGTCAAAAGGGGCGATAAAGGCCTGAAAGCAATGCGTGAACAGTACAACAATGGCACTGATGCCCCGTAGGCTCTCGAGCTGTAAGCTGAAATAGGGCGAGAGCTTGTCTGGGGCAGGGTGCATCATTGTCAACCTATAATCTGAATGGTACTGGCGCCAGCACCGACTGGCTTGACCTGAATCTGTACTGGAATCCGTTCATGCATTTCCTGCACATGCGAGATTAAGACCACTTTACGACCCTGACTTTGTAAATGATCCAGTGCATTCATCACCATATGTAATGAGGCTGGATCTAAAGTACCAAAGCCTTCATCAATAAATAGCGATTCCAGTTTCATCGAACCGGAAGCCATATTGGCAATCGCCAGTGCCAAGGCCAGAGAAACCAGAAAGGTTTCTCCGCCAGATAAAGACAAGACCGGACGTACTTCGCTGTTCATGTCCAGATCAATAATCGCCAGACTCAGGCTGTCTGGAATACGGTGCAACTGATAGCGCGGTGCCAGCGGTTGCAGTTGTTGGTTGGCGTATTCCACCAAGATATCCAGATGATGTTCCTGAGCAATTTTCTGGAACTTGGTACCTTCCTTATGTCCGATTAAATCGTAGATACGGCCCCAGCGATATTCTTCGGCTTTGACCTGTTCAATCTGTTGCTGATATTTGGCATAGGTATTTTGATTATTGGCATTCATACGCAGTTTGGTATCAATCTCATTGAAGCTGTTTTGTTGCTCGGTTTTTTCCTGTGCCAAACTATTTAAATGTGCTTCCACTTCCTCAAAAGCAAGTTCAGGCTGTTGCTGGAGATGCTTCTGGTATTGATCTTCCAGCGTTTGCCAGGCAATTTTGGCATTTTCCAGTGCTTGATGTTGTGCCTGTAATTGCTGCCGGATTTGCTGATGTTCACTCAGACCAATGGTCAGACATTGTTGGATCAGTTCCGCATTAAAATGTCGATGCAGATTTTGCCATGTACGGATGGCCTGATCAGATTGTGCCTGCTGTTGAGTTAGCTGTTGCATTTGGGTCAGCAAAGCCTGTTGTTTAAGTAAAGCCTGATGCAAAGCTTGCTCATGCTGTTCATATACCTGGCGTTGTGCTTGAAGCTGGCTATTAAGCGCTTTTAACTGGGTATCCAGTTGCTGTCGCCATTCTGCTGCCAGCTTATAGGTCTGACCGGCATGTTGTTCGGTCAGCTGATTGAGTTGCTGACGTAAGTCTTTGCCTTGTTCAAGCAAATAATGGGTCTCGGCCTGTATTTGCGTATGCCGCTGCTCATGCATCTGTAGTTGCTGTTGAGCCTGATTCAGTTGCTGCTTGAAACCTTGTAGCTCCTGTTCCGCAGTTTTGACTTGATTGACAAGATGTAATCGCTGCTGCAAATGTTGTTGCAGCTGGGTACAGGCAGCAGGCGCATTCTTGTGCCAAGCGAGCTGCTGTGCTTCGGGCAGTACTGTAAGAACTGGCTCAATCAGTTGATCCAGTTGCAGCATTTTTTGCAGACTCAGTTGCAAGCTGTCGAGTTGCTGTTGCTGTTGTCGCCAGTTTTGCCAAGTCTGTTGCAGGATTTTGAACTGTTCGTTTGCCTGAGTGTGTTGCTGTTGCCACTGGCCAAGCTGTGTTTGCAGGGGATGGAGCAACTGGGCTGAATGATCAGGATTGGCTGGCTCAAGTCCTAACTCTTTTAAGTTTTGTTGTAATGTCTGGTGCTGTTCATTCAGTATCCGTTCAATGTGGATTAAACGCTGTTGTTTTTGCTCAAGGAGCATCTTGATTTTGGATTGTTGAATCTGGGTTGCTTTTAAATCATCTTTAAGCTGATTCAGTTGTTGTTGTGCCTGTTGCAGCTGTTGATCTTGCAGCTGGTTTAGCGCTGTGTCTAATAATGCTTGATGTTGGACAAACGGATGCTGTTGGCTGCCACAGACCATACAGGCTTCATCAGGTTTGAGCTGCGCGCGCAGTTCCTGCACGCTTTGGGTTTGCAGTAGGCGCTGTTGCTGCAGCATATTTTGTAGTTGTTCAAATTCCTGTTCGGTGTTGCTGACTGTTTGCTGCAGTTGAATTTCCGTATGTTCAAGCTGGGTTAATTCTGTCTGTGCATGCGCTACGTCTTGTTTGAGTTGCTGTTGTTCGGCTTCCTGTTCCGCTAGACGTGCCACGTGCTGGATCAAGCCTTCCAGTTTAAGCAGCCGGGTCGAGCTCTGTTGCTGTACGGTCTGATGCTGCTGAAGTTGTTGTTCCAATTGGGCTTGATTGCCAAATTGTTGCTGCAAACTTTCGATTTGTTGAGCCAGCTGCTGCCGGGAATGTTCCAGTTCAGTACGCGATTGAGAGAGTACTGCCGGCGCCTGTTGCTGCATCTGTTGATACAGCTTCTGATAGTCTTGCAGTCGTTGCAGTGTACTTTGTGGTTCCAGATCAAACACGGCAAGATCAGCCTGCTGTTCAAGTTGCGTCAGGCGTTGCTGTTGCTGCTCGGCAGCAGATGCGAGTTGCTGTTTCGATGATTCAATCTGTTGTTGCAAGGGTTGGATATACTGCTGTGCATAGTCCAATAAATCTGCTGATTTTTTCTTATAGTCATTGCCGACCAGATGCATCTCATGATCCAGTTTTAGACCTTGTTCCAGATGCGGCTGCATGGCATGCATATGTTGAACATGGGCCTGCTGTTGTTGCTGGATCTGAGCAAGTTGCGTAAATTCAGCATCACGTTGCTGTTGTACCTGTTGCAGCTGCTGTTCGAATGATTGTTGTTGTATCGTAAGCTGCTGTTGCTGCGTGAGCATTTGATTCTGCTGGATAAACTGTTCTCGAATGCCCTGAAACTCATCCAAATGAACCAGCAACTGCTTTTGTGCGGTCAGCTTCTGATCGGCATCCAGCTGTACATCGTAAATTTCTTTTTTGGCCTGAATTTCAGTATATAAAGCATGTTTCTGCCGATACCATTTCAGGTCATTTTCTAGTAATTTTTCACTCTGGTTAAAATGCTCAAGTATCTGGTTGAAGGCAGTATGTTGCTGTTGAAGCTGAGTAATATCGTCTTCGGATAATAATTCCAGATGACCGAGCCAGTTTTCCAGTTCATGGCGCTTTTGTCGAACCTGACTATGCTTTTCCGCTGCTTTTTTACTGACCTCACTGAAAATCTGCGAATTGGTCAGATATTCCAGCAAGTCTGCACGTTCATGATCTTTGGCTTTTAAAAATGCGCCAACTTCCGACTGCGCCAGCAGTACCGCGCGGGTAAACTGTTCAAAGCTCAGGCCCAGCAGTTTTTCAATTAAGGGGGTAACTTCAGATATTTTTTGCGTTAGCGTCGTATCATCATCGATGCACTTGATAAAACGATCTACTTTTAGATTGCCATCGACTTTCTGACGTGCCCGGCGAATCTCCCAGCGTGCTGTATAGCGTTTGCTATCCAGGGCAATAAACTCCAGCTCGGCAAAACCATGCACGCAGCCACGGCGTAGAATATTCTTGGAATCTTTAATCGAAACATCCTGACCACCGGCATCTTTCAGGCTGCCGGTCGCACCTTTTAGACGTGGAATTTCGTTATAGAGCGCCAGACACATGGCATCGAGCAGGGTCGATTTTCCAGCCCCGGTTTTTCCAGTGATTGCAATCAGGCCGGCATGTGTCAAAGGGCTGGATTCAAAATCAATATGATGGGTGCCGGTGAGGGAGGCCAGATTGTTGAGACTCAAACGTAAAATTTTCATGGCCGATCCTAGGCTTGTTGTTTCTGAGCAAGTTCGTGCTGGGCTTCAACCAGAAGTTGCTGAAAATCCTGTTGTACAGAATGATCATGTTCATAGCCCATTTTTTTCCAGATATTCAAAAACAGCGATTCCGGTGTCGGTGGTGCCAGATCAATTTTTGAATCTCCTTGCGTATGTTCGGTCTGTTGCTGATAAATCCGGCTGATGCGCAGCAAGCGGTAACGGTTGGCGGGTAAAGCCAGTTCAATTTGCTGGCGTAAATCGACTGGTGGCGGGGCATCGGTGGTGTATTCTATTTCCAGAAAATGTCGTGCCGACAGTTGTTCGATTTCTCCGGCAGGCAAGGCCTGAAGTTTAGCAATTAAATCTTCCAGTTCTTCCCGAATCCGGCACAGCTCGACGGTGCGTGGCACTTTTAAAACATCGTATTGAAAGCGCTGTTCGTTGCTTTGCTCAGGATCAATCCTGACCTCGACCACCTGATGTTGATAGTTGATTTCACTAAATGACAGCGGAATCGGTGAGCCACTATAACGGATATGTGGCTGACCAACTTTTTGTGGTTTATGCAGATGACCGAGTGCCACATAATCAATCACTTCATCAAACAGCGCCGTCGACAGCGCTTCTTCATTACCGACAATAATTGGCCGTTCCGAGTCGGAAGTTTCGCCACCTTGCATATGTGCATGCGACATTAGAATCAGAGCTTGATGCGGCTGTTTACGGGCCTTGGCTTCGGCAATCAGTTGTTGATGCAGATAGCTAATCGCATTCTGGCTATTGCTGGTATGTTCATTCAGCCCGGTAATTTCGGCACTGCGTAAATAGGGCAGGGTCAGACACCAGGCGATGATATTTTTATCCTGATCATAAATCGGAATCAGCAAGCGATCCAGATTCAGGGTGTTTTCTGCGGTTCGGCCCACAATTCCCACAGCTTTGGCATTGAATTTAGACAGAAAAGGTTCAACCTGCTCAATCCGGTAACCGGAATCATGGTTGCCGGCAATCATCAAAGTCTGCATGTGCGGGGCCAGATCATGTGCATCGGCCAGAAACTGATACAGTTGCTTTTGCGCACTTGAGGCTGGATTGATCACATCAAAAATATCACCGGCAATCAACAAAGCATGCGGTTGTTTTGTTTTAATTTGATCGAGCAACCAAGTCAAAAACTGGGCATGTTCAAATTCACGGTCATGGTTATGGAAAAATTGCCCCAGATGCCAATCGGAAGTGTGAAGAAAATGAACTGCCATGTAGATGAACCCTGAAATGTCTGCCTTGCTACTATAGGAAAAAGCTGAGGGGAAAATCTACTTAAAAAAGATATTTCAGCGAATTGTTGCTGATGTCAGGCTGAATTTATTTTAATCAGTAGGCAAAATAGCAGGATAGTCATGTCTAAATCACCCAGTCTTGAACAGTCATGCAATTCATCAGGCTGAAAAATCGGAATTTTAAAAAATAAAAACCGACGATTCGAGTGATGTGAAATCGTCGGTCAAATTTGTGTTACATGAAGATTTTGGCTGCTATTCAAAATTTCCCTGTACACTGGACTTATTGCTTTAGCTCTAAGGTCAGCAAAAATTCGTGGATGCCAGTCCAAATTTTTGTACCTTGTACCCTATATAACGTCACCTTCTGGCCGATGGTTGACAATAAAATGAAAAAAAACCTGTTTTTTTTTATACTAGCTTGCTGAATATCACCGAGTGATTCCTATGTTGCCTTTAACCCGTTATTTTATCTGGTTTTTTATTATCTGCTTTATTTTTACCTGCATTTGCGGGGTGCTGGCAGCACTGATGCCAACGGGGATGGGCGCCGTACTGACGGTTGTTCCTTATCTGGTAGCCATGATCTGGATCTTATTTAAGTTTTTAAAACAGCAAAAACGTGCCCCAACGCAGTCGGAACGTAAAAAATTCACCTTGGGGTTTAGCCTGATCTATTGGGGCTATAACCTGCTATTTCTGTTACTTGGTATTCTGATTGCAACGCGCTCTAATCCAAATGCCTGGCAGGACTTTTTGCTATATCTACAACAGCCACAATTTATAAGTATTGTGCTGATCATGTTCTTGCTGATCGCGATTCCGTTGTATCTATTGACTTACTGGTTCTATGGCAAGCAGGCACAGCGTATGGCAGAGAAAATGTTTGGCCATTCGCCTCGGTGAGTATAAATGAATCATTGTGTGACGGCCGATCTTTATAAATTAATTGAATGATGAAAGATACATATTCTCCACTACAAAAATATTCCTGCTTTAAAAAAGCTGAAGATGAGTGGCGTATAATTTAAAACCAGAAAATAATAAAGTGAAGAATGACTGATGTATAAACCTGTAGTGCTGGTGACGGGAGCGAGTGGTTTTATTGGCAGTCATCTCGTACGGTTTTTATTGGAACGTGATTATCGGGTGATTGGGCTGACCCGCCGCAAGAATCAATCTGAACCGCATCCAGATTTTCACTGGATTAACCAGCTGGATGAATTAAAACAGCCTCAGATTGATTATGTGATTAATCTGGCTGGCGAAAGCATCGGTCAGGGACGCTGGACGGCAGCGCGTAAAAAGAAATTGCTGGATAGCCGTTTAGACACCACCAAACAGTTATTTGACTATTTAGAAAAATACCAGATCAAACCGAAACGGATTATTTCAACCTCAGCCGTTGGTTATTATGGTATTGACCCGAGCGAGCGCTGGGAGCAGGTCTGTACGGAACAAAGCCCGCCACAAGATATTTTTATGTCTGAGCTCTGTGCGAAGTGGGAACAACTGGCTTTGTCCTATAGCAGTCAGGACACCAAAATTGTTCGCTTTGCTGTGGTCTTCGGCAAAGGTGGTGGAATTCTGCCGCAGATGTTATTGCCGATTAAACTGAATCTGTTCGGGCGGATTGGTCATGGACGTCAGCCAGTGACCTGGGTGCATCTAGAGGATGTACTGCGAGCGATTGAATTCTTGATGCTCGAGGATACAACAGAGCAGATCTTTAATGTGGTCGCGCCAGAAAAGAGCAGTCAGGCCCAGTTTGCGCGAACCGCGGCCCAGATTCTGCAGCGTAAATCCTTACTGCCACTGCCGGCATGCAGTCTGAAAATGATGCTGGGAGAACAATCCCAACTGGTATTAAACGGTCAGTATGTACAGCCCAAAGCCTTGCAGGAGGCTGGATTCCAGTTTCATTATCCAACCCTGAAAGAGGCGCTGGATAATATCCTAAAGCGCTAAGCGACTGGGCTCTAATAAACGGAGTGGATCATAAGGATCTGGATCAACGATTGGCGTTTGTTCAAGGATGAGTTGAGCGAGCAGTTTGCCTGAGGCCGGCCCCATACATAAACCATTCCGGAAATGTCCAAAATTGGCCCAGGCATTTTGTAGCTTGGGAATTTTGCCAATATAAGGAATACCATCGGGTGAGCTAGGTCTTAATCCGGCCCATTGCTTGACCAGCGGAAAATCCGCCAGTTCCGGTACCATCCCCAGACAAGCCTGTAGAATATCTTGCCGGATTTCAGCAGAAGGCGAGGTGTCAAAACCGACCTGACGCATACTGGAACCACATACAACATGTCCGTCGCGCCGTGGAATCAGATACATGACCTTGTTCATGCACATGCTCGGTAGCCAGTTTTCTGGGGTTTTAAACAGCAGCATTTGTCCTTGCACCGGTTGTACCGGAATTTCACAGCCAAGCTGTTCTGACCAGCCTGCAGACCATGCGCCTGTGGCGATTACAAACTGATCTGCCTGAAAGTGTTGACCACTTTCACTGGACACACTCGTTACCCAGCCTTGCTGAATATTGAGCTGAGTGATTTTACAGTGCTCTTGCCAGGTGACATGCGGATGCTGTTTTAAATAGCTGATGACCGACTGTAATAGTCGCGGATTGCGGATATTGGCCAGTTCCGGAAAGTAAATCGCCTGTTTGAACTTGCGCTGATCAATTCGGGGATTGATTTGTTGTAGCTGAGTCTGATCAAGCAATTCGGCCTGTTGCTGAGGATCCTGATATTTTCCTGCATAGCACAAGCCAATCTCAAAATCAGCTTCATCAAAAATCAGCATACCACTTTCATGAATCTGGAAATCGATACCGGTCACTGGCTGTAGTTTTTGATTCCAGTCCTGATAGAGCGGTTTGGCATGCCGGGCCAACGTATTGACTGCAGCGGGGTAGCGCCAGGGATACATCGGAGAAAGAATCCCGCCTCCGGCCCAGGACGCAGCCTTCCCGGTAACTTGCTGATCAAAAATCGTGACAGAACATCCCTGTTCAAGCAGTTCCAGCGCCGACATCAACCCGGTGATGCCAGCGCCGATAATGGCGATATGCATTGCGCCGAAATCCTTTTACTTCATGTCTTTCAGTTTAAGCGCAGCTTCTTCGGCAAAGTAAGTCCAGATGCCATCGGCACCGGCGCGGCGGCAGCTCATCAGCGATTCAATAATCACGCTGTCAGATAACCAGCCATTTTGAATGGCAGCGGCCAGCATCGCATATTCACCACTGACCTGATAGACAAAGGTTGGTACACCAAAAGTGTCTTTAACTTCACGGACGATATCCAGATAAGGCATGCCCGGTTTGACAATCACCATGTCTGCGCCTTCCTGAATATCCAGCGCAATTTCATGCAGTGCTTCGGCACGGTTACCGACATCCATCTGGTAATTGTATTTATTGCCACCTTTTAAATTGCTGGCAGAACCGACTGCATCACGGAATGGACCATAGAAGCTGGATGCATATTTGGCTGAATAAGCCATGATTGAGGTATAGATATGCCCATTTTGTTCAAAGGCCTGACGAATTGCACCGATCCGGCCATCCATCATGTCACTTGGGGCAAATACATCTGCGCCTGCTTCGGCATGGCTGAGACCCTGTTTAATCAGACATTCGACCGTTTCATCATTTAAGACATAACCGGTCTCATCAATAATGCCATCCTGACCATGCGTGGTATATGGGTCCAGTGCACCATCAGTAATCAGCACCATTTCTGGCAGTTCCTTTTTTAATAAACGCAAAGTGCGTTGGACCAGACCATCTTCGCGCCAAGCCGCTTCGGCGGTCAGGCTTTTATCTTCTTGTGGTGTGACTGGAAACAGTGCCAGTTTGTTGACGCCCAGTTCCAGCAGACGCTCTGATTTTTTTAACAGCAAGTCTGCTGACAGGCGCTGGATATTCGGCATACTGGGAATATCTTGGCTCTGGTTTTGTCCCGGCAGTACAAATACTGGATAAATCAGGTGATCTGCACTGAGATGCGTCTCACGTACCATAGAACGTAAATGCTCATTTTTACGAATACGACGCATGCGAGTTGCAGGAAACGCGGGACGATTGAACGTATAGGTCATAAAAATCTCAGCAATCAGTATTAAACTAGGCACCTATTGTAGCCCTAACTGAAATTTTTGGGCATAAATTAGCGGTTTTTTATTGCGGTGGATTTGAGCAGAGTGATGACTAAGACAGAGAAAAGCTGGACAGGTAATATACACTTGGGGGCAAAGGTGGATATTGATGTGGTCTTAAATCAGTTGGTACATGCTTTTAATAGCTCTCCTTTTTTTAAGCATAATGGTATGAGCATGCGGGTGGTGGAAGGCCAGATCGAAGCCTATGTCGAAATGCAGGATTTTATGATTGGTAATGTCGCGTTTCAAATTTTGCATGGCGGTCTTGCGGCCACGGTACTCGATAGTGTCGGTGGAATTGTAGCGATGGGGGAGTTATATAAAAAAGCCGAACCTGAAACCATTGCCGACACCATTAAAAAAGTCTCGCGTTTGGCGACAGTGGATATGCGGGTGGATTATCTGGCACCCGGGCGCGGTAAATATTTTATCGCGCGGGCAGAAACCTTACGTTTGGGGCGTAAGGGCTGCACCATGCGTATGACCATGATCAATGATGAAGATAAGCCAATTGCTACAGCGATTGCATCTTATGCTTATTGAGGGTAAGAGATAGAAAATAAAAAGCACTGTTGAACAGTGCTTTTTTAGCTTTCGACCTTCAGATTGATACAGGTTATAGATCTGATTTGGCCCGATTTAAGGCCTTCTGCCATTTGGCTAAATGAGCTTCACGCTCATCATTTTGCATTTTCGGTTCAAAGGCATGTTCAAGTTGCCAAGACTGCGAAATTTCCTCCAGGTTTGAAAATACGCCAGCTTTTAATCCGGCCATCGCTGCTGCTCCCCAAGCGGTAGACTCCAGCATTTTTGGACGCAGCACCGGCACATTGAGAATATCTGCCTGAAACTGCATCAGCATGTCATTGCTACTGGCACCGCCATCGACCCGTAATTCTTTTAAAGGGTGGGCAATATCGGATTGCATTGCACTGAGGACATCCGATACCTGAAAAGCGATTGATTCTAAGGCTGCTCGGGCGATATGCGCTTGAGTTGTGCCACGAGACATGCCGCAGAGCAGGGCACGCGCTTCACTGTCCCAATGCGGCGCGCCAAGTCCGGTAAAGGCCGGAACCAAAACCACGCCGTCGGTATCCTCAACTTTACAGGCCAGTTTTTCGACATCACTGCTTTTTTGAATAATCCCGAGACCATCACGTAGCCATTGCACTACCGCACCCGCCATAAACACGCTGCCTTCCAGTGCATAGGTGGTTTGACCCTGCGCTTGCCAGGCAAGAGTAGAAAGCAGTTTATTCTGACTGAGCTGGATGTCTTGACCGGTATTGAACAGCATAAAACAACCGGTGCCATAGGTATTTTTTGCGCTCCCCACGTCAAAACAGGATTGACCAAACAGTGCAGATTGCTGATCACCTAGAATCCCAGTAATGGGGATATTGGCACCGAGTAAACCTGAAGCGGTGTCAGCGATATAACTATCCGAGGAAATAATTTTTGGTAAGACCAAAGCAGGAATATGAAACAGCTCCAGTAGTTCTTCGTCCCAAGTTTGTTGATGTAGATTCATCAGCATGGTACGGGAAGCATTGCTGGCTTCAATCACATGTTCTGCGCCTTGAGTCAGGTTCCAGATCAGCCAGCTATCGATAGTACCAAAAGCGACATGACCCTGTTCAGCCAGTTCACGTACGCCTTCTACATGCTCCAGAAACCAGACCAATTTTCCTGCACTAAAATAAGGATCAATCCGTAGACCGGTTTTTTGCTGAATTTTGGTTATCCAGCCCTGTTCAATCAGCTGGTTACACCAGTCAGACGTTCGACGGTCTTGCCAGACGATGGCCGGCGCGAGCGGTTTACCATTTCTTCGATCCCAAACCACCGTGGTTTCGCGCTGATTGGTCAGACCAATGGCTTTAATATCTTTGGCGAGAATTCTTGCGGTAGCGAGCGCTTGCTGTACCACCGCAATCTGCGTGCTCCAGATTTCCTGAGCATCCTGTTCGACCCAACCCGAATGTGGCGTCTGAATATGGGTTTCACGTTGAGCCGTTGCCTGGATTTGTCCATGTTCATTAAAAATAATAGCCCGACTCGATGTGGTTCCTTGATCTAGGGCCAGTAAATAGCTCATAATTTTTCTGTTATTCGGCTTGAAAAGTAAAATATTAGCGCAATAATGTAATTAAGCGCATCAAGTTGTGTAAATGTTTAGAAAATGCATCGTAATTTTTGACATCTATGTTATGATTGCCTTGTACTTTGGGGGTGTTTCTGGCTTCGACGCTGGTGATGAAACTCATAGATGCATGCCGAGAGCGCATTTTCTCTCGTAAATCAAATTTGCATTTTTTAGTCGCAAACGACGAATCATACGCTCTAGCTGCCTAAGGGCAGCTTGTCCGCCTCTCCGAATACTTGTGGTTAGAGAGTCCGACTGAAGCGCACGCACACAAGTCCGTATAAAGCCAAGCCTCGGGGCTTTGTACTAAACTAAGAGGATCGCGATTTGTATCCTGTTCGTCGGGTCACAAAGAGTTAAAACAATAGACGATATCTAAGCATGTAGTATTCTCGAGCGTAATGCTGGCGGACGCGGGTTCAACTCCCGCCACCTCCACCAAAATTATTGTTATAAATCAGCCACTTATATAAGTGGCTTTTTTATTGCCTAAATTTTATAAGCAATTTAAAAAATCAAATTATCTAAAAGATCAAATCAAAACTAGAACGAATACGCTCAATCAATAAATGCTTCGACTCTGACAAATGGGTGTTTTTACGGACCATCAGTTGGGTTTGAGCTGTGTTGCACAGTTCGGAATCAATAGTTAAGGCGACGGCCTGACCTTCTTTTACTGCATCTGCGATATCTGCATAGCGCATGGCCGAAATCCCATGTCCAGCCACCACATAATTTTTTAAGGCATAAATAGAATTGGTGGTCAGGCCAATATTCAGGTTCACTTGTAAGCGCACCATTTCACTGTCGAGTAACTGACGGAAACCGTGCCCTACGGGCATTAAAGCAAATTTATAGGCTGAAATTTCGGAAAGACAAATGCGATGTTTGAGCTTGGCAAGAGGATGACCGGCAGGAACAGCCAGAATAAAAGGTTCTGTCTTATGAGCAATGGTGCTGATGTCTGTATGAAATGGAGGGTTATACGCCAGTCCAATATGCGCCAGGCTGTCCACGATATGTCGTACCACATGCTGGGCACTCATTAATTCTAACTGGATTTCAAGATTTGGATATTTATGATGCACATGTCGAAGTACATCATAAATCATATGTTGCATATAACTTTCACTTGAAACAATGTTCACTTTGCCGAGTTGAGAGGATTGCAGCTGAAATAAACTGTCAAATAATTCATTTTCACGATTTTTATTTTCCTTAAAATACTCAAGTACCAGATAGGCAGCTTCAGTCGGAATAATATGCCGACCCTTGCGTTTGAACAGGTTTATTTTTAATTCTGATTCAAAGAGTTGAATTTGTCGGCTCATGGCAGACTGTTCAATATTCAGGATATCTGCCGCTTTGCGCATCGAGCCAAACATCATCACCGTATAGAAATAACGCAAACGTTTTTCATTGATTCCGTTCAGTGGCGCAAGGAATTGCAAGTTTCTGTCCATAAAAACTCTGATGCCTTAAAAGCATCAGTATGCCTAAAAAATTACATTGTTATCAAGTCAGGAGCATGATTACATGGATTTTGAACAATAAGAAGATCTAGATAAAAAGGAGTTTTAGATGGATTTAATCACCTCCCGTCAACAACGGTTAGACCAGATTTACAAGAAAGTAAGCTGGCGCCTGCTGCCATTTTTATTGCTGTGTTATTTCTTTGCTTATCTGGACCGGATCAATATCGGATTTGCCAAGTTACAAATGCAGCAGGAGTTGGGCTTTAACGATGCGATTTATGGCATGGCAGCCGGCATATTCTTTTTAGGTTATGTCCTGTTTGAAGTGCCAACCAATCTGTATTTTGAAAAAGTCGGCGCCAGAAAAACCATTACCCGCATCATGATTTTGTGGGGCCTGACCTCCATGTCGATGCTATTTGTCACCACCCCACAAATGTTTTATATCTTGCGCTTTTTACTAGGTGTATTCGAAGCCGGTTTTGCCCCAGGCATGATTTTCTATCTGACCTATTGGTATTCCGGTGCACGCATGGCACGTGTCATGGCGATTGTCATGCTAGCCGGACCACTGGCTGGCATGTTAGGTGCACCTTTATCCACACAAATCATGAGTACTTTTCATCAGATTTATAATCTTTCTGGCTGGCAATGGTTATTTTTATTGGAAGCTGTACCAACCGTGCTATTGGGCTGCGTAGCGTACTTTTATTTAACCGATCATCCCTCACAAGCAAAATGGCTGTCTCAAGAGGATAAAGCCTTATTGGTGAAAGAAATTTCACAGCATCAGTCTGCAAGCGGTCATAGCAATTTTAAAGCAGTATTAAAGGATCCCTGGATTTATTTCATGGCCTTGGCCTATTTCACCATTATCTGTGGCATCTATGCGATTGGCTTTTGGCTACCATCTTTATTGAAATCGGGCGGTATCCAGAATTTGCAGATGATTGGCTGGTTGGTGGCAATCCCGTATTTATGCGGCGCAATTTTCATGATCATCTTTGCCCGTAGCTCGGACAAATGGCAGGAACGGAAATGGCATTGTGTAGTGCCGACGGTATTGGCCGGAGTTAGCTTGATGTTGTCGGTGATCAGTGCAAATTTCCTGCTTTCCTTTATTGCGATCTGTACCGCAACGGCCTTTATGTTTAGTGCCTATACCATTTTCTGGTCGATTCCATCGAAATACTTAAGCGGTAGTGCAGCAGCAGGCGGAATTGCCTTAATTAACAGTATTGGATTACTCGGTGGTTTTGTCAGTCCAAATATTATGGGCATGGCGCAGTCAATGACCGGTTCCATGTTGGCAGGCTGGTTCACGATTGCTGTGATCATGATGCTCGGTGGCGCTTTCCTGATTTATGCCTTCAGACTGAAAAAGCAAGCTGCTCCTCAGCAAACAACACGCGCCGCTTTAATCGTTGATAAATAATCAATCATGCAGCATAGGAAGGATTCAAGATATGAAAAAAATCATCATTGCGGGCTTTCAACATGAAACCAATACCTTTGCCCCGACCAAAGCAAGCTACGCCGATTTTGTCCAGGGTGGGGGATTTCCTCCACTTAGTCGTGGCGCAGATATCCTGAAATTTCGGGAACAGAACATTCCGATTGGCGGTTTTATTCAACAAGCAGAACAATTCGGTTATCAACTTTTGCCAGTGATCTGGGCTGGCACTTCACCTTCAGCGCATATAGAGCAGGACACTTACCAGCGCATCTGTGATGAAATTATTTCCAGCATCCAGCAGCATCCGGCAGATGCAGTGTATCTGGATCTGCATGGTGCCATGGTCAGTGAACAGGTGGATGATGGCGAAGGAGAATTATTAAGACGGGTTCGCGAGGCCATTGGTCCGGACATTCCGGTGATTGCTAGTCTGGATTTCCATGCCAATGTCACGCAAGCGATGTTTGCCCATAGTGACGTGTTGATTTGCTATCGGACCTATCCGCATGTAGATATGGCTCAAACCGGACAACGCTGTGCCCAACTGCTGGATCAAATATTCCGGGGTAAAAAGCTGCACAAGCAAATGTATAAGCTGCCATTTTTGATTGCGCTGAATGCACAATGTACCGAGCTGGAACCTACCCAGTCTTGTATGAATTTACTGGAAAAGTTAGAGCAAAATAATCCTGTCCAGATGAATTTCACGCCGGGTTTTCCGGCGGCAGACTTTGCCGAATGTGGTGGTTGTATCTGGGGCTATAGTGAAAACGCTATGCAGTTAGATCAGGCTATGCAAGGCTATATCGCCCATGTGCTGCAACAAGAAGCGCATTGGAATATGGATTTCTTATCACCGGATCATGCCGTGCAGCAGGCACTTCAACTTTATCAACAGCATCATTCGACCAGACCCGTAGTGATTGCCGATACTCAGGATAATCCGGGAGCCGGTGGTGATTCGAATACGACCGGGATGCTATCGGCGCTACATCGACATCAGGTTAAAAATGCATTGATTGGCCTCATTGTAGATCCTGCGGTGGCGCAGCAAGCCTATCAGCTTGAGCTTGGTCAGAATTTTTATGCGCAACTGGGTGGAACATCGGGTATTGCCGGGGATTCCCCATTTAGCGCTGAATTTAAAATCAAAGCCTATAGCGATGGAAAATTCAGCTATGGCGGGCCTATGATGCATGGCGTTGAGGCGGATATTGGCCCAAGTGTGTTGCTGGAAATAGACGGTATTGAAATTGCAGTCAGTTCCTACAAAGCCCAGTTGCTCGATCGTAATATGTTTAGAATTTTTGGTCTTGTGCCTGAAGATAAAACGATTATCGTGGTGAAAAGTTCGGTACATTTTCGTGCAGATTTTCAGGACATGGCTGCTGCCATTTTGGTCGCGAAAGCGCCTGGGGCCATGAAAGCAGACCCGAATGACTTGCCTTGGCAAAAGATTGATCTTGATAGACGACTCGTGCCGATGGGTGAAAGTCTGGCGCAACGTGATCAGCCATTACGTCGTACGGTCTAATATTTAACTAACATCCAATTAACACCCAAACGATTGAACAGGCTAGATCCATTACGATCCAGCCTGTTTTTTTAATGAAAGCTCCCATTCCTTGAACTCAAGATAAATTCAATACAATTTTCTATTACCTGATCCCGCATCTGGATCTGTTATTGATTAAATTCACTGACACCGACTTAAGCTGGCTCAAAAAAGTGGACAGGAACTCAACATTCTTTTCAAACTCAACAAAATACCTATAATTCCAATTAGAAACTTGTTGTAAATTAAACCTTAGGAAAAAACAAATACAGTTTTGACTTTCTTATTTCAAATTAGACGAATCAATTGGAGATTCTCATTGCGCGCTGCCCGCTATAAAATTTTGCTCATCATCGTATTGCTACTGGCAGTAGGGTTTGCTCTATTTCGCTGGTGGCAGGGGCCTGTGGTGCCTAGTTATACGCTGAGTGCTATGCCGCTGGTACAAAATGTTGTTGCGACCGGGCGTGTTGCGACAGTCTCACGTGCCCAGGTAGGCAGTGAAATTAGTGGTGTGGTTCTGCAACGTCTGGTGCAGGAAGGCGATCAGGTTAAACCGGGTGATCTGCTGGTAGTATTGAAGTCGGATGAATTGCTGGCCCAAGTCAGACAGGCTGAGCTGGCACTAAACGAATTGGCAAGCAGCCGACGGCCACAGGCTGCAGCAGAACTGGCCAGTGCCAAAGCCCAGCTGGAGCAGGCCAGCCGAGAAGCAGCACGGAGACGTAATGCCGAAGCGGGTATCCTGTCGGCTGAAGAAATAGAACAGGCCTTAGAGGCAGAAAGAGTTGCCCGCAACAATTATGAAACCGTTCGTCTAAAAGCAGCGGCATTGTCTACGGGACAAGTTGAAGAAGCATCGCTTCGGGAACAGCTGGCAGTGGCGCAGGCGCAACTGGCAAAAACCAGAATTCGGGCTGCGGTCGCAGGTACAGTACTGACACGGGATGTCGAGCCAGGCGATCTGGTTCAACCAGGACAAACCTTATTTACCATTGCCTTAACGGGCAATACAGAAATCCGGGTGCCACTCGATGAACGGAATTTACCGCAACTGGCCTTAGGGCAAAATGCCACCGTGATTAGCGATGCTTATCCGGATCAGTCTTTTCCGGCCCGCATTAACTTTATTGCACCGAGCATTGATCCGCAGCGGGGCACGGTAGAGGTCAGATTAACCGTCAACCCGGTGCCAGATTTTCTGCGTCAGGACATGACCGTATCGGTCAATGTCGAGACAGATAAACGGGAGCGGGCACTGGCTATTCCGAACGATGCGCTTAGCAATATTAAAGGCAATAAGGCAGTGGTCGTGTTGGTACGTGATAGAAAAATCCAGCGCCAACCGGTGACTTTAGGTTTACGGGGTCTGGCCATGTCAGAAGTAACTTCAGGTTTGAGTGAGGGTGATCAGGTGCTGGCCAATGCCGAATCGTTACTGGAAGAGGGTGCGCGAGTCCGTCTCAAGCCACAAGATAGCTCATTGATGAGCTCGACTGACGCGACTGATAGCAAGAATGAATTACCGGTGAAATTCGATTGAAAAATTTTTTCGAGCGGCTTTGGATCGAATGGAAAATCGCGATCAGTTTTTTGCGCGAAGGTCGCGCGCAGTCCATTATGATCACGGTGGGCGTCGCCGTTGGTGTGGCGGTGATTGTGTTTATCACGGCCCTGATTCAGGGGCTACAGGCCAATATTGTCGAACGTACATTAGGTACACAGGCACATATCCGTCTGCTCTCACCCGATGAAGTCAACCGGATTGTGCCGCCGCCTGCCGGGACGGTGCAATTGTTACAGGAAGATAAACGCGCACAACGACTGCGTTCCATCAATAATTGGCAGCAGATTACCGAAACACTGGATCAGTTGCCGATATTAACTGCTGTGTCGCCTGTGGTCTCCGGGCCGGCCTTTGTACAACGCGGTGATGCGATTGAATCCGTGGCCTTGGTCGGAATGGATCTGGAGCGTTATCAGCAGATCATTCCATTGAAAGAATATTTAACCAGTGGTCAGTTACGTGTTGGCGCGGATGATGTACTGATCGGCAGTCAGTTGGCCAAAGATCTGGGGGTTCAGGTCGGTAGCAAATTGCGACTGGATACCGGTCAGCAAAACAGTGCCTTGGTAAATATTGCCGGCATATTTGAACTGGGCGTGCGTGAACTGGATGCGCGTTATGTTTATCTGGACTTGAAACAGGCACAGTCTTTACTCGGTCTGCCCGGTGGTGTAACTGTCATTGATCTGACCATTAACGATATTTTTGAGGCTGATGACATTGCGACCCAAGTGGGGCGCCTGACCTCATTAAAGGCTGAAAGCTGGATTTCAACCAATGCACAGCTGATGAATGCGATTACTGCACAGAGCCTGTCTACCAATATGATTATTGTTTTTGTCGCCATTTCAGTGGCTTTTGGCATTGCCAGTGTCATGTCCGTCAGCGTGGTACAGCGTACTCGGGAAATTGGTATTTTGCGTGCGACAGGCGCCACCCAGTCACAAATTTTAAGAATTTTCCTGTTTCAGGGGGCCATATTTGGTCTGCTGGGTTCGGTCGTTGGCAGTGCAGCCAGTTATGGTCTGGTCTGGGTATTTAATAATTTTGGCCCGGGATTATTTTATATCCCGATTTCGATCGAGCTGGTACTTCTGGCTTTATTGTTGGCGACATTAACAGGGGTATTGGCCGCTGCAGTGCCATCACGCCGGGCAGCGGCACTCGATCCGGTGGAGGCGATTCGTCATGTCTGAACCATCTCAAGAAGTCCTGCGTTTAGAAGCGCTGCGCAAATCTTATAATATTGGTCAGCCCAATGAAATTGAGGTCTTGCATGGTATTGATCTGTGTATTGAACGCCAGGATTTTGCTGCTTTGATTGGGCCTTCTGGCTCCGGAAAAAGTACGCTATTGAATATTCTGGGATTGCTGGATCAGCCGAGTAGTGGCGAGCTGTATTTGCTGGGACAGCCGACCAGTGCCATGGATGATCGTGGCCGGACTGCGTTACGTGGCAATAGTATTGGATTTGTATTTCAGTTCCATCACCTGATTCAGGCATTTACTGCACTGGATAATATTTTAATGCCCTTGATGATGACGCGAGGCAAACCCGGACAGCAAGGCTTACAACGGGCACGGGATTTGCTGGCTGCAGTGGGGCTGGAAAAGTTTGCTGATCGTAAACCGAACGAGCTTTCCGGTGGGCAGCAACAGCGGATTGCGATTGCGCGGGCTTTGATTACAGAGCCAGCCTTACTTCTGGCCGATGAGCCTACCGGTAATCTGGATACGCAGACCGCCGCCGACATGTTTGAGCTGTTTCGTAAAGTGCATCGTGAACGCGACTGCGCCGTTCTGCTGGTGACGCATGACCCGCGCCTATCCGCCACCTGTGATCGAACCATTAATCTGGTCGATGGCCGGATTGAAAGTGATTCCCATACGGTTCATCCAATTGAAACTTAGACAATATTTCAAATATTAGATTGATCCGATCCAGATTATTTCTTTATTAGTCACAGCTGACTAGGGCTGAAACCAGAGAGCTTAGCATGCATTGGATTTGAGCCTATAATCATCTTCCATCAAATAAGTTAAACAGACTAGAACTTGAATAATATTTAATTAAATATAATATCAAAATATATAGTGGTGAAAGTGAAATATGATGCATGACTTCCTGAGCGCTTTTCTCGGTGGTTTACTTATTGGTGTTTCAGTGGTCGGCTATCTGTATATTCATGGCCGGATCGCGGGCATTAGTGGTCTGATTGGACAGGTACTTAATCCTAAAAGCATTTTCAAGACGCCAGCTCTGTGGTTTTTATTGGGTCTCATCATCATTCCATTTGCTTATGGACGATGTATACAACCTGAAATCGAACTGAATACCAGTCCCTGGATGATGATCATTGCAGGTTTACTGGTCGGTTTTGGCACCCGTTTAGGCTCGGGATGTACCAGTAGCCATGGGATTTGTGGCATCAGCCGTTTATCTAGACGTTCAATCTTGGCTACAGCCGTATTTATGTGGGCTGGATTTATGACAGTTTATGTGATTCGTCACCTGATTGGAGTGCGCTAAAATGAAAAATCTGCTGGCATTTTTATGGGGTGGTTTATTCTCAGTTGGCTTGATGATTTCCGGTATGGCCAATCCTGAAAAGGTTCTGGATTTTCTGGATGTTTTTGGCGACTGGGATCCGAGTCTGGCCTTTGTGATGCTGGGCGCGATTATGGTCGCCTTTATTCCTTTTCAGAAAGCCACGCGAAATCCGGTAGCTAAAACTGTATTTCATGAACCGATCCAGTTACCGACTAATCAGAAAATTGATTCTAAACTGATGAGCGGCAGTCTTTTATTTGGTATCGGCTGGGGAATTGCCGGTATCTGTCCAGCGCCCAGTCTGACACTCATTGGTTTAGGCCACTATCAGGCTACTTATTTTATTATGGCCATGCTGGCAGGGGTTTATCTACATCGTCAATGGTCAGGAGCATCATCATGAGTCATAGCGCCGTAATTCAAGATTTTTTTCATGAAGATAGCCATACTTTTAGCTATGTGGTGGGTGATCCGGCCACTGGAAAATGTGCGGTGATTGATAGTGTGCTGGATTATGATGCCGCTTCTGCCAGTACATCGACCAGACATGCGGATCGAATTATTGCCTATATACGACAGCAGAACTTTGAGGTTGAGTGGATTCTGGAAACCCATGTGCATGCAGATCATTTGACCGCAGCGCAATATCTGCATTCACAGTTGGGCGGCAAGATTGCCATGAGCCAGCATATTTCTATTGTGCAGGAAGTCTTTGGCGCGATCTATCATCTGGATATGAAACAGTTCAATCTGGCTCAGCCTTTTGATTATCTGTTTGCGGATCATGAAAAATTCAATATTGGTTCACTACAGGCCTATAACATTCCGACGCCGGGACATACACCGGCCTGTCTGAGTTATGTGGTCGGGAATGCAGTCTTTATCGGTGATACCTTGTTTATGCCAGATTATGGCACTGCACGTTGTGATTTTCCCAAAGGCAGTGCGGCAACGCTATTCGATTCGGTGCAAAAACTGTATCAATTGCCGGATGATACCCGGGTATTTCTGTGCCATGACTATTTACCGGAAAGCCGTGATCACTTTGTCTGTGAAACCGATATTCAGACCCAGAAGCAGCATAATATCCATATTCACAGGGGGATGGCCAAAGCTGAATTTATTGAAATGCGCCAGCAACGCGATGCCCAATTAGGTATGCCAAAACTGATTTTACCGGCGATTCAAATCAATATACGTGCCGGTCAATTTCCTGAAGCAGAGGCCAATGGTATTTCCTATTTAAAACTGCCGCTGAATTATTTTCATGCCTGAATACCTCAATTCTTAAAACCTGGTGATGAGAAGAGGATGTACACGACTGCATACATCCTCCAAGTTTTTAGTGCTTCATTTTAAAGGTCATATCTTTGGGATTGTTCTAATCGGCTAAGCAACACCCTCGTGTCATCCCGCTCATCCGCTTGCTCTTAAATGCGATTAATCAAGCTTTATTGATCCAGACTACTTCTGAGCATCCAGGCAGTTTTTTCATGTACATCTAGTCGCTGGGTCAAAATATCCGCTGTTGGTTGATCATTGGCGTCTTCAATCACTGCAAAAATACTTCTGGCGGTACGTGCTACGGTCTCATGGGCATCGACCAGTAGGCGCAGCATTTCTTCAGCTTTTGGCACCCCTTCAACCTCTTTAATAGAGGTCAGTTTTACAAACTGTTTATAGGTGCCAGGTGCTGCAAAACCCAAGGCCCGGATACGTTCAGCAATCACATCCAGCGCATTCCACTGCTCGGTGTATTGGGTCATAAACATATTATGCAGGCTATTGAACTGGGGGCCGGTGACATTCCAGTGGAAATTATGGGTCATCAAATACAGGGTATAGCTGTCTGCCAATAGTCGGGATAAACCATCGACAATCTTGGCACGATCATCATGCGAAATTCCGATATCAATTTTCATTGCTTTAGATTCTTTTTTAGAAGAGGCCATGCTCTTACTCCTTAAAATTTAACAACATGCTGTGTATTAAAATAAAGTCAGATGTATTCGAAGTCTGAGTCAAACGAGGGTTCGATCTTGATGATGACTCCCGAATTGAAACTTAATTTCCATTATCAATATGAACAAGCTGAAAGATTTAAGTGTTTATAAGTTATAGATATTAGATCAATAGACAGGCAGGAAGTTTAGTCATTATGTATAGCATGCAGAGAGGATTGTAACTTTTCAATTTAATAAACTTTATTTCTCTTTATCAACCTAGCGATAATTATCCCAACAGATTTAGAACGTTGAAAAAAGCCTTAGCTATTTCAGAATGGAAATATTGCACTGATTCATGATGACGGATTTGTATGCACTATCACATCTTGCCTGAAGAACTTTTATTGCAACATAGCATGACTAAAATTTTATATCTCTTTTAAATGAATGAGATGGCTGTGTGCAAAGATCATAAAAAAAGAGGGGGTTTATAAAAAAATAACACAACGCTGCCTTAATTAAACAAGGCACAACAAAGAATAATAAACCTCTTTCCTAAATGCAGTTATGTTAGGACACAGGCGCGGTCAATAACAATATCCCAGAAAGCAAAATCCTACGAGACAGAACACAGAGATGAAGTGCTGACTTGAGACAGAATTGGCTGTAGCAACTGGGTTTGCGGGAATCATGTTATTGGCCAACCCATGCGAGACATATAAGCTCAAGCGACTTTGAGATAGGCAAAAATATCTGCACTAAACTCAATCTCAGCAAGGGAAACATCATGAAAATTAAGGCGAATAGTCCAGCCACAGGCAAAAATGGTTTAGATAAGCAAAATACCAATAAAAAGAGTGAGCAGCTTGACGTATATCGTAGCGATGCAACCGAGCAGACACTCACCACCAATCAGGGCGTTAAAATCTCAGATAACCAGAACAGTCTTAAAGCAGGTGTTCGTGGTGCGACCTTAATGGAAGATTTTATTCTGCGTGAAAAGATCACACATTTTGACCACGAACGTATTCCGGAGCGTATTGTGCATGCCCGCGGTGTCGGCGCACATGGTTATTTTGAGGCTTATCCGGGGAATGAAAAACTGACCAAAGCAGGCTTTCTGACCAATACCAGTGTACAAACGCCGGTATTTGTACGTTTTTCTACGGTACAGGGGCCGCGTGGTTCGGCAGATACTGTACGCGATATTCGCGGTTTTGCGACCAAATTCTATACTGAAGAAGGTAATTTTGACCTGGTGGCGAATGATGCGCCGGTATTCTTTATTCAGGACGGGATCAAGTTCCCGGATTTTGTACATGCGGTGAAGCCTGAGCCACAAACTGAAATTCCAACCGGTGCATCAGCACATGATACGTTCTGGGATTTTGTTTCTTTAGTGCCTGAATCAGCGCATGCGGTGATGTGGGCCATGTCGGACCGGGGTATTCCGCGTAATTTAAGAGCCATTCAAGGCTTTGGGGTGCATAGCTTCCGGTTGATCAATGCCGAAAATAAAGCGGTTTTTGTGAAATTTCACTGGACGCCAAAACAGGGTCTCGCCCAACTGGTCTGGGATGAAGCACAAAAACTGGCGGGTAAAGACCCGGATTTCCATCGTCGTGACTTATACGAAGCGATTGCATCCGGGAATTATCCAGAATGGGAGCTCGGTGTACAGGTCGTTCCAGAAGAAGATGAAATGAAATATGACTTCGATTTGCTGGATCCAACCAAAATTATTCCGGAAGAACTGGTGCCGGTGACGCCGATTGGCAGAATGGTGCTGAACCGTAATGTCGATTATTTCTTTGGTGAAACCGAGCAGGTAGCATTCTGTCCGGGACATATTGTGCCGGGACTAGATTTTACCAATGATCCCTTATTACAAGCACGTCTGTTCTCCTATACCGATACCCAGCTCAGCCGTTTAGGTGGTCCAAATTTCCACCAGATTCCAATCAACAAGCCGGTTTGTCCGTTCCACAATAATCAGCGTGACGGGTTACATCAGCGTATTGTACATACCGGTCAAGCCAGTTATGAACCAAACTCGATTGATGATCACTGGCCGGCTGAAGCTCCGCCAGCAGCACAAGATGGTGGTTTTGAAAGCTATCAGGAACGTATTGATGGTCACAAGATCCGTCAGCGCAGTGAATCTTTTAGTGATCATTTTAGTCAGCCTCGTCTTTTCTATCGCAGCCAGGCACCCCATGAGCAAAAACATATTGTCGATGCCTATGTCTTCGAACTGAGCAAGGTAGAACGCAAATATATTCGTGAGCGTGAAGTACTGTGTAACATCGACTTGGACTTGGCACAACAAGTCGCGGATCAATTGGGCATTGAAATTCCGGCAGAGAAAAAAGCGGCAACATTGCCAGAGGTACAGGTTTCACCGCGTTTATCTTTCGAGGCCTTTAAACCTGAAGATATTAAAGCACGAAAAATTGCCCTGTTGGTACACGATAAAGCCAATGAGGCCAGTATCAAGGCTGTTCAAGCCTGGGCAGAATCAGAAGGGGCTGTAGTCGATGTACTGACTCCAAAACCGGGTCTGGTACTGGGTCTGCAAGGTGATGTGATTCCTTCCGATGGTATGCAAAAAGCCGAGCCATCCATCGCCTATGATGCCGTGGTGATTGCTGACGGTGATAATTACGATGTGGTGATGAAAGACGGTGTGGCGACTCATTATCTGCTGGAAGCCTACAAGCATTTAAAACCAATCGTGTTCTTGGGCGATAAAGGCAAGCTGATTGAACATTTACGCTTGGTTAGTGATGAAGGAACCTTGGCAAACGGACAGTTTGAAGCAGTACAAGATAGCTTTAAGACTTTGATCCTGAATCATCGTGTCTGGGCGCGTGAAGCAATTGCGGAAGCGATTCCTGCTTAATAAACCACCCATCCTATTATGTTGGAGGATAGAGGCTCCGGCTTCTATCCTCCCGGTTTTTATATGGACGAAGAGATGGTGAAACCGGATGTCAAAAAGTTGTTGGCACAAGTACAGCAAGCCAAATGGAGCAGAGAACAGGACATTTATCTCATTGAGCATAATCATTTGCCTTTAGATGAACTCATGCAGCAACTCTGTTTCAATGAAGAGGAGATTAATGCAAGGCGTAAGGTATTAGGATTAACTACACGTTTAAAACAAATGCGTAAGCTTTCTCACTCACTGAAATAACTGACTTTAAAAAAACACAAAAGTATTCTCCAAATTTTATGAGGAACCGCATGCATGAACCTCGGTTCAATATTACAAAGATTTGAAACTTCTCCTCTGGAGCTACAAGAAAAAATTCACCACACTTTAATGGAGCTGGTGGAGATTTCCGCTCAGGTGCCATACCCCGCTTCTGGAGCTACCTTAAAACGCTGGCAGATACTCAGCCAGGTCTCAGCCAGTAATCTGAGCTTAGGAAAACTGTTTGAATCGCATTTAGATGCTTTGGCCATTTTGCATGAACTGAATATTCCAGTCATGAAAAATGGCTTATGGGCAGTATGGGCAGCAGAAGGTGGCCCCCGACCTTTAAAGCTGGAAGCAGGAAATCTCACCGGAATTAAGCCTTGGTGTTCTGCATCGGTCTGGGTGCAACACGGCCTGCTCACTTATCGTGATGAGCAGCAACAATCCCAGTTACTGATTCTGGATCTGCAGCAAGAAGGCATTCAGCATTATCAGGATGCATGGCAGGCAGTGGGCATGCAGCATACTTTAACTGCCAGGCTAGAATTGGATCGGGTAGAGGTGGAAAAAGTCGCTGCTCCGGATGCCTATCTGGATCGGCCTGGATTCTGGCATGGTGCCGCCGGCGTGGCTGCGTGCTGGTATGGTGCAACTGTCCGTTTGGCTGAGTATTTAAGGCAGACGTTCTTGGTCAAACCGCATGCCTATAAAGCCATGTATCTTGGTGAAATCAGTCGGGAGCTTCTAGCAACACAAGCCTTATTTTATCAAGTTGCTGAATTAATTGATCAGCAGCCACAATACTCACATGAATTAAACATTCGCAGTCTGCGTGCTCAGGTTGAAGCAACGGCTTTAAACGTGCTCACTCATGTGGGGAAGGCCCTAGGTGCTGCGCCGTATTGTGAGCATCCGCATTTTGCCCGGCTTGCAGCAGATCTGCCGGTATTTATTCGTCAAAGTCATGCCGCATTTGATTTGGAGCGAATTGGTGAATTAAGCGCACAGGAGGAAGCACTATGGACATTATAAGACATGAGATTGTGGGTGATCGTGTCATCCATGGTGAAGGTACAAGGCTGGAAGAATGGCGTACCTGTGAGATTTTGCAACAGATGCCGGAATTCGATATTCCTCAGGTTATTCCAACGGATGCCAGGATCTGCATTATTGCCCCTCATCCCGATGATGAAATTTTGGGCTGTGGAGGTCTGATTCAGCGCCTGGACAAACTTGGATATCAAATTGTACTTTTTGCCGTTACCAACGGGACAGCCAGTCATCCGGGCTCTAGTCTGTATACTCCCGAAGAGTTGAACCAGATTCGTCCTGCTGAAACGCGAGCAGCTTTAGAAGGGTTGCCTTTAAAACAGAATATTCTGCGGATCGCTTTAGACATTCAGGATGGCAAGGTGGCAGAACAGCGTGATTTGTTGCAGCAGCACCTGCAATCTTATCTGCAGCCGAATGATGTGTTAATTACCACATTTGTTCATGATGGGCATCCAGATCATGAAATTACAGGGCAGGTCACCCAGCAGCTGGCGACTGAGCTTAATTTGGCCTGTATTCAGGTCCTGATTTGGGCGTGGCACTGGGCCACACCTGGAGATACCAGAATTCCCTGGAGCGTCGCTCATCAACTCAGATTAACTGAAGAAGAACTGCAATATAAGTCTATAGCTGCGCGATGTTTTAAGAGTCAGCTCGAGCTTGATCCTACCACAGAACAAGCAGCTATTCTGCCAGAACAGGCATTACAACGTCTTTTACAACCCTGGGAGGTGTATCTGTATGAACAGTAACGCAGCCTATGATCAGGAATATTTCGATGCCTTATATGCACTGAATCAGGGAAATCCCTGGCACTATGAACAACGCTGGTATGAACAGCGCAAACGGCAGATTTGTCTGGCGGTCTTGCCGCGTTTGCAGTTTGACTCCGCGATTGAAATTGGTTGTAGTAATGGCATCTTCAGTCAGGAACTGGCACAGCGGACAGCAACTTTAATGTGTCTGGATGCCAACGAAACTGCTATTCAATTGGCTCGGCAGCGTTTACATGCTTATCCGCATGTACAGGTGCTACAGCGGATTGTGCCAGATCACTTGCCGCAACAGAAATTTCAGCTCATTGTGATCAGTGAGATTCTATATTATCTGAACCCGATTGCACTGCAACAGGTGCTGGCATGGTTGCATACTGCACTGGAACCGGGTGGATGTATCTTGAGTTGTCATTGGCGCGCGCCGATTGCAGGATTTAGCTTAAATGGTGAAGAGGTACATCGACAATTAAAAGCCCAGTTAAAATATAAGCATAATCTCAGCGTACAGGATTCAGACTTTCTGGTCGATCTGTGGCTGAATTCTGCGCAATCCGTAGCTGAGCAGGAGGGCTTGAAATGAAGAAAATTGCGGTGGTGATTCCGGCCTGTAATGAAGAAGCCTATATCGAACGTTGCCTGAAGGCATTAAAATCTGCACGACTTTACTTCTTTCAGCATGTGGGAAAATTAGCAGTTCTGCCCGAGATCAAGATTCTGGTGGTTTTAGACAGTTGCACCGATTCTACTGCAAGCAAAGTTCAGCAGTCGGGAATTCAGACGATCAGTTGTCATTTTAAAAATGTAGGAAAGGCACGTCATTTGGGCGTTCAGCACATGATCGAGCAGGGTTGTGACTGGATTTGTTGTACCGATGCCGATTCTTTTGTACAGCGTGACTGGTTTCAGGTCATGTTGCAGCACCAACCGGCGGATGTGATTTGTGGGGTGGTCGATCTGGATGAATGGGGGCATTTAAGCACATTAGCCCGTCAGACTTATCTGAGTCATTATCAGGACAAGATGGATCACCGTCATATTCATGGGGCAAATCTATGTTTTAAGGCCGCGTCTTATCTACAGGTAAACGGCTTTCAGCAACTGGACTGTCATGAAGATGTCGATTTCATCCATCGCCTAGAACATGTCGGGGCAAAGATTATCTGGTCGAATCAGCTCAGAGTGACCACCAGCAGTCGGCTTAGCTCAAAAATTGCAGCCGGTTTTGCACATTTTCTGCAAAATCTGGAGCTTAAACAAGCCGCTGAAAAACCGATCAGCCTATGCAAATAAAATTACAAAATTATAAATTTTATACAATCAGCCACTTGTAAAAAATCTTGAAATTAGCGCCTAAAAGCTATTCCATTTAAAATTATTCTGTTTATAATTCACGCAAATTAAGCCCCGCCTACTTATACATTTCAGCTATAAGTCAGTGGGGTTTTTCTATGGATGATCGGTAATGGATGCCTGAGCCTTCTTTTTAGGTAATACAATGTTTAATCAAACTCTGCTTTCTCGAATTCAGTCTCCATCACCCCATCTATGGCAGAAAATAGCGACTGCATTGTGCTTCTTTAGCTTGGGTTTTAGTACCGCAGCTTGGGCACCTTTAATTCCCTATGCACAGCAGCGCCTGTTACTCAATCATGCAGACTTTGGTCTGTTATTACTCTGTGCCGGAATTGGATCCATGCTGGCGATGCCACTGGCAGGCCGACTCACCAATACATTAGGTTGCCGTGCTGTTCTGGCTGTGGTGTTAACAGCATTTTTGTTTATTTTGCCTGCTTTGGCGTATAGCCCGAATCATTTGATGATGGCGATCAGCCTGTTTTTCTTTGGGGCCAGTGCTGGTGCTTTGGGGGTGACGGTCAATATTCAGGCCGCACAGGTTGAGAAAAAACTTGCTAAAAGTTTAATGTCGGGTTTCCATGGCGTATGTAGCCTCGGTGGTCTGGCCGGTGTGCTGGGAATGACCACGTTAATGGGATTCGGTCTAGCGCCTTTAACTGGCGCAGTTATTGTCAGTGCGATTTTGCTATTGATTGCAATATTGGCTATTCCTTTTAGCTTGGGGACTGAGCCAAAAACAGTGCTAGAGGAAACCTCCTCATCAGAACAGTCAGCGACAAAAGCAGCACCCACCTTGGCGATTCTAGGCATCGGTTTGATCTGTTTTGTGGCGTTCCTGTCCGAAGGCGCAGCGATGGACTGGAGCGGGATTTATCTTGCCAGCCAGTTCAATTTGCCAGCGGCTCAAACTGGTTTGGCTTATAGCTTCTTTGCGGCCTTGATGGTATTGGGTCGTTTCAGCGGACATCTCATTATTCAACAGTTTGGTGAAAAAAATACCATTCTACTGAGTGCAATTTTGGCTGCAACCGGTTTATTGACTGTGGTCTTTGCACCAGTCTGGCAAGTAGTGTTGCTGGGCTATGCCATTCTCGGTCTGGGCAGTGCTAATATTGTACCGTTAATGTTTTCACGTGCAGGCCGTCAAAAAACCTTGGCTTCACATGTGGCATTATCCTATGTATCGGTATTTGCATACACAGGTTCACTGATCGGACCGGCATTGGTCGGTTTCGGCAGTGAAATTATTGGCTTGAGTCTGGTGTTTAGTGTGATTGCGATAGGTCTATTCAGTATTGTGATTTTGAATCATCTGACTGCAGATCCAAAAGATGCACAAGCAGCCGAAGAGCTTATTTCTCCTTTGCAAAACGAAACACCAGCATAATGCTGGTGTTTTTTTCAGGTGTGTATTTAAGCATGCACACTGAACTGGGTGGAAATTCCGCTAGCCACTGGACGATAGATTCGTACACTCTGTGATTTTTTTAAGTCAGTAATAAACTGATCTCGCCAGCGAATAATATCGAAGTTTTTCAAGCCTTGGCTTAAATAACGATAACGTTCTAAACGCTCCGATTTAGACATGCGCAGCGCTTTTTTCAAGGCTTTGGACATACTGTCATGCTCATAAGGATCGACCAGCAAGGCTTCTTTCATTTGTTCGGCAGCACCGGCATATTTAGACAGAATTAAAACACCCGGATCGAGTGGATTCTGCGCCGCAATATATTCTTTCGCCACCAGATTCATACCGTCCCGGATCGAATTGACCCAGCAAATATCTGCCTTGCGATAAAGCTGCATTAAGGCTTCATGACCTAAGGTTTCATAACTGCAATCGAAAGGTTGCCAGTCTGCTGTGCCATGCTGGGTATTGAGTTCCTGCACGGCAGACTGGAATTGCTCATACAGGTTTTTATAGGTTTTGACATCCAGTCGGCATGGGCAGGCAATTTGCAGTTGCTGAAACTGATGTTTAAATTCGGGCTGATCTTCCAGCAAGCTTTGCAAGGATCCGATTTTCTCCAGTAAACCCTTACTATAATCAATCCGGTCGACCGAAATAATGCGTTTATAAGGACGGACTGTCTCGAGATCAAAAGGCAATTTGTTAAGCTGGCTATCAGCCGCCTGATTTTTCAGTTGAACCGGATGCACGCCAATTGGATAACATTTCACATAAATCCGTCTTGACTGATAATTCAGGATTTCATCATGACGATGCTTGATTTTTAAGGTCTGTTCCAGAAACTGGATACAGTTTTTCTGATCGCGTGGGGTTTGAAATCCGAGTACATCAAAGTGAGCCAGATGATGCGCCAGATCCTGATAGGCCGGTAACGTCTGCCAGAGTTTCAGTTCAGGAAAAGGAATATGCAGGAAGAAACCAATACGGTTACGCATACCCAGTTTTCGACAGTAATGCGCCACACTTAAAAAATGGTAATCATGAATCCAGATGATGTCATGGGGAGAGGCGACCTGTTTCAGATGCTTGGCAAAGCGTAAATTGACATCTTTATAGGTTTTGAAATCCTGCGGCTGATAATCCACAAGTTGATGCTGATCATGCATCAGCGGCCATAAGGCATTATTGGCAAAACCACAATAAAAACCCTGATATTGGGGCTCAGTCAAAGGACTCGTATGATATTCAACATTCTGATGTTTGAGGATTTGAAACTTCTGCTCTTTGCCATGATCGACTCTGGAACCATTCCAGCCGACCCAAATGCCGCCAATATCCTGCAAAGCATCCTGCAAAGCCACCGCTAATCCACCTGCCTGTGTATTGTCTGGGTTAGGTAGATTCACACGATTTGATAACACAATGAGTTTTGACATGTGATTTCTCCAATAATTGTTGTTGTTGTGCTTTAAATAATGCTAAAAGCTCCGTTAAAAAAGCTTGTACTTGTGTTACGTTTTCGAGCCGATGTTGTGCTACGGTGTTGCCCGTGCCGACTTTAATGGAGCAGCCTTTTAAGCTATTAATCACCTGAAAGCCAGCTTCATCGGTCAGGTCATCACCGATAAAAATAGGGTAATGATCACTTAAATGAGCTTGCTGGTGAATGTGTTGAATGGCTGAACCTTTGTTTGCACCTTTGGGTACCAGCTCAAATACAAACTTCCCGGCCTTCAGTTCAAATGCTTGAAAGTGGGTCAGACAATCCAATGCAAATGTATGCACCAGATCTTCTAAATGTGGATGTTCACGAAAATGCAGTGCGATCGAATAGTCTTTCTTTTCTATTCGAATCTGAGCAAGCTGAGCGCTATGTTCAGTAATATAATTTTTTAATAATTCAAATTGCTCAGAATTTAAATCAATTAAATGACTTAAACGCGATTGATAGTTTAATTCCAGACCATGTGAGCCGGCAATATTCCAGTCAAAGGGATAAATAAGTTTTTGAGCTTGTACAATAGAACGACCAGTGATTAATACCAACTCAATATATTGTTGTAGCTCTTTCAAGGTATTTAAGGTTTCATCTTTAATTATATTTTTTGTTGGATCAGGATGGAATTCAGAAATAGTTCCATCAATATCAAGAAATAAAATAAGTTTATGAGAATAAATAACTGGATTGAGTTGAGTTAAAATCACTTGAGCTAATAGAGGAGAAGGCACTATAAGTGAATCTTCTACATCTTGATCAGAGTGTTGAGCGGACATAAACTCTACCTAAGTATTTGAAATAAAATTAATTTAAAATCTAAAACTGCCTGATTAATTTTTAATCTAATAAATTTATAGCATATTTCATTTAACAGACTGGATTTAAGTGCAGAAAAGAAACATTTTTAACAAGTACAGTTACTTTGTAAAATTTGGAAATATTTTTCATGTAAAAGATATTATTCTTAATAAACTTTAAAGATAATGCTCTGACTGTTTTTTATTAATTGATTTTTATTTAGGATTATTTTTTATTTAAGCCATAATATTCAATGTGATTGCTTGAGTTGTTTGAAATTTTAATCGCTATAATTTGGTATTTTATTTTTAAAATTTGATATATTTTAAATGTAGATAATATAAGTTAATTTTATTTAAAATGAATTTTTTGGATGAAAATAATTAACCCTATTCTTGGAGTGAAAAAAATAGAAGAGAAGCTGTTGAAAATTATTATTTTTTAAATATATAAAAGGTCATGAAGATATGGGGGCTATTAGAATGTTACAGGATAAGAACTTATTGCTCTATAATTTTCTTTAGATCGGATATAAAAATTTGACGATGTTTAAGGATTTTTTAAATTAGTTTTACAGATTTAAATTTTTCTCATTATTAGATTTTTAATTTTATCATTTGGTATAAAAAGTCACTCATATAGACTGAGGTTTTTTTAATTTACTGGTCATAAATAGCTAGAATATTCAGGTTTCAAAATCAAGACGTTGAGCTTAGATGAAGTTAAGCTAAAGAAAAGGTGTGTAAGGAAAGAAGATCCTTTAAGTATTGGAACTTACATAAAAAGGGAAAATAGGGTGCAAATTATTTAGTCCCGGCCAAAAATAGGTGGATTTTCAACTATAAAGGTGTTTTTTGCACGAATCATATCCCGCTTAGACTGCCAAGGACTTCTCAGAAAAAAAGAGTAAATGAATTTTGAGCAGGGAATAAAATAACGATAACTTACATTCAAAAGGAAGCTTAGTTGAGGGCCGTATCATATCAATTCAGCAGCTGGCACAGATACAACCCGTCTGTTCAAAATAGAGAAAGTGCTTAGAGCTCTCTCCACAGCTCATTTTCATCTTTTAAAGGAATTGTGAAGTTAAAGTCATCATCATTACTGACCAAAAGACTGGTGGGAGTTTGCATGACCACTTTCAAAACAGTGCCTGCCTCAAAAATAATCGGGGTACAATTTTCCTTTTCTAAGGTCAATGGTTTAAGTAATTCAATTACCGAACTTTCCATAGTTTTATTCCAAAATAAGATTACTTTTCGAGAGTTAAATCATAGCATGATTTTTGAAAATTTAACTATTTCTCCAAAAAATGAGAACTGGGTCAATGATTTATTTACTTCAGTAGCAGCAAAACCTTTATCTAAACATCTATAAAGGCCTTATTGAGTATTTGATTTCATTCTATTTATAGAATTTTAAGAAGCTATATTCGTTTTTAATAAAACAGACAGGCCGTACTGATGTACAGGATTTAAAAATACATAAGGCAAAAACTTGATGATTCATGCACCTGATTGCCTCTGGAGCTTTAGATAGGCTGATCAAGAATAAAAAGACTCATTAAGAGAAAAATACGTTTTGAAAATCTATAAAAATAAATTTTATAAGGGACTATGCATCGCTATGTTATTTTTTAAACTAAATTGAAAATTAATGCTTTATAACAGTAAAAGTCTAAAATAAGAATAAACTAGGCGTCATTTGGATGACCCAAATATAGAAGGAGAACTCGGTCAGCATGTTCAAGTCATTTTTTCCGCAACCTGTCTGGTTTTTTAGCAGCCTGATTTTGTGGTTTATCCTTAATCTTGTGCTTTGGCATACTGGCGGATCAGGATGGGGAGTCTATTTGGGTTTCCCTGAAGGCTATTCTGAGGAAAGTCTCGCTATCGGTATCAGTCGTTTCTGGTCAGCCAAGTTTCTCTGGTTCTACCTTTGGTTTTTTCTTGCCACTGCCATATTTGCTCTCTTCTGGACGTGGAAAGCACAACATCCATGGCAGCGTTGGTCAGTCTGGGGCTCGGCTTTTATCCTGTTTAATATCTGGTTTGGAGTACAGGTCAATGTCGTTTTAAATGAATGGTATAGCCCGTTTTATGACCAGATCCAGAAAATGCTAGGCAGCGGTGGCGGAGATGTTTCACTTCTCTATCAAGAAGCTTTAACCTTTATCTATATCGCCATGATTTACGTCACTTTGGCCGTATTTAATATGTTTTTCGTCAGCCATTATGTGTTCCGCTGGCGTACCGCGATGAATAACTATTACACGGCACATTGGGAACAATTGCGTCATATTGAAGGCGCATCCCAGCGTATTCAGGAAGATACCATGCGCTTTGCCAAAACCACGGAACAGCTGAGTGTTTCCCTGATTGAAGCATTGATGTTATTGATGGCGTTTCTGCCTATCCTGTACCAGCTTTCAAGTCATGTAAAGGTTCTGCCAATTGTGGGAGAAATACCGCATGCTTTAATGTGGGCTTCTATTGGATGGGCCGTATTGGGTACCGTCATTTTGATGGTGGTCGGGATGAAACTGCCAGGACTGGAGTTTAATAACCAGAAAGTCGAGGCTGCTTACCGTAAAGAACTGGTGTACGGAGAGGATCATGCTGATCGGGCTCATCCGCTGACACTGCAAGAACTGTTTAGCCGGGTACGCTGGAATTATTTCCGTCTGTATTTTCACTATGCCTATTTCAACCTGGTCCGGATCTGGTACTTACAGTTAGACAATATCTATGGATTATTTATCCTGTTTCCGAGTATTGCAGCAGGAACGATCACCCTGGGTTTGATGATGCAAATCCTGAATGTATTTGGAAAAGTACGTGAGTCCTTCCAATATCTGATTTTATCGTGGCCGACCATTATTGAGCTGATGTCGATCTATAAACGTTTAAAAGCATTTGAATCCCATCTGGATTAATTTTTTCTAAGTTACCCATTAGATTGTAAAAGCCAAATGATTTTATCTTTGGCTTTTTATATCTAAATCGACGTTAATATCTAATCGAAAAGCTTGATCTGACCGTTGGTTAGATCAGATCAGATCAAATAGGAGCAAAACATCCCAATATAGGGGTATTCAGGTCTGGTTTTCCTGATTAGAATCTTAATGACCAGCGAAGATGGAGTTTAATTTCCAGCGGTTTAACGTATAAAAATAAGAAGTGTACGTTGAGGAAATTATTCTGATGCTGATCTTGTTCAGACAATGCTATAGAGGGTAAAAAGTAATTTTTTACACATGATAATAAAGATCTGTACCGTTATCCTGAATAAGCTGCCGAAGAAAGATTGCTATCTTTCTTCGGCTTTTTATGTGGTGTTCTATTTATTTCTGATTCAATCCCGCTGTTATTTATCCTTTAACTACGCGCCAGAAGGATGCTTATCTCAATTTTTATAGGCTGAGGCTTGGCATAATGTATAGGGTTGTGAATGATGTGCCTCCTTTTTATCTTTTAAATTTGATACTTATCAACATCTTGTGTTTGTTGTTTGCTGCTATTTAGGCTATGTTATACGGGAATTTGGGGTTGAGATATTTGCTGTGAAGCTAAACGTAATAATTCTAATAATAGGGGCAATAGGCTTGGCGGGATGTAATAGCGTGAGTCGGCTGAAATCAGGGGTTTTACATCCTTTTGCCAGTCCGGAAGAGCTAATCGCCAAGCGGGCTTTGAATCAACGTGATGGCAGTGCAAAAGATTATATTTATCTTTGGGGGCAAGCACAGAAAAATAACAGCACTCAGGCCATGTATCCGCGTTCGATCCTGACGCAATATTGTCATGAACAAGGCGGTAAATTTTCCCTATTGTATAGAAGTAATTTTAATGCCGTGGCAGATCTTGCCCAACGTAAACGCCTGAGTACAAACCGAGGTGTGATACAGGGCAGCGGCGCCTATCAGTGTCGTATGGATGGCCTGGCTGAAAGCTGGATCGTCTCGATCGAGCCGGTTTCTGAACGACAGGTCGATAAAACCAGCCAGAACCGTAGTGTTCGATTGCTGACCAAGCTGATGAGTGCGACTGAGGCAAGAAACTTTTACCTTGCTGCAAATAAGAACACTGTCGCTACCCAGAAAAAGACTGCTGCATCGATAAAAACGCCTGTAACGAAGAGCACGAATGAACTTAAAGAATCAGCGCGTAAAGAGCAGGAAAGGAAAGAATTAGAGAGAAAGGAATTAGAAAGAAAAGAGTTAGAGAAAAAACAGATCGCGACGAGGGTAGTCCCCGTGAGAGCTTCAGTGGTAGAAACACCCCAACAGCAGCAGATGAAGCTCTATGTGGCAGCACGCCGTGATATTAATAGTGGCAAGAACCTGAATAATGCCTGCAATAATGCGCAGCGTGCCTACAATTATGGCAAATTGCAGGGGACTGAGGGAACTCGGGTTTATACCGAATCTGGTATGCTGGTTGCTCGCTGTTTGAACGGGATTCCGGCCTATGCCAACCGTTTCCCGAATGCTAAAACTCAGGCCAAGCGTGTGCTACAGAATCTGTCTAATAACTATAATCATAGTGGTGCGAAGAATATGTTGAGACAGATCAAATAAGCACTGAATTAAACGCATTTAATCCAGAATCCGTATGATGATTTTGATTCACCAGAAGATGGGATAAAAAATCAGTTCAATCAGGTCGGATATAGAGGATGAGATCCGACTGCGTTTGCTGGGCAGGTCGCGCGATTCGAACATCCATCTTCGAAAAACAGGATGGATCAATAACAATACGGTCAAGCTAAAGAACACAACCAGTCTCCAAGGAAGGATGCTGTTAAAGGTGTTTGCAGTCATCATGATTATTTTTATTGTTTTAATTTGAATAATAACGCTAAGTTTACTCGATCAATATCATCATCTGATGAATAGCATGATGGGATGAAATTTTTTATCTGAATTAATTTTAAATCCAGTTCAGGTTTTACAGAGCTCTATCAGTATATTTCCTTTTTACATGATACAAAGAAACTATTTTCAGCGCCAAAATGCTGATGTCATATTAAAAGGAAGTGGTGATGGGTTTAAAAAGTTCTTCTCGTATTCGTTCATTTTTTCTAGGTGCAGCATTATTGGGAGCAGCACAGGTTACGATGGCGGGCCCAACGGTCGATCAGCTGAGTGACTGTTTGATGAAGTCCACTACAGCCACTGATAAAACCACGGTCTTGCAATGGACATTTGTGGCATTGGGCAATCATCCCGATTTAAAGGCTTTTAGCAATGTGACTGCGACTCAAAAGGAAGCATTAGACAAGAATCTGGCGACGGTGTTGCAGCGCATTTTAGTGGAGCAATGTTCAGCACAGACCAAGGCGGTGATTCAAGCTGAAGGTTTACAGGCTGTGGGCGATAGTTTTCAGGCTTTGGGTAAAACCACAGGTGAGGAAATTTTAAAGAATCCTGAAATCAATAATCAGCTTAAAGGTGTGCTGCGTTATATCGATTTAAATCGTGTGGCACAGACTTTTTTGACACCAGATTTGCTGAATAAGTTGGGGTTGTAAGAGGGTAAGCTGGTTTTATTTGAAAATAGCGATAATGATTTTAATCAGCCAGTAAATAGGATAGAAAATAAATTCAAGCCCATCTGCTAAGCCCAAACCGCGCTGTTTTCTATATGGTACAGGCTGAGCTGCGGATAGTCGTTTACGCCATTTGATCATTATCAGTAAAATGATAATGACCAGAGCAAATAATCCGATGAGGGTTTGAATGATGGTAAGTAATAGTTCAGGTGTCATTTTTGTTTTGCTTGGATATTTCTGATTTTATAGTATAAATAATAAAAATCTTGCTAGTAACCGCTTGCGCTGCATTTTAAAGTAGTGCTTTAAAACTTACTCAGGAGAGGGAGTCTTTTAATAATCCTCTCCCTCTTGCGCGTTATAACGCTCATCCTTTAAAAAAGGAGAGGGAACTACGTGTATCAATTTGATTACGTGACAAAGTCCCCCTTTTCAAAGGGGGATTTAGGGGGATTAAATCAAATCAGGATAAAACTTTTCAAATTCTTTATTCACCGCTTTACCCCGTAATAAATAGCCTTTTGGCTGGATATAACTATAAATGTCCCGTGCAGACTGTTCATGCCAACCAATGTTAAATGCACAGAGTTTTGGGAAAAATTGTAGATGGCTATAGTTCAAATTGTTATGAATCCAATAAGCAAGTTGTTGCCAATTACTTTGGTCTTTTTCATACAATTCTAAGAATGATGGAATAACGATACACGCCGTCGCACCATAGCCTTTTACATCGGGATAGTCCCAAATATGACTGGCAAAGTTTTTCTCATTAGTTGCGCAGTTATGTCCTTTTTCATTGCCGAGTTGATTCACGCTTGGTGAGCGATAAGCTGAACGAATGGCAATACGTCCAAACTTTTGTTGTAGTGGCTCGAGCAGTTGTTGGCAGAGTTCTGTTCCTGTACGAATGGCGATGTCAGGATGATCTGGGAAGTTGGGTACACCGTACCAATTGGCGATTTCGCTATAAAGGAAATCACGCATGAAAAAGGATTTAGACAGCTGAATGCGTCCTAAGTCTTCGAGTTTGGCGATTGAGGTTACTTTTTTGATGGCCATAAAAATTACCCAACTCAAATAATATTATTTTGCTTAGCTCTAACTAAGTAATCGAGTTTTAAATTGCCTTTAGCAGATTTTAAAGTCCATTCTTTTGAAAATTTAAACTTGAGCATTGATCTTAATGTATTAGCAATAGTTAAAACAGGAAATGTAGTTGAAGCAATATCAATAATCCCAGTTTTTATCATTTCAGCTAATACACTTTCATTAAATTCTAAACTTACTGAATGATCGACTCGAGAGGTAAAGCGAAAACGTTCAGTGAGAGTTCTGTCTAAGTTATGAATTGCTACTTTTAGATCATAAAATTCTTTTTTCCTTCTTAAGTCTTTATCTTCGCTATTTAATATTTTTTCATATATCTCATCTAAAGAATTATGTAATGCTATCAATTCAGCATTTCTTTGTGTTTTGAAATCTAATAAATCGTGAATAGCTATATCTTTTCGCGGAACAGGTAATAATTTTCTTAGCTCAACTTTTAAAACATCTTTATTACTATATTGAATTGGATCATTGTCTTTGGAGTCGAGCATATTTACGAGAGTCCAATCATTTTCAGGATCTTGAAGTTTTATATTAGCCACATATGTATGAGATTTTTGAAGTATATTTGCCATTTCGCCTGAGTTAAATGGGGACTTAACAAGCTCTAAAATCCCTGCTTCAACATAATCCTGTTCGAAAGGAAGTCCTAATTTTATAGCTCGTTGTTCAGGTATCGCTATTTTGTCCCAATACAAAGAAAAGTATTGTAATTCTTGAGTGTTATATGACCTTTCAATAAAGACACTATTTTTTTCTACATCACATTTCATTAAGGCTGGAGGAATAATAATACCTCTTTGCATTATTTTAGTTCTCGAAAAAATTATTACCTTAATTATAAGTGATAAATAAAAAGAAAACCCGCTCTAAAGCGGGTTTTCTTTTAAAGAAAGATCAGATCAACCAATCAATTTCTTCATCAATTCATTCACTTGAGCAGGGTTGGCTTTACCCTTAGACGCTTTCATCACTTGACCAACCAGACCGTTGAAAGCTTTTTCTTTACCAGATTTGTACTCTTCAACCATCTTCTCGTTGGCGGCAAGCACTTCCTTAATAATTGCTTCAATCGCGCCTGTATCAGTTTCCTGTTTCAAGCCTTTCTCAGCAATAATTTCGTCCGCAGTTTTGCCTTCATCCCACATAAAGCCGAACACTTGTTTCGCGATCTTACCGCTAATGGTGTTATCGACAATACGTGCGATCATGCCGCCAAGTTTTTCCGCAGAAACAGGAGAATCTTGAAGATCTAGGCCTGCTTTGTTGAGCGCCCCTGAGAATTCGCCCATCACCCAGTTTGCAGCAATCTTACCTTGTGCAGCGCCGCCAGCAGCTTTCACGACTTCTTCATAAAACTCTGACATTTCACGAGTAAGCGTTAGAACGTGAGCATCGTACTCAGTCACGCCAAAGTCCGCCACAAAACGCGCACGACGTGCCGCAGGCAGCTCAGGCATGGTGGCTTTGATTGCTTCGATTTGTTCATCCGCAATCACCACAGGCAACAAGTCAGGGTCAGGGAAGTAACGGTAATCGTTGGCTTCTTCTTTTGAACGCATTGAACGCGTTTCCATCTTCACAGGATCGAATAAACGCGTTTCCTGATCAATGGTGCCGTCCCATTCCAGAATTTCCATTTGACGTTCAATTTCAACATTGATCGCTTGTTCAATAAAACGGAATGAGTTGAGGTTTTTCAATTCACAACGTGTGCCAAACGGTTGACCCGGACGACGTAAAGACACGTTACAGTCACAACGGAACGAACCTTCTGCCATGTTGCCGTCAGAAATGCCTAACCAGCGCACCAGCGTATGAATCGCTTTAATATAAGCAACCGCTTCTTCAACCGAACGCATATCTGGTTCAGAAACAATTTCAAGCAGCGGCGTACCGGCACGGTTCAAGTCAATGCCTGACATACCTTCGAACTGGTCATGAATCGATTTACCTGCATCTTCCTCAAGGTGCGCACGGGTTACGCCAATCCGTTTAACCGTGCCATCTTCAAGCTGGATGTCGATATGACCCAAGCCCACAATCGGGTTGTCCATCTGGCTAATCTGGTAGCCTTTTGGTGAATCCGGGTAGAAATAGTTTTTACGCGCAAATACGGAGGCCTGATCAATATAGGCATCGATACCCAAACCAAAGCGAATCGCAAGATCCACCACTTCTTTATTCAATACCGGCAATACGCCCGGCATGGCCAAATCTACAAGGCTGGCTTGGGTGTTTGGATCATTACCGAATACAGTCGATGAACCCGAGAAAATTTTGGTATTGGTGGCAAGCTGGGTGTGAATCTCGATACCAATAACGACTTCCCAACCCTCAATCAGGTTAGATTTTGGTTTAGCCGCTTTTGTAGAATTGTTTTGAGCTTGAGCCATTATGCATTCTCCTCAGCAATTGCCGCGCGTTGTGTATGCCAATCGGTTGCTTGCTGATACTGATGCACCACAGACAACAATTGCGATTCTGACCAGTAATTCCCAATCAACTGTAAGCCAACTGGCAAGTTGTTCTGGTCAAAACCAACAGGTGCATTAATCGCAGGAAGACCTGCCAGGTTCACTGCAAGTGTATAAATATCGCCTAGGTACATTTCAACCGGAGTCAAATCCGCACCAATTTTATAGGCTGTGGTTGGCGCAGATGGCGCAGCAATCACATCGACAGATTCAAAGGCTTTAAGGAAATCTTGCTGGATCAGGCGACGTACTTTTTGTGCTTTCACATAATATGCATCGTAGTAACCCGCGGATAACGCATATGTGCCAATCAGGATACGACGTTGCACTTCCGCACCAAAACCTTCTGAACGTGAACGTTTGTACAAGTCCATCAAGTCCACTGGATTTTCACAGCGGTAGCCATAACGCACACCGTCAAAGCGTTGTAAGTTAGAAGATGCTTCAGCAGGTGCGATCAGGTAGTAGGTCGGAACGTAGCTTTCGGTCATGTTGAGGTCGATCTCAACCAGCGTAGCGCCCATGTCTTCTAACTTTTTCAATGATTCTTCGACACGTGCTTTAACATCTTCAGCTAGGCCGGAAACATTAAAGTACTGTTTTGGAATACCAATGCGTAAACCTTTGACGGATGTATCATTCAGGTTCGCCACATAGTTATCAACCACTTGATTCATTGACGTTGAATCTTTGGCATCATGACCGGCCATCACGTTCATCAGGTAGGCACAGTCTTCTGCTGAGCGTGCCATCGGGCCGCCTTGGTCGAGGGATGATGCATAGGCAATCATACCGAAGCGCGACACACGGCCATAGGTCGGTTTAAGTCCAGTCAGGCCACAGAATGACGCAGGTTGACGAATAGAGCCACCGGTGTCAGTACCGGTAGCGAAGGGTGCCAGATCCGCTGCAACAGCTGCTGCTGAACCACCTGAAGAACCGCCAGGAACATGGTTTAAATTCCAAGGGTTAGCCGTTGCGCCGTAATATGAGTTTTCAGAGGTCGAACCCATGGCGAATTCGTCCATGTTCAATTTACCCAAAGTCACCAGGCCCGAAGCTTTGCCTTTCGCAACAACGGTGGCGTCATAAGGAGAGATAAAATTGTCCAGTATTTTGGAACCGGCAGTGGTTTTGATGCCTTGAGTACAGAAAATGTCTTTATGCGCGATTGGTACGCCTGTTAACACATTTGCACCACCTGCCTTACGCAGTGTGTCAGCCGCATCAGCTTCTGCCAATGCCAATTCAGGCGTAACGGTTACATATGATTTTACTTGAGCATCAATTTTTGCAATACGCTTTAAGTAATGTTCAGTCAATTCGCGAGATGAAAACTGGGCATTTGCCAGACCTTCACTGAGTTCACGAATGGATAAGCGATGTAAATCTGTCATGAGAAATAATTCTTTACGTTTAATTTAATAAAAAGAATGAACTGGGTAGTAATTACTCAATCACGCGCGGTACGAGGTATAAACCATCCTGAACAGCAGGTGCAACTGCTTGGTATTGCTCGCGATGATTGCTTTCTGAGACCACATCTTCACGTAGTGGCTGAGGATGGTCGAAAGGGCTCTTCAGCGGTTCAATTCCGTCGGTATTGATGCCTTTCAATGTGTCCATCATGCCTAAAATCTTATTTAAACTTTGAGCATATTCAGCAGATTGCGTATCATTGAGAGATAACCTTGCAAGGTTGGCAATAGCTGAAACTGTTTCTGCACTTAAATCTGCAGAATGCTGTGCATCCGATGTAGACATAATATTACCTAATCAGTATTAAAAAAATTCAAATTATCATGCGTTATGATAAGCGATTGACTTGTCCAAATCATCACATTTAGTTAAAGTGGCCACCTTGCGTCCATATAAAGTTTAACTGAGAACGTCCCCGTGATTCTAAAACGACTAATAGGCTTGTTTTCGCCCGATCTTGCCATTGATTTAGGTACAGCAAATACACTTATTTATGCGCCAGGACGAGGCATTATATTAAATGAACCAACGGTTGTAGCCATCCGTCATAGTGGTTCACATAAAATTGTTGCGGCAGTCGGTCTTGAAGCGAAGCAAATGCTAGGTCGTACCCCAGCCAATATCTCAGCGATCCGTCCTATGAAAGACGGTGTGATTGCGGATTTTGAAGTCACTGAGACCATGCTGAATCAATTTATTCGCAAAGTACATGAAAACCGTTTATTTACTCCGGCACCGCGTGTCGTGGTTTGTGTGCCATGTAAATCGACCCTTGTTGAGCGCCGTGCCATTCGTGAAGCCGTGTTTAATGCGGGCGCACGTGACGTACGTTTAATCGAAGAGCCAATGGCAGCAGCGATTGGTGCAGGGATGCCAGTCGAGCAGGCTTGTGGTTCGATGGTGGTTGATGTCGGTGGTGGTACCACTGAAATTGCGATCATTTCCCTGCAGGGTTGTGTCTATGCAGATTCTTTACGGATTGGCGGTGATGTCTTTGATGAGCAGATCATTAACTATGTGCGTAAGGCGCATGGCTGTGTGATTGGTGAAACCACGGCAGAAGTGATCAAAAAAGAAGTGGGCATGGCCTTGCCAGATGAAGGTGCTAAACCGCTTGAAATTGAAGTTCGTGGCCGTAATCTTGCAGAAGGTGTACCACGTGCGATTGTGGTTAACTCAGACGAAGTGACTCAAGCCATTTCAGATCCTTTGCAAAACATTGTCTCTGCGGTGAAATCAGCACTAGAACACACACCTCCTGAGCTTTCTTCGGACATTGCTGAACGCGGTATCGTGTTAACCGGTGGTGGTGCATTGCTGCGTAATCTGGACAAGCTGCTGGCCAAAGAAACCGGCCTGCCGGTTGTGGTGGCAGAAGATCCACTCTCATGTGTAACCCGTGGTGGTGGCAAGGTACTCGAATTTTTCGACAATCCAAATCATGACATGTTATTCGTAGGCTAAGAAAAGGATTCGGCGGGTGCAAGCACATCTGTTTTCTCGACAACCGCCATCTTTTCGCTCTTTTATCATTGCATTGGTAACATGCTTGGTGGTGCTTTTCTTTGATTGGCGCATGCCACATGTTGTACAACCTGCAAGGGATGTCCTGTACGCGGCCTATAATCCTATTTATGCTGTGGCCAGTTATCCGGTATTGTCGCGAGAGTGGTTGAATCAACAAACCAAGTCTGAAGTTCAGTTGCGTCGGGAAAATACCGCGATGCAGGCTGAGTTGTTGCAGGCGCAAGTTCGCTTACAAAAAATCTCTGAACTTTCTGCTGAAAATACCCGTTTGCGCGGTCTGCTCGATACACCACTGATCATTGACGGGCGTATTGAAATTGCGGAAGTGATTGGCACCGATGCCGATCCTTTAAGACATATCATTGTGATCAACCGGGGTTCAAATAACGAGCTGAAAGTCGGGCAAACGGTACTGGATGACAAGGGGATTATGGGACAGATTATTAATGTCTATCCGCATAGTAGCCGGGTCATGCTGTTGTCTGATAAAGAACATTCATTGTCAGTGCGTCTGGAACATACTGGAATGCGTGCCATTGTCTCGGGGACGGGTGATCTGGGACGTTTGAAAATGGAATATGTACCTACCAGTGCCAATATCAAGGTCGGGGAAAAAGTCTATAGTTCAGGCTTGGGCCAACATTTTCCGGCAGGTTATCTGGTGGGGCAGGTGTCCAAAGTACAACGACATAATTCAGGTGAATTTGCCCAGATTGATGTAACGCCAGCCGCGCAGTTGGCCGGTGGTCATCATGTGGTGGTGTTATTTTCCGATTCATTGGCGATGGAGCAACCGCATGTCAATCGCTAAGATGAAATCCAGAAAGCATCGTGATCCCTTATTTGCCATCGTCATTTCGGTGATCGTGGCTTCGATTTTGATGGTCTATCCACTTTCTTATACCCTCTCGGGCTGGCGTCCGCTGTTCATGCTGATGGTGATGCTGTTCTGGGTGTTGTGTCAGCCGACCTGGTGCGGGATCTGGTTTGCCTTTGGTACCGGTATTTTTATTGATTTGCTGCTGGACGCACCTTTAGGTCTGAATGCCCTCAGCTTTATTATTATTGCCTTTTTAGCCCGTTTTCTGACGCGTGAACGCCGTATCCTGACCTTTAATAATCTCTGGGTGATTACGGGGCTGGCAATTGTTGCACATTTGCTGATGATCTTTTTTGCCCAGATTGTGGCAGGCGTGCAATTTTCTTTTGCCAGGCACTGGATTCCAATGCTGACCAGTATTCTGGTTTGGCCTGTCCTCTATTATATGTTGAAAAAATGGCGCATATAATTCTCGCTTCCAGCTCACCTCGGCGTTGTGAGTTATTACAGCAGCTCGGACTGAGCTTTGATATCTACAGTCCGGATATCGATGAATCTGTGCGTGAAGGTGAATCCGTCGCGGCTTATGTTGAACGTCTGGCACGAGCCAAGGCTGATGCAGTGGCCGAGCGTTATCCAGATGCAATCATCATTGCTGCGGATACCAGTCTGGGGGTCGATAGTGAGATTTTGGGTAAACCAGAATCCAAGCAACATGCCATTGAAATGTGGACAAAAATCTCCGGTCGGTGGCATGATGTCTATAGCGGTGTCTGTGTTCGTACAAAAGATGAAAAATACAGTATAGTGGTACGTACGCAGGTCGAATTTCAAATCCTGAGTGCCGCAGACATGGAAAGTTACTGGGCCACAGGTGAGCCGCTGGGGAAAGCCGGGGCTTATGCGATTCAAGGAATTGCAGCACGTTATATTCCAAAAATACAAGGCAGCTATTCCAATGTGGTCGGCTTGCCGCTCTATGAAACCGTACAGTTATTACAGACAGTTAAGGCACTAAATTAACTGCTGATAAAAAGAATTTTTATAATGTTTTGAGTGTAATTATGTCTGACGAGTTATTGATTAACGTCACGCCGATGGAATGTCGGGTCGCGTTGATTGAAAACGGCACGGTCAATGAACTGTTTGTCGAGCGTACGGCCAAGCGTGGCTTGGTCGGTAATGTCTATAAAGGCAAAGTGGTACGGGTCTTGCCGGGTATGCAGGCTGCGTTTGTGGATATTGGTCTGTCCAGAACGGCATTTTTGCATATCAATGATATGGTCTGGCCGCGCCAGCAGCCCACCCCAAATGTCTTTGAACTGCTTCAGCCCGGTCAAATCCTCACGGTTCAGGTGATGAAAGATATGCTGGGTACCAAAGGTGCCCGTCTTTCCACGGATTTGTCTATTCCTTCGCGTTATCTGGTGCTGATGCCTTATGGCAATCATATTGGGGTGTCGCAGCGAATTGAATCTGAGGAAGAGCGCAATCGTTTGCGTTCGATTATTGAGCGGATTCAGGCCGAGCATAAGCTGCCAGGCTCAGTGATTGTACGTACCGCTGCTGAAGGTATTGAAGAAGCAGCCATTGCCCAAGATATGGCTTATCTGGCCAAGCTTTGGGAATATATCCAGCGTAAGCAGAAGATTATTGCAGTTCCCTCGCTGATCTTTGAAGAATTGCCTTTACCACAACGGATCATTCGTGATCTGGCCAATGAAGAAACTGCAAAAATCTACGTCGATTCACGTGAAATTCATGCCAAGCTGCAAGAGTTTGTCGAAGAATTCGTGCCGAATATGCGAGACCGCTTACTGCACTACCCGGGCGAGCGTCCAATTTTTGACTTATATAATGTTGAAGAAGATCTGCAAAAGGCGCTGCAAACTCGTGTTGCGTTGAAGTCGGGCGGTTATCTGATGATTGATCAGACCGAAGCGATGGCCACCATTGACGTCAATACCGGCTCTTATGTGGGTGGTCGCTCACTGGAAGACACTGTTTTTAAAACCAATATGGAAGCGACTCAGGTCATTGCACGTCAGTTGCGTCTGCGTAATCTGGGTGGAATTATCATCATTGATTTCATTGATATGCAGGAAGCGCAGCATCGTGAAGAAGTGATGAAACAGTTTGAGCGCATGTTGGAACGTGACCATGCTAAAACCAAGATTACTCAGGTATCTGAACTGGGTCTGGTGGAAATGACCCGAAAACGCACCCGTGAGTCACTGGAACATTTACTCTGTGAATCCTGTCCGACTTGTCAGGGACGTGGTTATGTCAAAACAGCCGAGTCAGTATGTTACGAAATATTCAGAGAAATTCTGCGTTATGCACGTGCTTATGAGTCGCAGAGTGGCTTTACTGTTGTCGCGCATCCCGCTGTAATTGATCGTTTACTAACAGTAGAGGCCCCAGCAGTCGCTGATCTAGAGCATTTCATTAATCGCGTGATTAAGTTCCAAGTAGAAAATCTGTATACGCAAGAGCAATACGATATCATTCTCAGCTGAAATTGTAACAGAATATCGTTAAACACTTGTTACATCTGAAATTTTACATTGGTGCTGTTATTTACAATACTAGATGCATGAATTAGCCAAAGCCGTTTCTCCCAGTTTCAGGCTTAGCAAAAGGAGTGTGTTATGAATATGAGTAAAGCAGTAATTAATAAAGGCCTAAAACACGTATTAGAACCAAAGACTGTACATGCAGGATATATCGTCGATGAGCGCGGTAATGAAGTCCAGATTACCGCCAGCATGATTCGCAATGCCTGCCATCAATTATTACAACAGTGTCGTACCATCAAAAGCTGATTGCATTTGTGCAGGGTTTCTAACTTGTCAAAAAATGATTTGGATAGACGTTTAAATCGAGAAGTCATCCAAAAGTTCTAAAATAATTTAAAAAGATTTCCAAAAACAAAGAAAAGGGACCAGATCGGTCCCTTCATTCTGTGCTCAAAGACTGGCAAAAATGATCAACACTTTTTTCAGTTTATATATTCTATTTATTGATCTGCGGCTAGCTCACCGCCTGTAACTTTGGGACAGGTTCACCATCTACAATTCGTTCAAAACGCTGGATTTCTTCTTCAAGATGCGTCAGCAGATTCTGCATTTTCGGCAGGGCATTACGGCATGCGGTTAAGCCGACTTCCAGTTTGTCCAGATAGCTGGTCATGGTAATGTTTAAAGCCTGCCCATCTAGTACAATTGAGGCTGGATAAAGCGCTTCGAGACGTGCACCATTCCAATATAGCGGTTCCTGAGGGCCGGGTACATTGGAAATAATCACATTAAATGCCTGGCGCGTTGGCATTAAACCGGATACAATGTTCAGACCGGCTGCACCATAGACAAAGGCACTATAATTTAAAATCTGATTGGCATTCATGCGTTTAAAACGTTCCTTGGCACTCAGTACACTGCCACGTACAATTTTGAGACGTTCCAGAGGATTTTCTTTATGGGTGCCCAGATTGGCCAGAATCATGGTAATGCGATTGGAAACATCCGAATCATCACTTCGAACCGAGGCCGGAACCATAGCAATTAATGGTTTTTTCGGTAAAGCGTTTTGTGATAGTAAATATTCACGTAGTGCACCTGAACAGATGGCCAGTACCATGTCATTAATCGTGACGCCCAATGCTTTAGAAATATGCCGTAAACGTGAAAATTCAAAGGATTGTGCCGCAAAACGACGCGAAGCACTGACACGTTGGTTCAGAATACAACTTGGTGCCTGAAAACTGGACACATAATCCGGATTGCGCCCCATATCCTTCATAACGGTCTGAGACAGCTCATAAGCGACGCGTGGTGCGCATTCTAGTTGGCCTTTAATGGTTTGCAGGACATTTTTAAAAGCATTGACCTTAGGTGCTTTAAGGCGTTTGGCGCGTGGCCCTTCAACACACCACGGTGGCACAATACTTTTGGCATCCGGATCATGCGACAGCGATTTTTCGACCAGACGCATGCCGGCGATTCCGTCCACCATCGCATGATGGATCTTGAAATACATGGCAAAACGATTACCTTCAATTCCTTCAATAATATGACAGGTCCATAAAGGCTTGGCACGATCAATCAGCGCACTATGTTCTTGTGAAATATAAGTGAGCAATTCACGGATACGACCCGGTTTCGGCAGGGCAATATGACGAAAATGATGATCTAAATCAAATTCTTGGTCTTCATCCCAAAACAGGCCATTTAAATAATTATTAAAAGGTGGAATCGGCGATGATTTGGAGTTTTGAATATCAGTGACGAGATCCTGAATAAAGGAAGCTGGTGCATTTTCGGGAATTTGGAATAAAAATAGCCCACCTACATGCATAGGTTGCTGCCGTTTCTCTAAAGTTAAGAAAATAAAATCAATTGGATGTAATGGACGCATAGCGTAGATTGCCTCACTGCACTTTCTTCAGCTGCTCTGATCCGAACAACCTTGTTAGAATTATTAATATTGACATTACAAAGTATAGCGATTTTGCCACGGAAAGGTACTGATTTTTCTGTAGATGATTGGTTTATGAAAAAACCACCGACGAGTCGATGGTTATGCTAGATCATTTTTGCAAGTTGCCGGCATGCAGACCACATTCTTTATGCGTGGCTTCTTCCCACCACCAGCGGCCTTCACGTTCATGCTGATTCGGCAGGACAGGGCGGGTACAGGGTTCACAGCCGATTGAAACAAAACCTTTCTCATGCAGGGCATTATAAGGGACTTCCATCATGCGGATATAACTCCAGACATCTGCACTGGACCAGTTGGCCAGAGGATTGTATTTGATCAGCTGCTTACCCGGACCGGAAAAACCTGGATCTGCCTGAACCACAGGAATTTCATTACGGGTACCCGGGCTTTGGTCTTTACGCTGACCGGTGATCCAGCCATCCAGCGTGGCCAGTTTTTTACGCAGTGGTTGAACCTTGCGTATACCGCAACATTCCTGATGGCCATCTTCAAAGAAACTGAATAAACCTTTTGTCGTCACTAGATTTTGCACGTCTGCAGTTTCGGGGAAGCAGATTTCAATCTCGATATTGTAATGCTTACGCACCCGCTCAATAAACTGATAGGTCTCTGCATGTAAACGTCCAGTATCCAGACTGAATACCCGGAATGGTTTACCGAGATGTGACGCCATATCAATCAATACAACATCTTCAGCACCAGAAAATGAAATCGCAATTTCACCTTGCTGGCTCAGTGCAAGTGCCAAAATTTCATTGGGCAATTTATCTGCATATTCAGATGCAAGTGCATCAATACGATCAATAGTAGGAATGATGGTCATGAGAGTCCTGGCGATATAGGCTTAGAAAGGACATGGCCTATATTAGTTAATTTCACATCTATTTTAATAGAATTGATTTAATTGACTTATCACTAAAAAATAAATACTTATTAAAAAAATAGATTTAAAAAAGTACAGTGCAAAATCTGTTTCTTCAGCTATGATAGTGCAAAATTTTTTCAATACAACTTAGAGGGAATGTTCATGGAAGTCGTATGTCTAGATTTAGAAGGTGTGTTGGTTCCAGAAATCTGGATTAATTTTGCTAAAAAAACCGGGATTAAAGAGCTTGAAGCAACGACTCGTGATATTCCTGACTATGATGTGCTGATGACACAACGCTTAAATATTCTCAAACAGCACGGTTTAGGCTTAAATGATATTCAGGCTGTGATTGCAGAAATGGGGCCATTCCCAGGTGCAAAAGAATTTATAAAATGGGTCAATACGCATTTTCAATTAATTATTTTATCAGATACCTTTTATGAATTTGCACACCCACTCATGAAACAGTTGGATTGGCCGACTATTTTCTGTCACAAATTAGAAACAGATGAAGCCGGCATGATCTCTGCCTATAAACTTCGTCAGCCCGATCAAAAACGTCAAGCTGTTAAAGCACTGCATGGTTTGAACTTTCGAGTGATTGCAGCAGGCGATTCATATAATGACACGACCATGCTCAGTGAAGCGGATGCAGGTTTCCTATTTGATGCACCTGAAAACGTCATTGCTGAATTTCCGCAATTCCCACCAATTCATGGTTATGAAGCATTGAAAGAAGCGATTCGTAAGGCTTCAGTTCGTGATATTCCAGCTTAAATAATTTAAGTGCATAAGAAAGGGCGCTTTAAGCGCCCTTTCTTTATTGAATCAATTGATTAGAAACGGTAACCGATTTTCATGCCATATGCCCAAGCATTATTATCTTCAAATTCACCAACTGGATTTCCGCCAGTTTGTGCTTGCGCATCACCTAACCAAAGATGCTTAACACCGGCTTGAATAAAGTAATTTGCAGCAGGGCTATATTGTGCACCTAAGCCAAGACTCCAAAAGCCTTCTGTTGGACCAAGTGTTGTTACTGGGTTTCCTGCACCAGAGTCCCAACCGATTGAAGTAGAAGCAGACCATTTATCTGAGAATTTATGGCCTACACCGACATTTGCAGACCATTGGTCATCTGAATATGAAATTAGATCTTGGCCTAATGTGTTAAGTAGTTGCGGGCTGACGGTAAACTGATCCCAATGTACCCAGCGCACATTTGCGAACGCAAGTGTATTTGGCGCGACGCCAGTTTGGAAATCAATATTTACCGACTGAGGAGTTGTTGCATTAACTTTGGAATCAATATGACCTAACAGTGGGAATGCATATTTTTGTTCTGCTGTAAGTCCAGGAGATACGCGAGGATCTTGTGCAACTTGAGGAAGTAAAGATGTTTCATGAGAACTTGCATCATGTTTAATTTCTGAACGATAAGTTATAGACGTTTTTAACGCAATTTCAGGAATTTGATAAGCAAAACCAGCTAACCAGCCAAATGCTTCCTCTTCTTCTAGCTTAATGTTATAGCCACTAAGAACACTATAAGCTTGACCACGTAATTTAATATCCGCTTCTACCGTTTGCCAAACTGGACCAGCATAAAAATTCCAGTTTTCTGTAGGTTGATATCCTATAAGGGCTGTTAAATTCTGAGTTTTAACTTCAACTGATGTACCTTCTGAGCCATTTCCAAATGAATTAGTAGCTGCATCATATTGTGCATCTGCACCAAAAGGTTGGTCATAAATCAGACCTAAGGAAATTTTATCAGTTGCTTGAACTTTGATTGCCGCATTAATGAAAGAGTAATCATCAGCCATATCACTGATTTTCTCGCCTTCAAAACCGGAAGTTTTAGAAGTTCCTGAAACATCAGGATCTAAAATTGAAATACCCGCTTCTGCATAGTTGCCCGGCTGTAAAAATGCCTGGATAGACTGACCAGAACGGTCTAAACCGCCAGCAAACACTGCTGAAGTTGGGAGTGTTGCAAGTAATATTGCAGTAGAGATTGGCTTAAGCTTCATGGCTCTTCCCTGATAATGTTGCATAAACATATTAAAAAGTTGTGGAAAAATAACATAAAATTAAAAAGAGTAAATGCTAGGCTTTGATGAAGATTTGAACTGATCAGTAATTAAAATAGGAGGGGTTAGAGTTTTTGTACTAAAAATATAAGGTTAAATATGTGAATTAAATAATATTTTATTTATATGGATTGACTGAAATGACACATAAATTAATTAAAAATTAATTGATGTTTAAATCATCAGATAGTTTACAAGTGTATAAAAATAAATTTTAAACAATAAAAAAACCACCCGAAGGTGGTTTTTTAAAGTTCTAGATATTAGAAGCGGTAACCAATTTTTAGACCATAAGCAATTGCGTTATTATCTTTAAAATCACCTACGATACGGTTGTCTTCACCTACTTGAGCTGCAGTTTGTGATTCTGCATCACCTAACCAGAAGTATTTAACACCACCGGCAATAAAGTAATTTGGTGCAGGGCTGTATTGAACGCCTAAACCAACATTCCAGTAGCCATCAGTTGGACCAAGTGTAGTGATTGGATTGCCAGCACCTGAGTCCCAACCTACAGATACATTCCCAGCCCATTTTTCTGAAAGTTTACGGCCTACACCTGCAGTAGCAGTCCATTGATCCTTATCGTATTTAACAATATCAAAACCATTAGGACGATTTACGGAATCTAATTGACCTACGACTTCACTTAACATACCAAATTTAAGTGGGCGAAGTGCAAATTCAGACCAATCGACCCAACGAACATTTAAGAATGCAACCGTATCTTGCATAATCCCTGATTGCAAATCGATGTTTACAGATTGAGGAGTGGTAAATTTAGATTTACCACTTGCATTTTCAATTACCTCAATACTTTCTTCAGCACCAATTAGTGATAATGCAGCTAGAGAAGGTAAAGATTCTTTAGCGTTTGCTTCATGTTCGATTTCAGAGCGATAAGTTACAGACGCTTTTAATGCGATTTCTGGAATTTGATATGCAAAGCCTGCTAACCAACCCCAAGCATCAGTTTCAGGAAGCGTTGCATCATAACCATTATAAATACTATAAGCTTGTCCGCGTAAGCTTAAATCACCTTCAATAGTTTGATATACAGCACCTGCATACAAATTCCAATTTGCTGTCGGTTGGAAACCAAATACTAATGAAAGATTTTGTGATTTTAAATCGACAACTGTATTTCCTTCACCTAATAAGAATCTGCTGTTAGATACTGCACCTATACCATTAGCTTCTAAGTTACTAATAGTGGTTTCTACGCCAGCTTGCAATGGGGCTGATAATGATCCACTATCTCGTAGTGTTACAAGCTCTTCATATACATCTAGAAGATTGTTAGATGTACTTTGAAAACCGGGTATGTTGTTAATTAAGCCATCTATAGTTGCTTGGGTACCTTCGAGTGTTGGAATTCCACTTCCTGGAACTTGAGCATTAGCACCATCCACGATACGCTGATTAATCAATCCATTTAATAATGCTCTTGGAAGAACTGTATCTGTACCATAGTTTGATACAAAAGCATTATCACCTGTGTATTTAGCTTTTGCGCCAAAAGGTTGATCGTATAGTAAACCTATTGAGAATTTATCAGTCGCTTGAATTTTGAGCGCTGCATTCGGGAAATAATAACTTTCTGCCATGTCATCAATATCACGGCGGGTAGCTGTTTCACCAGCTTCTTTACCCGATACATCTGCATCTAAAACAGAAATCCCCGCTTCGAAATAATTACCAGGCTGTAAAAAAGCAGCCATTGACTGGCCTGAACGATCCATAGCAGCAGCAAATGCACCTGTCATTGGTAACGTTGCTAAAATCATTGCTGTACTAAGCGTTTTTAATTTCATTCTTCATCTTCCCTTGAGGTACAAATTTGGGTTTCAAACATTTATTCGGTATTTGCTTGGTATTGTTTTTGGAGTCATTCCTATGCCTTCAATGGCTGATTTGTTACTCCATGTGACAAAAATAACACAATAAAAAAAAGAGTAAATGCTCTACTTTGAATGAGTAGTTCAAAAAAACATCAAATTAGAGTAAAAATACTAATTGAAAAGTAATTTAATGATATAAGTAATTGAAAATATTTAAATTAAATAAGATAGTGATTAAGTTAAAAAAATATAAATATATTGAATTATTGCTTAAATTTTTTGTTAATTAGTTCACATATTTAAAATATGTGCGCCCTGCGCGAATAGAACTATAAGCTGTATGTATTTGTATTATTGGGTTTGATTGTTTCTGTTTTTGATTAGTATCCCTATTTGTATCCTTATTTATAGAAGTACTTTGTGTTGATGAAAATTGAGAGGGACGTGGGTTCGAATCCTAAACAGGGATTCGAACTGAAAGTATGATTTGACCTGCTTGGATACGCCGTATTGATAAACGGAGATTGAAGGATGGCATTGATTACTAGGTGGAGTTGAAGGCTAAAAATATAGTGTTTTGCGGTCTCCCTCGCGCGCGCGCGCGTTTTGTCGATCTTGGTACTCTTACGAAATCTCACTCCGCAGAAATTTAAATCCAAATTCACCCATTTTTTGAGGACTTTAAGCGTTCTAAATTGCCATTAATGATTAGAAATTGGATGAATAGATATGAGTGAAATTATCTCACCAGGGGATACAGATTTCTTAGCTTACGTAATGGGTGGGGCTTACAAGCAATCTTATGTAGGCGCTGCCATTAGCTTGCAGAATGAACTAGAGCAAAAGATTGAATCTGGAGACCTTGAAAAGGCAGACACAGGGTTAGTTCATCATTTTGGCAACAAGGTTTATGTAAGGGAATTTAAGGCCAAAGCAGGGACTTTAGTTGTAAGCAAAATGCACCGTACTGAACACTTCATTCTATTTTTAACAGGTAGCTTAAGTGTACTAACTGAAAACGGCGTAGAGCACATTCAAGCACCATGTATTCAGCGAACCATGCCAGGAACAAAGCGAGTAGCTTACTTTCATGAAGATTCCACCTGCATGACGATCCACCCGACTGAAAGCATAGATTTAGAAGAAATTGAAAAAGAAGTAATTGTTCCGGAAGGGAAGGAAGAAGAATTCTTAATTTCTATAGGTCGCAGCATTGAGGAGTTCATATCATGACCTGGGCAGCAGTAGCAGCAGTAGCAGCAGTGGCAGGTACCGCACTTACAGGGTATTCAAGTTATCAAAGTAACAAGCATGCATCAGAGCAGGCTGAAGCGGACGGGAAAGCACAGCTTGCACGTGGTCGACTGGAAGCTGAACGGATTCGCAAGGAAAAGGATAAAGTGCAGTCACGTGCGCGTGCGGCAGCTGCAGAAAATGGCCTTGATGTGCACGAAGGTACCGCCGTAGTAATCAACGACCAGATTGAACTTGATGGTAACTATGATGCAAATATGGCCGAGATCACCGGTTATAACAATTCTCAGCGGTTACAGGCGGAAGCCAGTGTGTATGGGCGTAACGCGATGATGGCAGGAATTACGACACCAATTAACATGGTTGCTGCAGGTGCGAATGGGGTCGTCGATGTTAGAAAAGCAAAAGCTACTGCACAACAGCAAGCTGCAATTACGAGTGCAGCATCATCAAATACTACTGGTGGCTGGAAGTGATTAAGCTAAAAGTTAAGACGTAGGAATCCAATTCAGTGGCCTGAATAAGTCCATTTATACCAGGCCACTAAGTGATCTTATTTATCTAAATGTATTAAACGTAATAGGCGGAAGTATGGGGATTTATATTGAGCTTAGTAATTTTGAAGTATCCAAAAATCTTCTTTTTCTCAAAGCAGAAGTGAAGTACGGCGCACCTAATTATAAAAACATGATTGATGAGCTAAAAAAACATCATGAAATGACTAACGAAAAGATTGCGTATCTATTACCAATGGCTGGATCTGCTGGTGTGGCCGACTGGGCACGTGGTGCCACTCCTCACTATGAAGTAGGAGAAGCATTTATTGAGCTTTGGAAAGCTCTCACTGATAAAACAAACCAAGATATCCCAAGAATTAATAACTGGAGCATATAAGCATGCAACGACCAACAGTTCCGGCCTTTAAGCCTTTAGACTGTGATGATATGGAAAGATCAATCCAGCTATGTAATGGGATTGAATACTTGATTGATGAGTTTCGAAGAGAGATTAATGGCAAGGAACCAGCACAGTTGTTCAATGTTGAGTATAAAGATCATTTACTAAAAGTTGCTTCTCACTTGGAAGAACTGATCCATCGCCTCACTTACTTAACAGCTAAGAACAATAGAGCTTTTTACTATAATCATCTCTATACAATTTTAATTAACTTGAATAGCTGTCCGAATACTTTAATTATTACGGCACATTATTTGGATCCTGATCAAGAATTTAAACGCCTCCTTAACCGGAATACATTCGAGTTTGAGTTAGGACAGATCGTGAAGAAGATCCAGTTTATAAAACGTGTGCTGGAATCGCTTTTTATTGGTCGTAAGTCTGGAGTGAAAAATATCAATCGTTGCTTTCATCAAACGAAGCGTACAGCCTGATTTTAGTCGAGAGATAGGAGCTATTTAGGCTCCTTTTTTCTGGACTAAATATACCCATTTTTTGAGGACACATAACCATTTAATTTTGAAGTATTGAGTAAATTACTTCGAGAAATAAAATGGCTAAAATCCCAATGGGTAATTTTGGTAATGCGATGCCACAAGCTGGTCGCATCCAAATGCCTCAAGATCAATCCGGCCAGATGATCGCAGGTGCATTACAGAATGTCTCCCAGGTTGCAGTGCAATATGCTGCACAACAGCAACAAGAGCAGGACAAAAAAGCTAAAGCTGATTTTGCATTGCAATCCTCTAAGGTTGGGGCGGACATCAGTGTAGTGGATGATGATCTTTTGCTTAAAATGCAAAGTGGTGCAATTGCCTATGATGACGCCGTAGTTCAACGCCAAAAGAGCTTAGAAACAATCAAGGGTCAGTACAAAGACCTAATACCTAAACAGTTTGAGCAGAACTTTAATAATTATTTTGAGCAGCATTCCTACCAGAGTGCATCGAAGTATTTGCCGATCGCGCAGAAGTCGGAGCAGCAACAGGCTATTGTAAAATTAAAGGATATGCGAGAAAACTATCTCAAAAATCCAGATGCTTCTGAGCAGGATGTTTGGAGTGGTATGGCTTTGTATGCACAGTCCAAAAATTTACCCTTAGCGCATGTCCAAGATACTTTTAACGAGTACAAAAATAGTCGGGCCGGCAATGATGTATCCACATTTTATTTGGGAAATAAGTCAGACAACGAAAAGCTGACTGAACTATCCACTCCTGAGGCTGTAATAGCAAAACACCCTAATTTAACTCAAGAGCAGGCCGTCTACTGGAGTGGACGGGTATCAAGTCAAATCGATCAGAATAACCGGGCAGTTGCCTTACAGCAAAAGCAGTTAGAAGATGATGCAAAAGATGCTGTCACTGAGATGAAGGCAGATATTGAAACAGGCTTGATCCCAAGTGAAGACGTGATTAAATCCCGTTTAGCACGTGTTAAGGGCACAGGGAAAGAATCTGAGTTTGTTCAGTACAGCGGGGCTTTGGTTGAAGTACAACAGTTCATGCGTTTAGGTGCAGATGAGCGTGAAGCCTATCTCAGTAAAAAGCGCTCAGAAGCTCAAAATACGGCGCAAGATAACGCTACTGACGTGAGCTGGAAGTTAAACCTTCTGTCTAAAACGCATGAAAATATGCTGGGCTATGAGAAGAATAACTCTACCTTGGCGTACTCAATCAAGACTGGCCAAGAGCTGACAGTAGTACCTACTCATGCAATTTTAAGTGGCAATCCCGAAGCGATTACAGCTCTATCCAAGAATATTAAATCTATTCACGCGAACAATGTATTGAACGGCACAGTAGGGTCGTTAAATCCTTTCTCTACTCAACAACAATCTGAATTAAAGCAGTTCTGGGAAAAAGCTAGACCAGGCGATAAGTTGAATTTAGTGACTAGCCTCTATAAATCTAGTGCTGGCAATGCCAATGCATCTAGAGACATGATCAACAGTATTGCTGGTGAAAGTGGCTCATATCGTTTATCCGCTTCACTCAATAACAGGGGTCTACAAGATATTGCTGGCCAGATTATTACCGGTCAGGATCTGATTGAAAAAGGCTTGGTCAAAGTAGATGAAAACGGTTTAACAAAGCAAACAGAAACGTATTTAGCCGGTATTACTTCACCAGGTAAACCTGACTTTCAAATCTATCTGGATTCAATCAAAGCCAACTATGCTTATTTGGTTCAAAAAGCTGAGAAGGTGACTGATACAAAGGGCAATATTTTAAATAAAACTATTGATGAAGAGCTTTTTAATAGAGCTGCTAAGAATGTCACAGGGGGCAAGTTCACCTCAGGGGGATTCTTCGGAAGCAAATCAGTTGTGCTACGGCCGCATACGGTAGGTGAAAAAGCATTCCGTGAGCAGCTGGAGAGCTTCAACTCTCGCAATGCCCGCAACTATGGCGGATCTGACAAAGACTTCTTCTTGGATCTCCCTTTAGAGCAAGACCCTAAAAATCCATACGTCTATTACTTCAAGAATGGTACCAAGTACATCATGGATGCCACCGATAAGAAGCGTCAAACACGTTTAACTTTTAAAGTGAGATGAGGTAGAGATGGATTTTTTAGCAGATGATGAATTAACGTTAAATCAGGACGACCCTCGCTTTAAACCTAAAAGTGAGCGCGGTGGACTTGCTGACGGCGTATTAGGTACTGTTTCCGGTGTTGCTATGGGTACCATTGAGGCAGCTACCGCCCCAGATGCTTTAGTACGTGGTGACAAGAAAGCAGCAGCTCTAAGAGCGCAAAACCTCGAGATTTTTAAGCCTGATGATTTAGGTGGCATAGGTGAGTTTACCTATGGCCTCACCAAAGACTTTACACGTATTGGCTGGAACGCCGTCACTACACTAGGTGCAGGCGGTGTACCTGGCTTGGCATTGAATTCTGGATTATTCGGGTACCAGACCTTTGAAGCAGAGAAATCAGACTTACTTAACAAAGGGGCGGATATAAAAACGGCTCGCACCGGTGGGGCTATTAAAGGGGTTACAGATGCTCTGGGCTTTGCTATTCCTACCCATGGTGTTGCTAAATCTGTAGTGGCTGATGCTGTGGCTACTACTGCGCTGGCTACTGGAGCTGGCGTAGCTGGTGATTATCTTGAAGGTTCATTTCTTGAAAACAATGAAAATAAGAAAGTCGCTCAATACGGTGAAGCATTAAAGGAAAATGCATTAAGTCCGTCCACATTGGCAGCAAACGGCGGGATGGCTTTACTACTCAACTTGTGGGCGAACAAAGGGCGTTTACGGCCAGAGCAGATCAAAGACCATAGTAATGTAGATACCATGAATGATGCGGCTCATATTCAGGCCAACATCGAGCATGCAGAAGGCACGAACCCATTTAGTCCAACTAATGCAAAAGAGGCCAATTCACACTTTGATGCATTGGATAGTGCAATGGAGAGTGCATTGAATGATGAGCTGGTCAGCTTAAAAGCACCAGTGAGCGGAACACCCAAAGCAATCGTAACCAGTACACCAGTGGTACCAATAACAGGTACACCGAAGGCCCTCGTAAGACCAAGCGCTATCAATACTGATGAACATAAAGCACCAGTAATAGCCGATGTCTTGACTAACCCTGTATTTGATAAAAAACCGTGGACAAAAACGATTGTCCAGGAAGCCTCTAAACGGGGTATCAATCCAGTGGATGCCTTAATCATTTCCCATTTGGAAACTGGTGGCACCTTCAGCACTTCAATCCAGCCAAAGGACAGAAACGGTAAGTTACTATCGTCAGCTACCGGCTTATTCCAGACTTTGGATAGCACCTTTGCCCGTATGGGAGGTAAGAACAAGTTTGATGGCAATGATCAAATTAAAGCGGGCCTGAACTACTACGAACATAACTCCAAGGTTTTTCGTAGTCACTTTAATCGAGATCCGAATGGCCTAGAGCTTTACTACCTGCATTTCTTTGGTGAGGGTGGTGGACCAGCATTTTTAAAGGCTAAGGATAATGAGCTTTTTGTTGATGTGGCCACACGCTGGAGTAAAGGCAATCAGAAAAAGACTGCAAGACAGATTGCAGAAGGTATCACTTCAAGTCATCAATTCAATGGTATGACCGTAGGGCAGGTAAAGGCCAAATACGAAAAGCGCTGGAACGATATAGCTAAACTTTATGGTGATGTCGGTTCACAAAGTGCAGCACATCCTACCGAAGTCCGAGGGAGCGAATCAGAGTTCCCACAGTTTGAGTCTGATATAACTGCACCACCTGCTTACAAGTCCCAATCTGATGCTGAAGTTGAAGCAATGCCTTTTGTACTCAGTGCAGATGAGCATAGTGTTAAGTCACTCCAGGAAGAGTTTGAAGCCCTATCTTCTCCATTGACCAAGGAGGATCTGGAATACCTCAAGGCTACGGCGCATTATCAGTATTCTGAAGGTGGTGCTTACCTAACGCCGTATGTTGAACCTCAAGTCGATTTATCTGGTCCCGGTAATAGCGCTAACCGTAATTTGGATACATTGGACTCTGATCTTTACCAGCTTGAGCCAGAACAACAACGCGTTATTCTTCCAGGTCCAGAATCGAACACTTTAGATATCAATACCAGAACATCAGATTCAAATATTCAGCAAAACTCAATTATCGCAGGGGTTGATAATTGGACTCCAACCAGATCGCAAAACTACCTTAAACGAGAGCGGTCAATGGATGATGGGGGAGTTATTCAAGAGCTACACAATAGTACTTCTAATACGACATTCCAGCGCCAAGTTAATCAAGATGGCACCATTAGCCCGGTAAAGGCTACACGTAATGGAAATGACCTATTTGCCCATCCTGCTAATGGTAAAGCCGATAGTCCTGAATTAACTGCGGTACAGCATAAAGCTACTCAGGCATTGGAACGGGAGTTTTGGAAGCCAGGTAAATCTAAGGTTGATGGTGCACCGGACTTAACCAAGTCTAGTAAAGGGGAATACGGTGCATTCACTGACACGGCAGACGGCAGGGAAGCAGTTTCAATTCTGGAAGCAGATCCCGATATGGAAGTGACCTTTACGCGTCTGGATGAAAACGGGGATGAGGAAATTGTGACGATGTCATCCCGAGATCTATTGGACTATGTCAAAGAGCAAGAAGAAATCGCAAAAGATGAAATTCAGGCAGTGAAAGCATTGGCAAGCTGCGCATTAAGATTTGGGAGTGAAGCAGCATGAGAGCTGAATGTAGAGAACAAGTTGCAAAGGCATTAGGTAAAAGAAAATTAAGTGCAGCTGATAGTAATCGTATTTCATCACTGTATATCCGGGCACAAAATACTCTAGCCAGAACAGATCCAGACTGGATTTTTAAAAGTCATGCTGAGCGTGCGGAAGCTATTGCGCAGAAAACTGCCACGGATCTCGCCGTGCAGATTGCTAAAAATAATCAGAACATTGCCCGGGACGCGATTATCAAGGCCCAGGTGCAGAATGAAATCTATAACCATCCTAAACTAAATCCACTCCAGGTATTAATGCGGAAGATTGCATATTTCTCTGATCAGAGCGGTATCCAGTCAATAGAAAAACTATCCCAATCTTTACATAGCCGCTGGATGTCTTTAGTTGCCGATGTGTTTACCAAAACACAAGAGCGCTTCGGTATGTCCGTCAATAAAGAAATGACCGATGACATTATCCGGGTCATGTTTGGTGGTAAGTCTGATAATCCAGAAATTACGGCTATGGCCAAAGAGGTAAGCGCCGTTTTGGAGGAGATGCGTTTAGCCTTCAATCGGGCTGGAGGGAATATCAAAAAGCTCGATAATTTCGGCTTTATGACTTCGCATGATCAAAAGAAGGTGGCCTTAACAGATCAAGCTGAATGGGTGAATGATGCCTTGGCTGGCTTGGATCGTAATCAGTATTTCAAAGAGACTGGTGAGTTGATGGATGAGCTGGAGATTAAATCCATGCTCGAGGAGATTTATAAAACTATCTCAACCAACGGCGCCAACAAAGACTTACTGATACTGAATAAACAGGCCAAAGCAGGTGCATCACCTGTAGGTGGTCGTTCAAAGATGGCAAATCGTCACCAGGAATCACGTGCTTTGCATTTCAAGGATGGTGACGCGTGGCTGGCGTATCAGAAGAAATATGGAACTTATGATGAAGCAGGGTTTCATGAAATTCTGAAAAACCATACTCAGCGCATGAGTACGGAAGTGGCAATGATGCAGAACCTTGGATCCAATCCTCGTCATACGTTTGAATCTCTATTGGATGAAGCCAAGATCAAACTGAAAGCAGATCCACAGAATGGATTGAAACATGGCGAAATTGATAAGCAGGCTCATCGAGCCATGTCGATGTATAACACCCTGGATGCCAATACCCGGGCGATTGATTCAACACTGGGAAATGTTATGGGTGGTCTGCGTGCCCTAATGGTTTCATCTAAATTAGGTGGCACCACATTAACAACCTTTGGTGATCATGCCAGCATGAAGAAAGTGGCTAATATGCTGGGCCTGTCTTATACCAAATCCATCCTCCCTGAATACATGAAGCAACTGAAACAGGGTGCTACACGTGATGAAGCCCTACGTTTTGGGCTTGGTATCACTGAGATGGTAGGCGGTATGTCTCGCTTTGGAGATGCTGATGTGGTGAGTAGTGCCACTAAATCAGGCCGCTTTAATGCGCGTATGCAGGCCTTTGCTGCAATGACTATGAAAGTGTCAGGATTAAATGCCGTGACAGCCAGTGCTAAACGAGCGCTTAATCTGGTGCATATGAATAAGCTTGCTGAAATGACCCGTAAAACGGATTGGAAGGATCTTGGTGCGGATGATCTTAAGATCCTACAGGGGAACGGTATTACCGAACGTGATTGGCAGTTATGGCAGCAGTTGGAGCCAAGTAAACGTGAAGATGGGACGGCGGTACTTTCGCAGAATGATTTTTTTAATGCACCAGATGATGTGATTAAGCAGTTTTTGCCATTGGACAAGCAGGATAGTGCGAACGCCATTGCTGACTTCCGCTATAAGGCTGCAATGAAGTATCAGACTCATATCTTCAATGAGGAGTCAGTCGCTATCATTGAGGCCGGTGTACGTGAGCGCAGCATCATTAACTTAGGTGAAGCCGGAACTATCCAAGGGGAATTGGGTCGTACCTTATTCCAGTTTAAAGGCTTCCCATTGGCTTATATGTTCCGTATTGGTCATCGTGCCTTTGCCCAGGGAGATATTAAGAGCAGAGTGACGTTCCTGGCTTCGCTACTGGCTTATCAAACTTTAGCAGGTGCATTGATCGTTCAGACCCAGAACTTGGCCAATGGTAAGAATCCAGAACCTGTATTCACGATCGACTTCTTTGGTAAGTCACTTCTTAAAGGTGGCGGGCTTTCCTTCCTGGGGGACATCATGTCTGCACTTTCAGATCCAACCGGTCGAAGTGCATCAGACTTTATCAGTGGCCCATTATTAGGCCAAAGCATGAAGTTGGGTATGCTGCTAACAGGTATGGGCAACAACATCATTGAGGGGAAAGAATCTACCCGGATGATGGAGGTGGCCAATACCCTGAAGAGTAATATTCCATTGCAGAATCTTTGGTACAGTAAGCTGGTCGTAGATCGAATGCTGTATTCCAAAATGCAGAATATGATTGATCCTGATTATTTACCGAGAACACAGCAGCGCCTGGAGAACTTAGGTAATAGTTACTGGTGGGATTTATCAGAAGAATAAAATTAGGAGCTTCGGCTCCTTTTTTAATTTTTAGATTACTATGTTGTATTGATATTTATAAATAGCCAAAATTCAACATCAAATGATGTGATGAGACAATTAAGGGGGAAATATGATTGGTAGAGTTTTACCCATATTACTTTTAGGGTATTCAACAGTAGCTTTAGCAGAAAATGGATTTGATCGCTCGTTAATCAATGCCAAGATAATCAATGAGAAATATGAAATTATTGATATTGATAGCTTTAACGATCTTACTCGTCAAATCACCAATGAAGTAGTTTCGACGTTACCTAGAAAAGTTGATGCTGATACAGAGCTATTAACCATGGTGTTAAGCAGACCTTTAATTTCTCAGACTTATGCGCTAAGAGATATTGAAACTAAAAAGGATTTATCGGAAAAAATAGATTTGGAAAAGTTTAGTCAATTAATTAGAAATTACGCTTGTTCCTCAGCTATTGGCACTTCTCAAGTTTATAGGGTAAATGGCACTCATTTTTCCTTTAAAGTGATTAATAGTGATTTTATGGAACTTTACAGCTATACATTCCCACTAAGAACATGTGAAGAATGAATGTGAAATACAATTCAAAGTTGCAGTTATTGCTGAATAGCTTGATTAGTATGACTACACTTTGAGGAATAATTGATGACCTTATATATCTCAACACCTGAGTTATTAAAGCGCTATGGAATTACTAAAGGTACTTTGATCAGCTGGCGAAATAAAAAGAACTTTCCTGAACCAGTGATTAAAGCGCATGGACGTTCCAGTAGTCGTTACGGGATCAAAGCTGTCGATACCTGGGAAAGAGAAAGTGGCTTGCTTGACTCACTTGAAATACAGCCTCTGATAACACCGCATACATAATTTTAGTAGAAAAAGGAATTTCACATCATGAAGAAGATAATAGCTTTCTCTCTAATGAGTCTTATAAGCTCAGTGGCTTTGGCTACCCCAATTACACTTCAGCATTCCAAGACCAGCTATGTGAACTCAGGGATCTGTTCCGCCGTGGTGGATGTGACGATCCATGATTTTCTTGGGACCTATGACAAACTGTATTTAGACCTGGTGGCAAAGGATAAAGCCGGTAGAGTGCAAGGGACTTCTGAGAATGTAATAACCTACGGCGATATACAAAACCTTCAAGGTAAAGCATTTGGAAATATTTTTCTTGAATCGGAAACAATGTGTGGAGCAGATCGTACTTGGACAGTTCAGGTTAAGCGCGCCGTCTTGGTTATAGATGGTAAAAGAGAGGATTTGCTAAAGGCTAAAAAAGTTCATATTGATGACTTTCAGCCCATGAGAATAGTAGCTAAATAACAGACTGATTAATAATTCTTGAATACATAGATTAAATTTTACTCATGTCTACCGTTACACAGCCCCAAAATGTGCGTTTCAAACAAAAATTGATGAAATTCACCTCTGTTACATGCCAAAAAACCGTGCGTTACAGAGCAAAAAACTGTGCGTTACACAGCATAAAAACTGTGCGTTACACAGCATAAAAACTGTGCGTTACACAGCATAAAAACTATAGATTACATACATGAAAACAGTGTGTTTTCATGTATGAGAATTGGGTGGTTCGTATAATTTAATGACTCGTTACATAAGAAAAGTCATTATTAAATTTGATGAAATGCTTTAATTAAAGCGGTATCAGAGAAGATCCAGCTGTCCAATCTTATATTGATACGTTCCCCATTCACCTTCACGAGGTTCGCGGCTAATACCCGTTTCAGCTCGCCATAGCTCAATAAGTGCTTCGCCATTTTCATAATTGGGTATGCTCCCTCGTGCCCATTCGCTAACTGTAGAAGCACCAGAGACAGGCAATACAAAGGCTATTTTTTCATGTGTCCAACCGAGACGGCTAAGATCTAGAATTATGCGGTTGAAGTCTGGACGTTTATAGCCACGGCGTTTAACGATGAACTCCTTTACCTTTTTTTTAGTTCTTAAGTTTTTGAATCTTTCGGTCAATGATTTACCTGATGCAGTAGAATCTACGCGATCACCTTGAATAAACATCATATTGTATTCCCCTGGATTTGATTAAGCGCATCATGATCTAGATTGGTGAATTGGCAGTACTTCAGCTGGGCATGCATGTACGCAGTACCAGCTTCGCCGTGTCTGTTTTTCCCAACAATAGCTTCAGCAATCCCTTTGTATTGAGACTCCTTGTTATAAATTTCATCTCGATATAGGAAAATGATTTGATCAGCATCTTGTTCAATCGCTCCAGACTCACGTAGATCTGACATCATAGGTCTTTTATTTGGTCGTTTCTCTAACTCACGATTGAGCTGAGATAAAAGAACAATGACGCAATCAAACTCTTTGGCCATGGCTTTCAGCTCACCGGTAAAATAAGCAATCTTTAAATCCTCCCGGGCGAATTGCTTTGTTGTCTTCATAATCTGAAGGTAATCAACAAGGACCACACCAACAGAGCCATACTGATGTTTTACTTTACGAATAGACTCCCTGATATTTGCAATAGATGGACGGGAAGTATCATTGATCTGCATTGGTACTTCTTTCAGCATCACCACGGCGTCTGTATACGCCGTAAATTCATTTTTAGGTAATAGGTGTGGGGAATTACGCACTACTCCAATATCTGCTGGTGCAATCGCGCAACAGAGACGCATGGCGATCTGTTCTTTGGGCATTTCTCCTGACATGATGAGGGCCGGCTTTTTCTGTATCACTGCTACATTATTTGCAATGAGCTGAAGCATAGTCGTCTTACCCATTGCTGGCCGTGCAGCCACCACCATTAGGCAACCAGGTTCAACATCGCCTAGTTTCTTGTCGAGGTCATAGATGCCAGTCTGGATTCCTTTGATCATCGAATTACCAGCAATTGCAGCTTCAATCTTACGGTGCATCTCATGAAAGGTATTAGCAGCAGCATCATGAATATGAAAGAGAGATTCACTTCCTGATTCAGTATTCAGATCGGCGAAAGCAGCTTGTGCATTCTGGACTAGTTCACCACGGCTCACCGTTAAGTTCCGAGCATGATTAATCACTTTCATTGCTTCAGCTTCAACTTGCCTGCATGTCGTAAGATCCTTCAATTTCTCAGCATAAGACACCAGATTGTAAAAACTTGACGGCGCATCGCCCAGAATCTGCATGATGTATTGCTCGCCACCGGCAGCTTCAGAATAGTTACGCATTTCTAACCACTGATTAACTAAGACGGCGTCATATGGTGAATTTTTAGAATCAAGATCTACTATGGCCTGAAAAATCAGCTTGTGGCGTGTAGCGTAGAAATCCTCTTCAGTCAGTAAATTTTCAACTCGATTGTATGAATTTGAGACTGTCATCAGTGCAGCAAGCACAGCTTGTTCAATTTGTAGATTATGAATAGGTGTATTCATTGAGTACCTCCTAATAGGCTCTTAGGCTTAGTCGGTAAATTAAGAAATGGTTGAGCAGTATTAGCTTGCTGTCCGGTCGGAGACTGAATGCCATATTCAGGATTCTGCTTTTTGTAGCGATCAAACTTGTCTACGATCCAAGCCGTGAACTTATGAAGTTTTTTACTGTCAGATAGTCCGCTGTTATCAAAATAAGAGTTGAATGCACTCAGCTCGAATTCAAAGCTAGGTAGGCCAAAGATTAGGTCTATATTGTTGCCATGACCTGCCATCTTTATCTTTGTTACCAACTGATCCACATTAGGAATCCAGTCATGTTCTTGAGAGAGATTCATTGGTAGATTCATTGGTAGATTCAGCGACCCAATAATGGGTTCATTCAAAGTACCGTTTTTGGGTTCGTTACCATCCAAAATTGGGTTCATTAGATCAGGTGAATAACCCCGTTTTTGGGTCTGTTTAATAGTCCCATTTTTGGGTTCGTTATTATCCTTAATAGACCCAATATTGGGTTTGTTTGAATGAGCCCAATTTTTAGTTTGTTCTCTCGATTGAACCCCAACTAATTCTAAAATTCGAACTCGCCCAGTAGGTCCCGTTCTTTTTCCAGTATCTAAAATTAGGCCAAGTTCTATTAATTCAGTGACTACTTTTTTAACAGTTTTAAGGTTTAACACCGTATCCGATGCTAATCTTTCCATACTTGGCCAAGCTGTATGTTCTTCACCAGCTCGATCTGCTAATGAAAGCAGAACGAGACGTTGTGATGAGTTATTTACCGGAGCAGTCCAAGCCCAGCGTGTTGCATCAATGCTCACTAGGCCCTCCTTGCTGATGGTAGTTTTTCAGTACCGTATTCCAAAGACGTTCTGGAGTAATACGTACTGATTCAACATATGCAGCAGATGGGGACGGTGTTGTCTGCTCGACAACAGGTTCTGGCTGTTCTTGAGTTTGTTTTGATGAAATAGAAGGCTTATCCATTTTTAGTAGCCTCCCATTCTGCTTCATACTTTTCGCGTTCAACATCGAAAGTGTTGCTATGACTCTCTGCTAAATAAGCAGCAATATGAATTAAGTGCTCAAGAGTCCCAAAGACGGCGCCATGAGTACCTTGTTTGATGGCTTCTTTTACTACTTCGACTTCATCTTTAACTTGATAAAACATCGTCTCAAGCCATGATGTATTTTCATGAGTAAGAGAGTAAGCATCGAACAGATCCCCAGCACTGTACTGATCATCAGGCTTATGCGTATGTCTGTTAAGTTCACGCATGTAAGTGTCTGCCTGGCTATCGGCAAGCTGCTGGGAAATTATTATTAGATTTTCTAGTTCAGCAAAAATAGAAGGGTCGGCTCTTTCACTTTCTTGTACAAATGTTTTAACGAAAGCCGTTGCTTTGCTGATCTGATTAGCCAAAGTTCGAAGCTGTGTGGCAGTTTCAGATGCAAGTGAGTAAGCACTGATAATATCTGCGGCACTGTAAAAAGGAATTGAGTGTTCTGAAAATTGAATTTGTACTTTAGCGTTCATGATGAATGCGCTCCTTTTACTAAGCTAGGAGCTTCACAAATCACTGTCAAATGATTGGTGTGAAGCTTGAAAGGGTTGACAGGCCGGCGTAAAAGGTAACCGGCACACTCGAAAGTGTCCCTCCCAAGCTCCACATAACGATGCGGACGCATAGAGAAATTACGCATAAAAAAAGCCCGAAGCGGACTATATGCGCCTTTTACATTGCAGCCTGTCAAAACTGATTCAGTGATTTTGCACTGAACACGATCAATATAGCCGAATCGCTTTAGTTTGAGAAGTGCTATTAAAAAAATAATTTTAAATCTCATGGTCGCTCCCCAAACCTTTTAGCTAAGATCTGCATGCCTTTGGGCAATATGAAGAACTCAGTCTGTGTATAGCTATATGGCTGGCCAGAAGCTTTTACGCCTTCTTTAAGTGAGTATTTAGTTTCACAGTAGCCGCGGCTTTCAGAGTAGTAAGTCGAGGCTCTGGAGTTATTCAAATATCGGTCCCAGTTATGCTTACGAAGCCATTCAGCTAGTTCTTGCTGCTTCACATTTAGGATTTTGCAAGCCTGTTGGAATTTAACGCCGTATTCAGTGTGGGTAATCGTTTCTATTGCTTTGGATAATGTTTGGTTTTCTGAGGTCAGCTGTAAATTCTGTTTTGCCTGGACTTCAATCGCTTGTAGGAGATGCTGGGGATTGCTGATATCGAATGCTGGAGTCTGCTGCTCAAGCTCATACCAACGTTTTACTATGGCGGCAGTGAACTCTGGACAAAGTTGAGCAACAACTGTGATTGAGTCGAGCTTTCCTTGTTCACCTGAAAATACGTATACATTTGAAAATCTATTAGGGCTAACTAACTGTTTATTTTCAACTTTCATCAGTGGTGGAAGTTGAATAACTCCACGTTTAGCAAGTCGTTCAATAGATAAATTAACGGCCCGTAATTCAGACTGGACAAGCTCGGCTATATCAAGGCTCAGCATTTGATGAGCTGTTAATAAAAGATTGGAAGCATTCATAATTATGCCTCCATTTCAGCTGTTGCAGCTTCTTTCTTACTGTTATGCCACTCAACAAGCTCTTGATAATCAAAGAAAACTGGGGATTGTTTTGATGTACCCATTTTTAATGGGCGAGGGAATGAAGGGTCTCTGCGAATAGTGTGTCGAAGTGATTCACGGGTCACATCAAGTAGCTTGCATGCAGTACTGAATTGAATTCGAATAGGAGTTGCTTGAAGCATAAATACAACCATATTTAGATGAATATGGCTATATCTAAGCAAATGAAGTTTGGTGTCATACAAGTGACAATATTAAAATATTTACTGTCACCTGAGGTGACACCTGAGGTGACACTTATTTTATATTTATGAAATTTATAGCTTTTTATTATTTGTTATGACGGTAATTCTTTGAATGAGGCGATTATTTGTATATCCCATCTCTTCTAAAATTTGCTTGATTGCTGGTGAGTGGTCTTCATATTTTGTTGAATAGTTCTCTAAATATTTCTTCTCCCAAACTTTAATCGCCAGTTCAAGTTCGGGTGCAAAATGAGGGTGTGTCGGATTAATTGATGGGTGTGTAGGCGGGGAAGCGTAAGATGTTTGTGATTCAATTATTTCACGATCAGTATACCCAGGGATATGAAACTTAGGTTTTAGATATTCTTTGAGCACCTTTGTTGGGATGACATCTGCTGGTAATAAAGATGCCTCTTTGGCCTTTTTAAGCAAATTAAAGCAACTTCTAAATTGTGGGCTTTCTCTATGAAAGCGATCCGCATCGTTTTCATATAGATTCTTGGCTTCAATTGCATCTACGCATCCCACTATAAGACAGGCAGCCTCAAAATAAGAAAATTGATCTTGGAAGAAATAAGTTGGGGTGTATGCGGTAACTGTGGGATTCTTTCCAAATATGAAGCAACTTTCAAACTCGTGTATTGATGAATCCTGTCCAACAAATAATTCAATTAGATTTGCTTTAGCCCAATAAACCCCATGTAGTGCTGTATAATTTTCAGAGCTTAAATTTTCTTTGATGTTAAACTTGTGAAAAGCTTTAATTGATTTTGAGCTATCATCTTTAAAATTATAGGGATTTGCAAGAGTTTCGATAAATTTTAAAACAAGATTATTTTGCTCTTGAGTTAATGAATTATCTGGCTGATAGATAAAGTAATCTAAAAAATCGGCTAAATATTTAATTGCTGAAATGTATTCTGTCGATATTAATTTCACAATATCGTAAAGTGAAACTTCGTCTTGCTCCATTAATAATGGAAGTAACTTAGTATTCCATTTCGATTTTAAATTATCTTGCATTTTTGCCTCCCACGGCACGCCCAATAGGATAGGAGCTAAGCCGGTCAGATTGGGTCTCTGATGTTCGGGGATCAACCTAGGCTTAGCAAACTGTTAAAACCGGTTATTTCGCCAGTTTTGCAAATTTGAAATTGATTACATCATCATTAAGTAATTGCTGAGTAAAGTCATACGGGCTGATATACCCAACTAGGTTAGCTTCTAGATAGTCGCTCCACCAGTTGAGCATAGCTTTACGTTCCTCTAAATATTCGGCTTGGTGAGTGTAAGCAAGACGTACTTGATCACGCTCTTGGTGACTCATTTGCTTCTCTACCGCTTCTTTTTGAAATAAGGTGCTTTGCACCAACGCAGAACAAGCCATGCCCCTGAATCCATGTCCGCATATATCTTTATTAGTGTCATAGCCGATACGGCGTAGTGTCTTGTTGATAGTAGATTCACTAATAAATCCTTGTGGGTCGCCATTTTTTGGGAAGACATTTTTAGTAATGCCACTGTACGTATGGATTTCTCTCAGAATATCGACAACCTGGGGGGATAGTGGAATCAAATGATCCATCTTCATTTTGGCACCGCGATTAGAAAATTTTTGTCCCGGAATGAACTCTCTTTCTCCTGGGATGGTCCATATACCTTTTTGAAGATCAAACTCACTCCAACGTGCAAAACGGAATTCACTGGAACGTACAAAGGTATGAAGAGCAAACGCCGTACATAATTTCGTTATAGGGTAGCCCTTGTCATTTTCTAATTTTTGCAAGAGTTCAGGCAGTTGCTCTAATGGCAGCTGAGGGTGATGTTTGGATTTCTTTGTTTTTACAAAAACATCTTTTAGAAAGTAAGCAGGATTTTCTTCTATGAGGCCGCGTGATATCGCATAAGAAAATATGCTGCTAAATCTTTGGCGAGTTTTCTTTAATACTTCAGCATATCCAGATTCTTCAATAGAGCGTAAAACCTTAACCAGGTCTCTAGGTTTCACTGCATCTATCGACTGTTGCCCGATGATGGGGAAAACATAGTCTTCTAAGTTCTTTAATGCTCTTTCGGCTGTATGTGCAATCCAGCGACCAGTATTGCTATATTCCTTATGCCAGTCTCGAGCTATAACCTCAAAACTATATGCATTATTCAATTTAGCTTTTTTTACTTCGCTGTATTCAATTGGATCTATGCCATTAGCTATTAGTTCTTCTAATTCACGGCGTTTTTCTCTGGCCGCTTTTAAGCTTAATGCAGGGAAGTTGCCTAAAGTCATCAATCCATCTTTACCATTGGCCCTTTTATATTTAAATCGCCATACCTTTGAACCACTCTTTCGAATGAACAAAATAAGGCCATGACCATCATATAGGGAGTAGTCTTTTTCCTGTGGTTTTGCCCCAGTGCACTTGGAGTCAGATAGCGGAATAGTCTTTTTGGCCATGATCAAATAAGGATACATATTGAGTAGAACTATATATATCCTCAATCATATCCTTATATTTTGCAACTATATCCTTATATATTTACCTATATTCTTCTATGTTTTTATTATATATGATTGAATATAAATGTCTTTTAACTAAAATGTTTTATATTCTGTTATTGGGGTGGTGCGCCCTGCGGGACTCGAACCCACGTCGGTCGCTTAGGAGGCAACTGCTCTATCCAGTTAAGCTAAGGGCGCAAAACGATCCCTAATCTACTCCAAAAAGGACGAAAAAAAAAGTTATTGCCGAAGCAATAACTTTAAAAAATCATCAATTAAAACGCTTTTAATCAATTTTTAGACTGTAGAAGTTTAAACAAAACAAACATCACTACTACCCAAATCGGAAGCATATATACTGATTCCTGGAAGCCCTGAGTCCACATGATATAAAGAATTGTCGCAATAAAGCCCAGTACAAGCACGTTACCTGCTGGAGACCAGAGTGCTGGAAACTTCGTTTTTTCACCCATTTTTTTCATTGCTTGAATAAACTTGAAATGGGTTAGTGAAATCATGGCCCAGTTCAACACTAGAGCGCCAACAACTACATAGATCAGGTGGCTTAAAGCATCTTCCGGTACAAAGTAGTTCAATAATACACAGCCAAAGATCAATACAGCAGAGAAGAGTACTGCTGGAATTGGTGTACCTTGTTTATTTACTTTCAGGAAAAGCTTCGGTGCATTACCTTGTTTAGCCAGACCGAACAGCATACGGCTATTGGCATACATACCGCTGTTATATACAGACAGTGCAGCAGTTAAAATAATGAAGTTCAGCAAATGTGCTGCCCAATCAATCCCTAGTTGGCTAAAGATCATCACGAATGGACTCTTATCCAGACCACCGAGTTCCAGCTGATTCCAAGGCACAAGTGATAACAAGATTGTTAATGCACCGACATAGAAAATCAGGATACGGAACACAACCTGGTTAATCGCTTTCGGAATAGTCTTTTCTGGATTTTCAGCTTCTGCCGCAGCCATACCAATCAGCTCAATCCCGCCAAAGGCGAACATGAGGAAGGCCAGCATATAGAACAGACCTTCAAAGCCATTCGGGAAGAAACCGCCCGCTGTCCATAAATTACTGAAAGACGCAGTCGAGGAAGCATCTGCAGTCAAGATTAGATATAAACCGAAGACAATCATCGAGATAACCGCAGTCACTTTAATGATTGAAAGCCAGAATTCTGATTCACCGTAGAATTTCACATTGCCGAGGTTGACCAGGGTAATCACGATAAAGAAAAACAGTACCGATGCCCAAGCTGGAATAAAAGGCCACCAATAGTTAATATATTTCGCAACGGCAGTAAGTTCGGTCATGGCCACCAGGATATATAAAATCCAGTAGTTCCAGCCCGCAAGGAAACCGGGGAACTTGCCCCAGTATTTATAAGCAAAATGGCTGAATGAACCTGCGACAGGTTCATGAACAATCATCTCACCCAATTGACGCATGATTAAAAATGCAATCAAGCCACCAATGGCATAGCCCAAAATAATAGAAGGACCCGCAGATTGGATCACCTGTGCGGAACCTAAGAATAAGCCTGTGCCAATTGCACCGCCCATGGCGATCAACTGAATATGACGGTTCTTTAAGCCACGCTGAAGTTGTGAAGACTCGTTATTCAAAGTGTTCAGCCCGACAATGGAAAAAATAAGTATAAAGATTGTAATGGAACAAAGTTCAGAAACCTAGTGCAAGACTTTGAATGAAATATTATTATCAGATTTATAATAAAAAATTATAAAAATAAATTAAATAAAAGATAACTGAATCAATATATTAATTTTATTGACATTGTAACTGATGAGTTTCCTGTTTTTTTGCTCTGATACGAATGCTGATTTTTTATACTTAGGTCGGAGCACTGAACTTCCTTGGCTTTAAAGCGATTATACTCTTCTCATAAGTATTCCATAACTTTTACCAAAACAAAGACAAGCCAAAGGATGAAACAATTCATGAGTTTTGCAGCCCAAATCAAGATTCCTGCAACCTATATGCGTGGAGGCACCAGTAAAGGCGTTTTTTTTAAGCTGGATGATTTGCCCGCAGAAGCACAACAGGCCGGCCGGATTCGTGATCAGCTTCTGCTACGCGTGATTGGTAGCCCAGATCCTTATGCTAAACAGATCGATGGTATGGGCGGCGCCAGTTCCAGTACCAGCAAGACTGTGATTCTGTCAAAAAGCCAGCAGGCCGATCATGATGTAGATTATTTATTTGGTCAGGTGGCAATTGACCGTCCTTTTGTGGACTGGAGTGGTAATTGCGGTAATCTCACCGCAGCAGTGGGAGCTTTTGCCATTTCTAATGCTCTGATTGATAGATCACGTATTCCGGAAAATGGGCTGTGTACAGTCCGCATCTGGCAGGCCAATATTCAAAAAACCATTATTGCGCATGTGCCAATGCGAAATGGTCAAGTTCAGGAGTTGGGCGATTTTGAACTGGATGGCGTGACTTTTCCGGCAGCCGAAGTACAGATCGAGTTTTTAGATCCTGCCGATGATGATGGCGAAGGCGGTTCGATGTTTCCGACAGGCAATCTGGTCGATACGCTGGAAGTTCCCAATATTGGCAGTTTTGAAGTCACCATGATTAATGCCGGCATTCCCACCGTGTTTTTGAATGCGGGAGATTTGGGTTATAACGGCACCGAGCTTCAGGATCATATGAATAATGATGCGGCAGCGCTGGCAAAGTTTGAAACCATTCGTGCTTATGCTGCGAAGCAGATGGGATTGATTCAGGACATTAGCGAAGCAGCTAACCGTCAGCACACCCCAAAAATCGCTTTTGTAGCGCCATCCAAAACTTATACCTCATCAAGTGGCAAGGTGGTTGCCGAAGCAGATGCCGATATTCTGGTTCGTGCCTTGTCTATGGGGAAACTGCATCATGCCATGATGGGCACAGCTGCGGTGGCAATTGGTACGGCGGCAGCCATTCCGGGGACTCTGGTGAATCGGGTGGCAGGCGGTGTAGAGCGTGAAGCCGTGCGTTTTGGCCATCCTTCGGGGACTTTAAGAGTAGGCGCACAAGCAAGTCAGGAAAATGGAGAGTGGAAAGTGAAAAAAGCCATCATGAGTCGCAGTGCACGTGTGTTGATGGAAGGTTGGGTACGCGTTCCTGAAGATGTTTTGCTCTAGTTTGATTTACCTACCCATTATTTAGCCTGAGAAAATTACTGTTGTGACCATTACTGGCCAAAATTTTGACTCAGCTATCGTTGGCATGGTAGGAAGTAATAAAAGCTATCAGAGAATACGTTTAAATATCTAAACTTGTTTATATTTAGAGGTAGATATTGTCTAGTCTCATTTTTCCTTTAAAAATTTAAATGGATTTGTGCAGGTAAAATCCTACTTTGGAAAGACCCAAAGTAGGCAAAAGTCTCTTATTGCCCATACACCACGTCCTGTGGTGATGGGTAATGTGTGGCATCCCTGCCACAGGCACTTGATAAATCCAAGCACTTCCACTCTGGGACAGTAGCGCTGTCGCGGCAGTGGTTTTATCGGCGGAACATATTTTGATATCTATTGCTGCTTTAAATCAATCCACAGATAAAGCTGAAAATTCAAGGCGATTGTAGGTACAATAGTGCTTATCAGAACAAGTGGCTCAAACTTGTTATTTTCATCCTTCCGGACTATGTATTCGAGGCAAATGTGTCATCTATTACTGACGTATCAATCCATGCATTGACTCAAGCACAACATCGTATTCAACAAGATTTACTGACAGCCCTAGATGCCTTTGCCATTCCTGAACCTTTAAAGTCGGCGGTGCATCATGCCGTGATGCTGGGAGGGAAGCGTGTTCGTCCAGCATTATGCTATGCCACAGCAGCACTGAAACCGAATCAGAATACCGCGGCGGTACGCCGTGCGGCGGTTGCGATTGAATTTATCCATTGTTATTCACTGGCACATGATGATCTGCCGTGTATGGACAATGATTTGCTGCGCCGTGGTCAGCCGACCTGCCATGTGGCTTATGGTGAAGATACCGCGCTTTTGGCAGGTGATATTCTACAGTCGATGGCCTTTGAAATTTTAGGCAGTCGTCTGTTTGATCAAGGCCCTGCGGTAGATGCTTCGATTGTGCTAAAACAAATGCAGATTCTGGCCACAGCCTCTTCGAAAATGGTCAATGGTCAGGTGTTGGATTTGCAGTCCGAAGGCAAAAAAATTGATCAGGAAGTATTAGAAACCATTCATCGTAATAAAACCGGTGCCTTGATGAGTGCTGCGATTATGATGGCGGCGGTCACAATCTTTGAAGGTACAGATCTGGCGATTCCAAAGCTGCGTGAGTTTGGACAGGCGATTGGTCTGGCCTTCCAGGTGCAGGACGATATTCTGGATATTATTTCTGATACCGAAGTGTTGGGTAAAACAGCTGGCAAGGATGAGCAGGTAGAAAAATCGACATATCCTGCCTTGATGGGGCTGGAACAGGCCAAAGCCTATGCACAGCAATTGCATGATCAGGCCTTAGCCGCACTTGCTCATTTTGATGATCAGGCGGCAGAGCTGATCTCTATCACCCAGTTTTTACTTCAGCGTAAAAATTAAAATGCTTGAATCTGTTCATTGTTTTTATTTTGAGTGATTGTTCAGGTATTAAAAAAGCGGACTTTAAAGTCCGCTTTTTTTGATCGTTAATTTTATTTGGTTTCGTTATACAGACGTTCAGCCTGTTCAAAACGATCGGTAATTTCAGCCGTAGGTACTTTACCCATCAAGCTCACTACAATGATGGCAATGAATGAGCAGATAAAGCCCGGGATAATTTCATAGACACCTGTTGCTGCGAACAGGTTTTTCCATAAAATCACCATCACTGCACCCATAATCATACCTGCCAAGGCACCATTCAAAGTCATGCGTTTCCAGAACAGGGACAGAATGATCAGCGGGCCAAATGCAGCACCAAAACCGGCCCAGGCATAAGCGACCAGACCCAGCACTTTCGATTCAGGATTACCCGCCATCCAGATTGCCAGCAGGGCAATCAGCAGCACCATAAAACGGCCAACCCAAACCAGTTCTTTTTGAGATGCATTTTTGCGCAGGAAGGATTTATAAAAATCCTCTGTCAGCGTACTTGAGCAGACCAGAAGCTGACAGCTTAAAGTACTCATTACCGCAGCCAAAATCGCAGCCAGGACAATACCGGCAATCCATGGGTTGAACAGAATTTTGGTCAATTCCATAAATACAGTTTCAGGATTGGCATTCACCACACTGGCCAGTTCCGGATGTTGCTGGAAATAAGCAATACCAAAGAAACCGGCAGCCACGGCACCAGCTAAGCTCAGGATCATCCAGGTCATACCAATACGGCGTGCATTTGGAATTGACTTGACTGAATCTGCCGCCATAAAGCGCACCAGAATATGTGGCTGACCAAAATAACCCAAGCCCCATGCCAGTAGCGACAGGATGGCCACCGTACTTAAATCACCGACCAGATTCATGGCCTGTGGACGTGCCGCTTCAAGCGCCAGAGTGACCTGAGACATATCAGAGAAGGTCAACAGCGTCACAATTGGCGTGAGCAACAGCGCAAAGATCATCAGGCCGGCCTGAATGGTATCGGTCCAGCTGACTGCCAGAAAACCGCCAATAAATACATAACTGATGGTGGCAATGGCACTAATCCAGAGCGCCGTCGTGTAGGACATTTCAAACATGCTTTCGAACAGGCGCGCACCTGCTACCATGCCTGAGGCACAGTAAATCGCAAAGAAAATCAGAATCACAAAAGCCGATACAATACGTAAAATTTTATTCTGGTCGTTAAAACGATTGGAAAAATAATCTGGAAGGGTCAGGGCATTGTGCTGAACTTCCGTATGTACCCGTAAGCGGCCAGCCACCAGCAACCAGTTTAACCAGGCACCAATAATCAGGCCAATGGCAATCCACATTTCCGACAAACCGGAAAGATAAATTGCACCGGGCAGGCCCATCAGCAGCCAGCCACTCATATCGGAAGCCCCAGCGGAAAGTGCAGTAACAAAACTACCTAAACGACGGCCCCCTAAAATGTAATCGGAAAAGTTTGTGGTCGCACGATAAGCCATCAGGCCGATCACCACCATGGCGACAATATAAAAAAGAAAGGTAATTAACGTTGGATTTAGGGAGCTCATACGGTATCCATTTTCGAGTTGGACAGTAATCGAATAAGGACTTATGTTGATGATAAATGCTGTGGCGAAACACAGATCTGGCATCAAAGCCCAAAGGATTTCAAAAAATAACGCGAAATTTAAGCATAAATTCCAAATCTTTGCTGAGATTTTCGTGTTTAAACGAAAAATAGGCAGCGAATACGCTGCCTATGGATTTGAAAATGAAAATTTTTACTGAGGCGGACGACCCATCACGCCTCGAATCGTGTTCAGCACGTCTGCAGGCAAGACCACCGTTTTGGCATTCGGTGATTTGGCCATATCTTGCATGGCCTTGATATATTGCTCACCGAGTAAATAGGCAACCGGAATCTCATTACTACCAATTGCCGAAGTCACCATATCAATCGCACGTTGTGAAGATTCAGCCAGAACCACCTGTGCTTCTGCATCACGGCGCGATGCTTCCAGACGACCATCCGCTTCCAGAATGGCAGCCTGTTTTTCACCATCAGCTTTGGTCACGGTCGCACGACGTTGACGTTCAGCAGCGGCCTGTTCTTCCATCGCGGTTTGCATGGTGACTGAAGGTTTAATATCCTGAATTTCAACGGTTTTAAGCGTGATACCCCAGTCCGAGATATCATCGGAAATACTGGATTTTAAACGTGCTTTAATATGATCACGTGATGATAGTGCATCATCCAGATCCATTTCACCGACAATCGAACGTAATGAGGTTTGTACCAGGTTTTGAATTGCCCAAGAATAGTTTTCAATGCCGTAGACCGCTTTTTCAGGTGTGGTCAGGTTGATATAGGCCACCGCATTCATGAGTAACACGGCATTATCACGGGTAATCACTTCCTGTGAAGGAATATCCAGCACAATATCTTTGGTGGTGACTTTATAAGCCACTTCATCAATATACGGAATGACAAAATTCAGACCCGGATTCAGCGTCGTATGGTATTTGCCCAAGCGTTGTGCGATCCATTTATAACCTTGCGGGACAATACGTACCCCTTTAAAAATTGTAATCGCCACAAAGGCCAAAAATGCGATAACAATTATAGTTCCACCAGACATATCTTATTCACCTTATTGATTTTGATAATTCGTGCTGTGAGGTTGTACGACCAGGTCATTACCCAGAATATCCACGACGCGAACGCGGTCTCCGACCTGAACAGGGTCTAGAGTTCGGCATTCCCATTCATCCGAACCTAAAACTGGCATCGGAAAGCGCACCCGGATTTGCCCATGATCCAGATTAGTCTGAATCACCATGCCCACCTGACCAATGGTCGCTTCACGCGATAGACCGGCTTTGGTCTTGTCAATGGAAAGTGGCTTGATAAACTTGAACCAGAGCAGCGTACACAGAACAGAAAGAACGATCCAGGTCAGGAGCTGGGTGGTCAGTCCCATCATCGGGAACATCCAGTACAGGACGCCAACCATGATGGCACCGATCCCGAACCACAGGGCAGCAAATGCGGGCAGCAGTAATTCCGACAGAATCAGAAGGATGCCTAATACAAACCAGTGCCAAGGTTCAAGAACTAATTCCATATCGTGACCTATATCGCTAAGTATTTAATTAATCATCATCTTTATATGATTGATCTTCAATGTAGCAGATGCGGCAGCAGATGAATATAAAAAATTCGTACCTTAGAATTTCGCAGCACGTGGTGCTTTAAATGCAGCAGGGGACTGTTTGAAATCAGTAATCATTTTCTGGATGGCCCGGATTTTTAACTGTGCTGCTTTTTCACCCTCCAGAATGGTTTGATTGCTGGCCTTTAAATCCAGGGTGCCAATATGGCCAACTTTAGGCTGGATTACTACATTGGCCTGACTGAGTTCTTCATGAATACTTTGCTGTCCCATAATATTCAGGGTTTGATCCAGCACACCCCACATATTCAGGGCTTTACTAGCATCCGGACGGGCAGAAATATCGACAGCAATGACCAGATCGGCACCCATATCCTTGGCAGTTTTGACTGGAATCGGGCTGACCAGTCCACCATCAATATATTTCAGCCCGCCAATGGTGGCCGGGACAAATACATTGGGAATACTGCAAGAAGCGCGCACCGCCTGTCCGGCATTGCCTTTAATAAAGTCTGCCTTGCGTCCCGTATCCAGGCGGGTCGCCACCGCAGCAAACCGTATCGGGAACTGTTCAATCGGTTTATTTGCCACATTTTTGTTGACGAAATCCTGTAACTTTTGTCCGGCAATAATCCCTTGCCGATTTAAGGTTAAATCACGGATGTCCGATTCCTTAAAGTTCAAGGCAATTTGCTGCAACTGATACGGTGATTTGCCGCTGGCATATAGACTGCCGACAAAACTGCCGGCACTTGTGCCTGTGACAATTTTCGGTTTAATGCCGTGTGACTCCAGTACCTTAATCACGCCAATATGGGCGAAGCCTTTCGCACCGCCGCCGCCAAGTGCAATTGCAATCACGGGTTCGCGGGCCTGAAGTGGTGTAGGAGTCGGTGTGGTTTTACTGGCTTTATCACATGCAGCCAGACTGAGGCCAAGACAGCCAATCAGAGCATAAGACGCTAATTTCATTGTAGGAAATGATCACTAAATCATCAAAATATAGGCTATCAGAGCAAAAAAACAGGATTTTGCCTAGTCTTTTTTCAACAGCTTTTGTAAAGGCCGGGCAATCCAGTCCGGATTTTTTGCCGAAATCTTGCCTTGATAATGTGCATAAATCTGCACCAGATCATGTTCATAATCGCCCGTCGGCTGATAGACACCCAGAATATGAATGGTTTTAATATCATAATCAAAAGCCAGCATGACAATAGGCAGGCCGGCCTGATCGGCAATATGATAAAAACCACTGCGGATTTTTTCTGGCGCTTTACGTGAACCTTCGGGTGCCATACCGACCCAAATCTGGGGTTTTCGCTTGATGATTTCCACGATCTGCTGAGTATGACCTTGTGGACTATCCCGAACCACCGGAATCACCCCAACCCATTCAAGTAAGGGCTTTAATGGGGTATGGAACAGGCTGTTTTTACCAAAAATAGTGACCTTTAACCCGATAGCTAAGAGTGCAATAAAACCATGCCAGGCATCAATATTGGACGTATGTGGAGAAATAATCGCAACGGCTTTTGGTAAATTGGGAAACTCACCTTCAAGCTGCCACCCCTGCACTAAAAAGATCCGTTTAAAAAATAACGGCTGAGTCGATTGCCTCGACTGGGCACCAAGGGAGGTAATTCTGGAAAGTGCTTTTTGGTCATGCTTAAAGTCTCTTCCTGACACATATTTTTCTTTATTTTTAATGATATTAGGCTTTTACTTTGGTTTTTTCATTGGCAAAATGTCCAGCTTGTTGAATGATTTCTGCTTCTTTTGCCTATTAAGGACCCAGCATGCCGAATATGCGGAATACTTACATTGTGTTGTTTTCCCTGTATTGGGCGCAAGGATTGCCGGTCGGATTTATGACTCATGCTTTGCCGGTGATCTTACGGGCAGAAGGAGTGTCGCTGGCACAGATCGGTGGTTTTGGCCTGCTCATGCTGCCTTGGTCAATCAAGGTGTTTTGGGCGCCATTGGTCGATCGTTATGGCTCTCAAGCCACAGGGCATTATCGAAGCTGGATTATTCCGCTGCAATTGCTCTCGGTGGCAGTGCTGATCGCCTTGTCCTTTTTGCCCATTCAGGCTTTAGATCAGCCGGTTTATCTATTGGCCTTTTTTATTGCGTTACTCTGTACACGACAAAAATAGATAACTCATTGAAATAATGTCACAATAATTGTTTTCTAACGACGAATACTATGACACATCTCAATGAGTTATATCTTATCTTAAACAAATCTCTAAAATGGAACAAGTCACATTTAAAGTGCTTTGCGCTCATCATGCTTGTGATTATTTTAAAGCAAACATGTAATCTTTCTTCTGCATCTAAAGCCTTGCCCATCAAGTGTTTACCACAATCATTTTATCGACGTATGCAGCGCTTCTTTGCAGGTCAGTATTTTGATTATCGTCAAATTTCTCAGTTGATTTTCAATATGTTTTCATTCGACCAAGTGCAACTGACTTTAGATAGAACCAATTGGAAATGGGGAAAACGAAATATTAATATCCTGATGCTCGCAATCGTTTATCGTGGAATAGCGATACCTATCCTTTGGACATTGCTTAATAAACGTGGAAATTCAGATACGAAAGAGCGTATTGCTTTGATTCAACGCTTTATAGCCATTTTTGGTAAAGACCGTATTGTGAATGTGTTCGCAGACAGAGAGTTTATCGGTGAGCAGTGGTTTACATGGTTAATTGAACAAGACATCAACTTCTGCATTCGTGTTAAAAAAACTTCATTGTCACCAATCATTTAGGAAAGAATCATAAAATTAGTGATTTATTTCGCCATCTTAAAGTTGGTCAAATTGAATGTCGTAAACGACGGATTTTGGTTGGTCGGGTGAAACTATATATAAGTGCACTACAGTTAGAAAATGGAGAGCTTTTACTCGTCGTTTCTCCTCAGTTTAATGCCAATGCTATTCAGGATTATGCATTACGCTGGGAAATTGAAACCTTATTCAGTTGTCTCAAAGGACGCGGGTTTAATCTTGAAAATACGCGCTTGACAGACCCTAGACGAGTGAAAAAATTGATTGCGGTGTTAGCTATAAGCTTCTGTTGGTGTTACTTAACGGGTGAATGGCAACATAATCAAAAAAAAGCGATAAAAATAAAGAAGCATGGACGACTCTCAATGAGTTTATTTCGCTATGGTTTAGACTATGTTCAAATGGCGATTCAGCGTTTAATTGGTTTTGGGAAAAAAGAAGAGTTTAAGGAAATTTTGGCAATTTTAAGAAAGCAGAATCCTGATAGGATAAGGGTTCTGTGAAATTTGTCGTGTACAGAGATTGCGTTATTATTTATGAATGGGGTGGGGGCGACACAGGATATTGCCACCGATGCACTGGCAGTCAATATTCTGAAAAATGAACAGCAGCACTGGGGCAATACCTTTCAGGTGATTGGATCACGTTTGGGTTTCATTGTCGGTGGTGGGGCAATATTATGGTTGCTGGATCTACTGCAATGGCAAGCGACCTTTCTCTTATTGGCGGCTCTGGTCTTTTTGAATACTTTACCCATTTTATTTTACAAAGAACCTGAGCACGCAAAAATCAGCATGCAAGCGACCGTACAGCCTGCACTCCGCAATATCAAAACCTATTTTCGATACTTCTGGTCAGATTCGGCCTTGGCTAGGTGGCTACTAGTTTTACTGACCTTTAAAATCGCCGATGGTTTATCCGGGCCTTTGTTAAAACCCTTAATGGTGGATCTCGGACTGAGTTTTAGCCAGATTGGTCTGTATGTCACCATGCTCGGCGCCTTGGCTGCCCTGATGGGAGCCGGGCTGGCTGGCTGGTGCCTGAAATACTGCTCTCGCCGCCGGAGTTTGATTATTTTCTCGATTTTAAAAATATTCAGCGTGATGGCTTACGCCTGGCTGGCTGCCCAGTATGAAACCCAAAACAAAGTAGAAAATTGGATCATTTATCTGATCAATGCCGCTGAAGATATGATTTCTGCCATGCTTCTGGTGGTCATGTTGACCTTGGTCATGCAATACAGCCGTAAACATCTGGCAGGGACAGATTTTACCTTTCAGGTGGCACTCATGGCCACGGTAAGTGGGGGATTGTATAGCCTGAGTGGTATTTTGGGAGATGCTTTAGGCTATCAGGACTATCTGAATCTCATCGTGATCGTGGCAATTTTTTGCTTGATTCCCATATTCAGATGGACGGGAACTCAAGAAAAAGTCTAAAACTTATACACAATCAATGGTTTGATTAAATATTAACCTAAAGTATTAAAAAGAATATCTAAATACTTATTTAATAATTCTGTAATATGTTTCCACGTTGTAACATTTGTTTCAATTTGATTTAAACATAAATTTTAAACAGGGAATATTTTAATGAAAACTAAGTTAGCAACAGCAATCGCATTCAGCCTTGTGGCGGGGACTACTTTCGCAGCACCAACATTCTATGGTGAGATTGACGTATCTGCAGATTACTTACCTGAAGATAATGTGAATGGTGACCGTGATGTCGTAGAACTGAATTCGAACAGTTCATTTGTGGGCTTAAAAGGTGAAGAAAAATTAACAGATCGTTTAAATGCACTTTACCAAGCTGAATTTACGATTAATGTAGATGATGGTGCAGAGGATTCAGATACTTTTGTTCCACGTAATCTTTTTGTGGGCTTAAAAGATGCACAATTAGGTGCAATTAAAGTGGGTAAAATTGATACTCCAGTTAAACAGCTATCATCTGTAGTCGACACCTTTAATAACTATGTGGACAACAAAGCAGATATAGGCGGGATTCTTACTGGTGAAAACCGTATTGATAATGTCGTAGTTTATGAAACTCCAGCATTTAAAGTTGCCAATGGTGATCTTAAGGCAACTGCTCTTCTTGCGACAGGTGAAGCAAGCGGTATTGCTAAAGGCAAGGGTGCTTCAAAAGTTGCTGGACGTGGTTTAGGCGATGCTTTCTCTGCTTCTGTAGTGTATGACAATAAAAAAGTGATTGCAGGTATTGGTTACGATAAAGCAATCCCATCAAACTTTGCGGGTCGTGGCTTTGTAAATGCTTCTGCTCCAGAAGTTACAGGAGGAGCGGCAGGCAGTGCATTTGCAGCAGCAAATACAATTCGTGCAATCGGCCGTATCAACCTCGATAATAGTTTAGCACTTAAAGCACTTTATCAAACTTCCGAAGTTGAAGCCGTTGCAGGTAATGACGCTGCTGCTGCATTGATTGATGATCAACACGCTTGGTTAATTGGTGCGGAATACAACCTTCCAAATGCAAAAGCTTGGACAGTAAAAGGTCAATATAGTCAAAGTACCACTGAATTCACTACTGCTAAAGCAGATTTTGAAGCTCAACAAATTCTTGTTGGTGCAGACTATGCTTTCTCTAAACAAGTCAAAGCATATGGTTATGCTGGTTATCTAACGCTTGAACAAGGTTCATTAGAGACTAAACAGCCTGTACTTGGCACAGGTCTAGAATACAAGTTCTAATTTTATAACAAGCTAAAAGCGGTGCTTCGGCATCGCTTTTTTTATGCTTAAAACAACAAAACTTAGCAATTTTATGTCTGATCTAATAAGTTTCGGGCTGTTACCATGAATGAAAGTTTCAGCATTTCGTTTTGAAAATTATGCCTATTCAAGCTGTATTATTTGACCTCGACAACACCTTGACCCATCGTGATCTAACGGCCCAAGCTTATAGCTGCTATCTGGCAGAATATTATGCGTCTGCATTTGCACAGGTCGAACCAGAAAAAATTATCGAGATTGTAAGACGCATCGATAATGGCGGTTATCCTAAAAAGGAATTGCTAACGCATGGCAGCATCGGGGCTTCGGCAGCTTATGCATTATTACAGGAGCTATCCTGGTTAAATCCACCCAGCATAGATGAGCTGGCACAGTTCTGGTTTAGCCAGTTTGGTCGCTGCGCTGTAGAAGTGCCGGATGCCAAGCAGGTACTCGAGCAGTTGAAATCCCAAGGCTATCAACTGGCGATTGTTTCCAATGGTGGACACGACACCCGTTTAAATACCATTCGGGGTTTGGGGATTGCCGGTTATTTTGATGAAATCATCAGTTCGGGATTAGTCGGCTTCAGCAAACCCCAACCAGAAATTTTCCAGATTACAGCAGCGCGCCTGGATGTCCTGCCTGAATATTGTTTATATCTTGGCGATCATCCGGTGAATGATATACAGGGAGCTAAGAGTGCCGGCATGCATGCCTTGTGGATGCAGGGTTTTCATCCTGATGCCGAAGAAATTCAATATAAAATTCAGCAGCTACCTGAAATTTTTACGCATTTACAACGGCTGAATCAGCTTTAATTCAAGTGATGCGTAAACAATTAATCGCTTCAGCCCACTGTGCTGATTTGCAGCGAGGACATTGTTGTGCAGCTGTAGAGAGGTTTTGAACCTGACCGCAATAAATACAGGCATATAAACGGTCTGCTTTCACCTGCTCCACGATCGAACAGGTTTTAGGAAATAGTGGCAAGCCGTATTTCACCTGATCATCGGTAAAATATAACACACTGAATTTACCGTCTGTTTCCAGTAAACCGGTACGCACCTGACCCAGATGTTCTACGCCTTGCTGGCGCATTTCGGCAAAGAATTCATCATGTGACATTTTGCCTTTTTTAATTTCCTCAATGACCAGCAGGCCATCTTCCACAATATAAATCGGTTTGCCTTCCAGTAGGTCTTCAAACCATTGGTATTTCATCATCAGCCAAGTGGTCAGGCGATACATCAGGATAATCACCGACATTACCAGAACTGCCTGAATCAGGGGGATATCTTCGGTAAACATCGGGTCACCGGCAATTGAGCCCAGGGCGAGAATGATCGCAACTTCAAAGATCGAAAGTTGCCGTACACCACGTTTTCCAGTCAGGCGTAAAAACAGGATAATCATGATGTACATCAACATACAACGCAGCAAAATCTCTGATGCAAATGCCCAAGTTGTATCCTGAATAAAGATCGAGGCCCAATCCATTCGGCGGCTCCTATTTTATACGTTGCACCGAGTCTAGCAATCCAGCCGGTTTATTTACTGCTGTGTTTGTGTAAGTTTATGAATAGGCAATAGATTATTAAAAAATAAAACGATCTTAATCATTATTTTATTACCGGGATTATCGAAAATAAGATAGAAGTTTCATGTAAATATTGCATAAATATTCACCATTCTGATTGTGAGTAAAATCACATTTTTTAAGTATTTTTTTTGATGGATTAGAATAATTATCTCATTGAAATATAATTAATAAATTTTGATTAAGCAGCTTATTGTCGGCTTGGGTGTTTGGAAATTTGTAAATGAATCACCCAAATTAAGTAAAAATCTGTAGTTTGTGCTCTGAAAAATGAGGCAGTCATAAGCCTAAAAATTTGTTTTCTAAATGAAAAATTATTGATTACGGTTCTAATAGGGAAAATTATTGTGAAAAAAATATTCACATTTTTAACAGTGCTTGGTTTGAGTACGGCAGGCTATGCAGATGCCAATTGGGGCTATATGCAGCCTGAACAATGGTCGAATTTAAGCCAGAAATATACTGCCTGTGATGGTGCGAATCAGTCACCAATTAATATTGAGCGGACGGTAAAAGCACAACTGGAACCGCTGAAATTTAGTTATAACACCATGATTCACGCCATTGAAAATAAAGGTCATACCATTCAGGTGGACTTTGCCGAAGGTGGTGAGCTGGAGCTGGATGGGGAGCGTTTTGAGCTGAAACAGTTCCATTTGCATAGTCCGAGTGAGAACCTGATTCAAGGTAAAAGTTATCCTTTAGAGATTCATTTTGTCCATGCCAATGCTGATGGTGAGCTGGCAGTGGTTGGCATGATGTTTGAGCAGGGGCAGGACAGCCAGATGCTAAAACAGATGTGGAAACGTTTGCCGAAAAAGCAGGGTGAAAAAGTCGTGTTAAAGACACCACAGCCTGTCAATCAGTTGCTGCCTAAAAATCTGGATTATTATCGCTTTAGTGGCTCGCTGACCACCCCACCTTGTTCAGAGGGTGTGCGCTGGCTCATTTTAAAAGAGATCCAACAGGCTTCAGCCAAACAGATTGGTGAATTTTTCAAATTAATGGGGCATCCGAATAACCGTCCGGTACAGCCATTAAATGGTCGTGTCATTGTGGAATAATCATTTTGTTTGCGCCATTCGCCTACACATTGATGGCCTGAAAAGGCAATTTAAGGTTGTAGGTGATGGCTCTTTTCAATCTGTTTAATTAACTGATGGCTCGCATCATGAATATACTGGCTATGTTGGGTCAGTAAAGCTTGATGCTTGAGCTGTTTCTGGTTTTTAGGCTGTAATAAATGTTGTTGCAGAATTTCCTCGGAATGAAACAGTTCAAATGCCAATTGATTCAGGTTTGGGTCATAAATTTGACTATGTACAAATATATGCAGTTCTTTAGAAAAGACCGGAATCAATTCCAGATATTCGGTTTCTAGCGTATGTAAGATATTTTGAGTACTTTGCTGATGTAACTGCATTTGTTCAATGAAGTCAGCACTATAACGGCGAATACGATAAAGTGTCGGCAGCATCGTGACAAAGAATTTTTGTTTTTGCATGTCTTGTAAGGCATTATCACGATTTTGTGCCAAATGATTTAAATATAAGGGCACACTAATGGCGACAAAAATTGCAAACACAGATCCTAGCGCTTGTACCCATGCAGCGAGTTCCTGATTAAAGATTAAATCTGCCTGAGTTGCCATCTGAATCTCCTTTCAGCACAGTGACAAATTAAGTTATTGTTATATTGTTTGATATTAAACAAAATTTATTTGCATAAGGTGTATATTTGTGTCGATAACTGGCATACACCTGTCTCATAAAACCGTTAAACTTAATAATCTGTCCTGCTTATTTTGAATATCATGTCTTTCAATTTAAAAACCATGATTCAGCCATTCACAGCGCTTTCGACACAGCAGAAAAAGCTGGATCGCCTGATTGATAGAATTGAACAGCAGAAGCTTGAGCTGGCACAGTGGCAGCAGGCTGAAGAAGAGATTCGACAATATACACAGCAAAATTTCATACCGGTCTATCATGAATTGCATGGTGTTTTGTTCGAGCAGCTTGAACAATTGTGGCAGCATCTGCATGAGGCAGAATTTTCCAAGGCCGAGATCGTCGTACTGGATGAAAAAATTCAATCCCTGGCGGCTTACTTAAAAGATTCACAGGCAATGTCGGTGCAGGAAGCGCATAAGGTCAATGAAATTGATAGTTACTATCAGCAGCTCAATGAACATGTCCAACTCAGAAAAAATCAGAAAAAGACCAATGCACCAGAAGAGTTTTCCGAAGATCAAAATGGTTTCGATCAGGCCGACACAGATGTATTTGAAGAATGGGATAGTGAACATTTTCAACAAGTACGTGAGCAAGCCAGATTAAAACGCCAGCAGGAAAAACAGGCGCAGGCAGCAGCGATGGCAGAGCAGTCATTGAAAACCGTGTATTTAAAAATTGCGGCGGCCATTCATCCTGACCGTGAAGCGAATGATGTCAAGAAAATAAAAAAGACAGAGTTGTTGCAACATGCCAATCAGGCTTATGAAAAGCAGGATTTATTTGCTTTATTGAAAATGCAGCTTCAGATTGAACAAGACCGAGATCCTTCACAAAAGAGTTTAACTGCAGAGCAAATCAAGCTTTATCAACTGGCGTTAGATGCGCAGAGTCAGACATTACAAGCTCAAATTGATGCGTTAATTGAGACTTTGGTGTGGTCGCATAAAACCAAAATTGCGGTGAAAAAGACGAAAGGGAAAGTTCAAATTGCTGATCTGTATAAGCAGATTGATGAAGATACTTTGGCCATAAAGCAGCAGATTAAAGTAGAAAAGGAACGCTTGAGATATATCAAAAAGGTGAGTGGCTTGGAGATGTTTTTAAGACATGGGATGCTTTAAGATTTTTCCCTTTGGGAGATGAGCATCCTCAGAATATATTCTGAGTCGCAAGGGAGTGAGGGAAATTTGCTATAATCATCAAAAATAAAAATTAAATTCCACATGAACAAAAAACCCGATCTCCAACTACTCATATTCGCCAAATCCATGCGCCACACCGCCACCGATGCTGAAAATATGATGTGGCAAATACTCCGTGCCAAGCGTTTTATGAATCTGAAGTTCCGTCGTCAGCACGTGATTGTGCCGTATATTGTAGATTTTTACTGTCATGAAATTGGTTTAGTGATTGAGTTGGATGGTAGTCAGCATGGAGCGGATGATGCTGTGGAATATGATGATGAACGGACGAAGTTTTTAGAGGCATTGGGTTTAACCGTTGTAAGGTATTGGAATCATGATGTGTTGGGGCGGACGGATGTGGTTTTAGAACACTTATGGCAAGTGTGCATTGAATTGCAAGTGAATAAAGGATGAAAGCTCCTTCTCCCTTTGGGAGAAGGCGGGGGAAGAGGGTTTTTTAATTGGATAAAAGCACCTCTCCCTAACCCTCTCCTGAGAGGAGAGGGAATTCCATGGCTTTGTTGCACAAAGATTTGAAATGCAAAGCGCCCCTAATTGAGCCAAATTTAAGGCGTAACTTGGGTAAGTGGTCGACCTAATTCCGTAAATCTGTTAAGGACTGCTACACGTGCATGGATCTCATTCACTTGGCTATCAAAACTCCTTGCACTGAGTTTATCTCCTAATAATTTGATGCAATGCATCTTAGTTTCAACCAAACTTCGCCGATGATAGCCTGACCATTTTTTCCATAGTGTCCTGCCTAAACGTTTAATTGTTCGAAGTAATTCATTTCGCTCTAGCGAGCTACTCTTTGTATCTTTCCATGGTTTCGCATTTTTTCTAGGTGGAATCACCGCATGCCCTTGCCGATCTGCAATGACCTGACGGCATTGCTTGGTGTCATAAGCTCCATCGGTATAAACAGAGTTAATCTGCTCATCTTGTGGAATCTGATTAAGTAAATCACCAAGCACCTGTGAATCACTGACATTATTGGTTGTAAGCTGAACTGCTCGTATTTGTAGGGTTTTAGCATCTATACCAATATGAAGTTTACGCCATTGGCGACGATATTCAGGTCCATGTTTCTTGCGTTTCCATTCGCCCTCACCTAGAAACTTCATGCCTGTAGAGTCCATGAGTAGATGCAGCCCATCGCTACTTTTTTGGTAGCTGATTACAATATCAATATGCTTTTGTCTTCTACAAAGCGTGGTGTAATCTGGAGCTATCCAATTTAATCCGCAAAGTTTAATCAGACTTTGCACAAAGCCAGTGACCATACGTAAAGACAGACGGAATAAGGATTTAATCATTAAGCAGCATTGGATGGCTGCGTCGGAGTAGGTTTGATTTCGCCCTTGTTTGCCTTTTGATGGCGCATACCATTGCGTAGCAGGATCAAACCAAATGGCAATATTTCCGCGACTCATGAGTGCTCGGTTATATGCGGGCCAATTGGTTGTGCGGTAGATTTTGTGTGTAGGCTTCTTCATTTGAAAATTATATCGCTGAAAAAGCCTTTACAGATAGGTTTGTGCAACAAAGCCCTCGTAATCTAAAAAAAATTTATCCCACAATCCCTTGCTTGCCCAACGATTAAAGCGATTGTAAGCAGTTTGCCAAGGACAAAATTCTTGGGGAATATCACGCCATGTGGCGCCTGTACGCAGTTTCCATAAGATCGCTTCCATGATATTTCTACTATTCTTTGAACAGTAACAACCGTGTAATCGCATAGTATCTTGAATTTGCTGCCAGATATAGTCCACACGCCAAAAAACCAATACAATACTGATATGAGTTATCCAATACATTTTAGAAAGAAAATATTAGCCAAGCTTGAAGAAGGTCAATCTATCCGAGCGGTTGCTCAGCACTTCGAAATTAATAAAAATACAATTGTCGAATGGAAAAAGCGAATCGAAATAAAAAGAACTCGACCAAGAAAACCATCTAAAGTTGATGATGATGCCTTACGTGCAGATGTTGAGCAATATCCTGATGATTATCAATATGAACGCGCTGCTCGTTTTGGTTGTGGTACTTCTACAATTGGAGATGCGCTCAAGCGTCTAAATATTACAGTTAAAAAAAGACCTTACGGCACCCGAAAGCAAAAACAGAACTCAGAGAGCAGTATTTAAAAGATTTAAACCGATTAAGGTGTCAACACCCGATCATCTATCTTGATGAAAGTGGATTTAAATCTCATGAATATAGACCTCATGGTTATTCAAAACAGGGAATTCCTTGTTATGGAACATATAATTGGCAATTAAAAAATCAAACCAATGCAATAGGAGCAATCCATGAGGGTAAGTTATTTGCAGTTGGCTTATTTGATAGCAAAGTAAATTCAGATGTATTTCATTTTTGGGTAGATAAGTTTTTATTACCAGAATTACCCTCGAATAGTGTAATTGTCATGGACAATGCAGCCTTCCATAAACGACAAGATATACAAGATCTATTAGCCCAACATGGGCATCAAATACTTTGGTTACCACCTTATAGTCCTGACCTTAATCCTATTGAAAAAATGTGGGCATGGGTGAAAGCAAAAAGGAAAAAATGGTTGGTTAACTCAATAGATAAGCTTTTTAGTCGTTTCTTTAACGAGTGTATGGGTAATTAAGCGGTTTGACTATATCATCGGTGAGAAGAGTACGTGCCATTGAAAAAATATAGAAATCAAAAGAGCTTAAAGGAGGATTTTAAGTATTTAAAACCAATTTTTCAAATGAGGACACGCCCTAATAATTTCGTCAAATTTCATATTTAATAATAAAGGGCTGAATAATCAGCCCTTTATACATAAATTAGATCAAACTAACAACACCTTAAAGCGCCGCAATCTGCTCCATATTCGCTTTAATCTTCGCTAACTGATCAGCAAACTCAGCAAGTTTTACTTTCTCGCCTTCAACCACAGCCGCAGGTGCTTTTGCCACAAAACCTTCATTCGAAAGTTTATTAGCAATTTGATCATGCTGTTTTTGAACCTTGTCTAAGTCTTTTTGCAGACGACCCAATTCCGCTTTCGGGTCAATCAAGCCCTTCATTGGAACGTAAACAGATACGTGACCCACTACAGAAGAAGAAGACAATGGTGGTTGCTCGCCATCAGCCAAGAAGGTGATGCTTTCTACTTTCGCCAATGCTTTAAACAATGCTTCAATACGAGTGATCTGTGCTTTTTCAGCTTCGGTGGTGTTTTGCAGAAGAACTGGTAATAAACGCGCATTACCTAGACCCATTTCACCACGGATGTTACGTACCGCACCAATCAAACCTTGAAGCCATTGCATATCTGCTTCAGCTTGGTCGTTCATCAACGCTTCATCAGCAACAGGGTACTGCGCAAGCATGATGGTTTCGCCAGTAATGCCAAGTTTAGGTGCAAGCGTTTGCCAGATTTCTTCAGTCAAGTACGGCATTAACGGATGAGCCAAACGTAGAGATGCTTCCATTACTGCAAGAAGAACACGACGTACTTCAGCTTTACGCTCTTCAGACACATTTTCATCGTTCAGAACCGGTTTGGTTAATTCAACATACCAGTCACAGTATTCATTCCAGATGAACTCGTAAATTGCTTGTGCAGCCAAGTCTAAACGATAGGTTGCAAATGCTGTTTGCACCGCTTGTTCCGCTTTTTGTAGACGACTCACGATCCACTGTTCAGGCAATTCCCAAAGGTCTTGACGTGCTTCTGAACCAATCGTTTGACCTTCGACATTCATCATCACGAAACGCGTTGCGTTCCAGATTTTGTTGGCAAAATTACGGTAACCTTCAACACGTTTCATGTCGAACTTGATGTCACGACCAGTGTTGGCAAGCGCACAGAAGGTGAAACGAACCGCGTCTGTACCGTAAGATTGAATACCTTCAGGGAATTCTTTACGGGTTGATTTTTCAATCTTCGCTGCTTGTTTCGGGTTCATCAAACCTGTTGTACGTTTTTGTACTAAGGTTTCAAGATCCACACCATCAATCAAGTCTAATGGATCAAGTACGTTACCCTTAGATTTAGACATCTTCTGACCTTCGCCATCACGTACCAAACCGTGAACGTACACGGTTTTAAACGGCACTTGTGGCGTACCATCTTCATTCTTCATGAAGTGCATGGTCAGCATGATCATACGTGCCACCCAGAAGAAGATGATGTCAAAACCAGTGACAAGCACATCAGTCGGGTGGAAGGTATTTAAGAAGTAGTTGGCTTTGTCTTTCGCTTCGTCGCCAGTCCAACCTAAAGTTGAGAATGTCCAAAGACCTGAAGAGAACCATGTATCCAATACGTCTTCGTCTTGGTCTAATTGAACATCGGCAGGGATGTTGTTTTTCGCCCGAACTTCAGCTTCATCACGGCCAACATATACATTGCCTTCCGCATCGTACCAAGCAGGAATGCGGTGACCCCACCACAATTGACGCGAGATACACCAGTCTTGGATGTTGTTCATCCACGCCATGTACATGTTGCTGTATTGCTCAGGTACAAATTTAATCTCGCCATCTTTCACCGCTTTAATTGCAGGCTCAGCAAGCGGTGCAATTTTCACATACCATTGATCCGTCAGTAACGGCTCAACGATGACCCCTGAACGGTCACCGCGAGGTGGTTTAAGCGTATACGGTTGGATTTGCTCTAACCAGCCTTCAGCTTCAGCTTGTTCAACTAATTTTTTACGTGCTTCAAAACGATCTAAGCCCACATATTCCGCAGGTGCAGGGATGGTTTTAGAAATTTGCTCGCCCGCTTTCGCGATGTATTCAAACTCAGCCAACACTTCAGCATTTTTGTTGAAGATGTTGATGATTGGCAATTCGCAGCGTTTACCCACTTCATAGTCATTGAAATCATGCGCAGGGGTGATTTTTACACAGCCTGTACCAAATTCTTTGTCAACATATTCATCTTTAACAATTGCCACGCTACGACCGGTAATCGGCAGGATGATGTTTTTGCCGACAAGATGCGCATAACGCTCATCATCCAGGGCAACTGCAATGGCAGTATCACCGAGCAGGGTTTCAGGACGGGTGGTTGCGACCACGATATAATCTTTGCCATCGTGCGTGCGCAATGATTTATCTTCAAAGAAATATTTCAGATGCCACAATGAACCTGCTTCTTCTTTATCAGACTCAACTTCTAAGTCAGAAAGCGCCGTTTGTAATTTTGGATCCCAGTTAACAAGGCGTTTACCACGGTAGATCAAACCTTGTTCATGCAGTTTTACAAATACCTCTTTGACCGCATTGGATAGACCATCATCCATAGTGAAGCGTTCACGTGACCAGTCTACAGAAGAACCCAAACGACGGATTTGACGGGTAATATTACCGCCAGACTGTTCTTTCCATTCCCAGACTTTTTCGATGAACTTTTCACGGCCCAAGTCATGACGGCTAATGCCTTCTGCACCAAGCTGACGTTCTACCACCATTTGGGTGGCAATACCGGCGTGGTCAGTACCCGGTTGCCAAAGCGTATTTTTACCTGACATACGGTTATAACGGGTCAATGCATCCATGATGGCATTGTTAAAACCATGACCCATGTGCAAGTTACCAGTGACGTTTGGCGGCGGAATCATGATACAGAATGATTCGCCTTTTTCAGAGGGCTTGAAGTAGCCGCGCTCTTCCCAAGTTTGGTACCATTTTTTCTCGATCTCGGTCGGATCGTAGGTTGTCGCGATATTTTGCGCTGAATCAGTCATAGTCTAAACAGATCAAAAGTAGATGAAAAATTGGATCTATTGTAGCAAAAAAAATAGTGGATGCGGCAGCTTAACCAAATGCAAACTTTAGACAATTGGCATGCAGAGCAACTCGTCGTATGATGCAAAGATAAAAAACGCGACTCATCGCAGAAGATTAAAAAGGATAACAAGATGAGCTATAGCATTTCCCTGAAGATCCAGCCTGAAACCCATCAGCGCTTTATCGACCTTCATTCTAGATTAAATGCCGGTGATCCAGACAGTCTGGCTAAACCGCTCGGTGAAAATCTGGCCGATATGGCCTGTGAAATTATTGACCAGATTTTTGGTCAGATGGTGCAGATCGCGAAATCTCCCGACAGTGAATCTGAAAAAGTGATTCAGCACATTATTGAGACGACACGTAAATATATGCCTTGGTCGGTTTCCTTATTTGGCAATGAACGGCTCATGCCCATGGTGAATTATCTGCATCGCATGACCTATATGCATGACGGCGATGTTTTTGTGCGTTATCCGGTGGAAAAGATGCTGGTGATGGAGTTACTGGGTTGTGTGGATCAGATGAAAACCGGCAATCATCAATATGTCTCGCCGGCACTCAAAGCCTTTACCCAGGTCGTTGATCAGGGCGTGACCTGTCTGATCCGTGAACCGAAAAACCTGTTGAAGTTTAATGTTGTGGTCGATAAAACCTTAAATGGGGTGATTCACCTAACCACCCAGCTCGGCTATAAACGTTTTGATAAACTCGGTAATATCTATGATGCTGATACGATGCGTTATTATTTCGAGCATTTACTGGCATTTCTGGAAGATGAAAGGCCGCACCATATTTATTAAAACAAAGGAAACAGGATTTCATGGCGAAAGTTGAAAGTTTAAATGGAAAAGTGGTCTGGATTACTGGCGCATCTTCAGGGATAGGCAAGGCGATTGCACAGCAATGTGCCGCACAGGGAGCGCAGGTGATATTGACTGCGCGCCGTCATGAAGAACTGGAAAATGTGCGCCAAAGCCTGATCAATCCGGATCAACATATTTCCATCACGGCTGATATCACCGATGAAAGTCAGGTTCGCCATGCCTATGAGCAGGTTGTGCAACAAAAAGGCCGGATTGACTGGCTGATCAATAATGCCGGACTCAGTCAGCGTGCCCTGATTGCAGAAACCACCATGCAGACTGAACGCGCCATTATGGAAGTCGATTATTTCTCGCAGGTATTTTTGACCAAAACCGTACTGCCAACTTTTCTGGCACAAAAATCCGGCCGTATTGTGTTTATTTCCAGTGTTGCAGGTTTGCTCGGTACACAATATCGCGCGTCTTATTCCGCAGCCAAAGCAGCAATTCATATGTGGGCCAACAGCCTGCGTGCTGAAGTGACAGATCAGGGGGTTGGCGTATCGGTGATTTTCCCCGGTTTTGTTAAAACCAATGTGTCCCTGAACGCTTTAAATGGTCAAGGGAAGCCGCAAGGGCATGCAGATGAAGCGATTGAAAATGGTCTGTCCGCAGAAGATTTTGCCCGTCAAACTGTACAAGCTTTGCAGAGTGGCGAAGAATATATCGTGATTGGCGGCAAGAAAGAAAAACTCGGGGTACTGGTGTCGCGTATTTCGCCAAAAGTCCTGTACAAGATGATTCGCAAAACCAAAGTGAAATAAATCATTCAGACTCATTAAAAGGGCAATGTTGCCCTTTTTTAATCGCTCTCAAAAAGAAAATTATGAACAAACCTACAATTTAATTTCTGGAGGAGCTGACGCAAAGTGTGCACAACCCATCACACAGATATGCAGAAAATTACCTTTTCACTCTGGTACTTAAGTCAAAAACCGCTATGTTAGTTAAAAATAATAGTGAATTGGAATACGCTCATTCGATGAAAACACCGGTGCCAGACTATCTCAAGCATGTTTTAACTTCCTGCCAAGACAATGATAAAGGGGCCTTGGCCGACTATATTCCTGAGCTGGCAGCAGTCGATCCAGAGAAGTTTGCTTTGGCACTCTCCACCGTAGATGGCACGATCTATTCCACCGGTGATGACGAGGTTGAGTTCACCATGCAGTCCATGTCCAAGCCTTTTGCTTATGCCTTGGCCTTGCAGAAAGTTGGCCTGACCAAGGTCATGGAAAAAGTGGGCGTGGAACCTTCGGGCGAGGCCTTTAACCAGATTTCACTGGAGAAAGACACCAATATTCCGAAAAATCCGATGATCAATTCGGGTGCTATTACTGCCCACTCCCTGATTCCCTATAAACGCACAGTATCCCGGGCGGAACAGTTGCGCCGTTTTTTAAGCGGTTTGGCTGGACGTGAACTGAGTTTTGATACCGATGTATATACCTCTGAACTGAAAACGGCGTTTCGTAACAGATCCTTGGGTTATATGCTGCGTACAGTAGGAGTATTGGAAGAAGATCCAGAAGCGATTGTCAATGGTTATATCAAGCAGTGTTCAATCAAGGTGACGGTCAAAGACCTGGCGATGATTGCCGGAGTACTCGCCAACGGTGGGATTCAGCCGCAGACCGGTAAAAAATTATTGGATCGTTCTGTGGTGCGGCAAGTCCTGAGCGTGATGCTTACTTGCGGGATGTATGATGCTGCCGGTGACTGGCTGACCACGGTGGGCATTCCGGCAAAAAGTGGGGTCGCAGGCGGCATTATTGGCGTATTGCCTGGACAGGTGGGCATCGCCGTATTTTCTCCACGAATTGATGAACATGGGCATAGCGCGCGTGGGGTCGATATCTTTGAACGTATATCCCGGGAAATGGGGCTACATTTAATGGAAGGAACGCCGTCGGCACAAACCATTTTACAAAACCGTTATCTCACTGGAAAACGCGATCATGTGGTGGTGTATGAACTGCGTGGCGTATTGCAGTTTACTGAATCGGAAATGCTGCTGCGTATTTTGGAAGATGAACCGGAAGGCAAAAAACGAATTGTACTGGATCTGACCAATTTGACCCTAATTCATAATGTCGGCGCCCGCATGTTATTTGAAGGCGTGGCGCGTTTGAAAAAGGATGGTCATCCTGTTGTGGTGGTTGACTCGGAAGGAATTTTGAGTGAAGCACAGATGAAGGGTAATAAAAGAGTCGTGGTCAAAGAAAACCTGAACAAGTATCTAGAAAAATTTCAATAGACGCTTTTTCTGCTGTCTTGCTTGAGCACCAGCTGTATACCCGGAAATAAAAAAAGCCCCGATGATTCGAGGCTTTTTTAATAAATGATTTATTTAATATGTGCTGCAATGTCGCTAAAGATCACACCTAAACCATGTGCACCGGCATCCGGATAGCCTAAGCTACGGTCACCGACCGTACCGGCACGCCCCATACGTGCCACAATCTCTTGAGTCGATTCTGCACCTTTTACCGCAGCCGCTGCACCCAAGACAAAGTTTTCTTTAAAAGTCTTGCCGGTATTGGCAGACCATGAATCTGCACATGGTACTAGGGCATCAATCAGGGTTTTATCCCCCACCACGGCACCACGACCAAATGAACGCTCACCGGTCACTTGAATGCCTTTGACTGCCGCCTGCAACATTTCAGCAAAGTCAGCGACAGTTAAACTGGTTTTATCTTGAATGGCCTTACTCGCGGCACGGAAGGCTGACCCCCAGATTGGACCTGATGCGCCGCCACAGTATTCCATAATGATCATTGAGCAGTTCAGCATGAATTCATCCATATGCTGTGCTTGAATCAGACTTTGCCATTCACGTTTTAGCTGTTTAAAGCCTTTGGCCACGCTCATGCCGAAATCACCATCGCCGGCATGCGCATCTAGCTCGCAGAAAGGCACTTCATTTTTAATAATGCAAGCCGCCATGACATCGACGACATAACGCATATTCTCAATCGTGAATTGCTCATTGCTGATTATTGCATGTTCAGGTTGGGTTTCAACTTCGGTATTGGCGCTGCGTTCAGCTGCTGCATTTTTTGCTGCAAATTCAAAAGGTAGTGCAGGTGAACCATCCGTTTTAAATGCAGGGGTATTGGCTTCTGCATCTAAATAGGTTTTCAGTTCAGCATCCAGAGCAAGTAAAGATACCGATGCACCGTTCATGTCGATACTGGTCATGTAGTTACCGACAAAAGTACGATAAATTTTGATGCCTTTACGTACCAAATGTTCGCAAACATCGTTGTTAAAGACATACAGCTCCTGCATTGGCGTTGAACCAAAACCATTGACCAATACCGCTACTTCAGTCAGGTCAGGACGGTCAAGAAACAGGTCATCAACAATACGTTGAGCCAGTTCTTTTGATGGCAATATTTTTTCACGACGAATTCCCGGTTCACCGTGGATGCCTACGCCGTATTCCATTTCATCATCGGCAAGAGTAAAGGTTGGAGTGCCCTTGGCAGGAACGGTACATGAGCTATAAGCAAAACCAAGACTAATGACATTGTCCGCAGCTTTTTGAGCCACAGCTTTGACTTCAGGAAGTTCTAAGCCTTTTGATGCTGCAGCACCGGTAATTTTATGTACCAATACTGTACCGGCAACACCACGACGACCGACAGTATATAAGCTGTCTTTGACTGCAATGTCATCTGCTACTTTGACGTAATCCACGTTAATGCCGTCATCTGTTGCAAGCGCTGCACCATTCTGGAAATTCATCATATCGCCAGAATAGTTTTTAATGATCATCAGCACGCCTTTGTCTGTTGCAACATGCTGCAATGCTTTGTAGACCTGAATTTGTGAAGGTGATGCAAATACGTCACCACAAACGGCTGCGTCTAACATACCTGCGCCGACAAAGCCTGCATGTGCCGGCTCGTGACCGCTGCCGCCACCACTGATCAGTGCGACATTATTATGTTTTGCTTTTCTTGAAATGATTTTGTGTGACTCGGTAAATGCGAGTTCTGGATGAGCGAGGACAAAGCCTTTGCACATTTCGACAACCAGGTTTTCAGGGTTGTTGATGAGTTTTTTCATTGGAACACCAAGAGTGATTGATTTGGGAGATAAATTTATTGCTCTATTATTATAGAAAGTAATGATTTTTGCAGAGTTAAAAATGTAAAAGCAGGTGGTTTTGGGTTGAGAGGTTAGAAAAGGGGCACATATTTGATAAATTAAATTCCTCCCAACCTCCCTTTAAAAAAGGAAGGAGCTGTCACGTAATTTATTTGTTTACGTGAAGTCCCCCTCTTTGGAAAAGAGGGGGTTGGGGAGATTCAAAAAAAGAGAATAAAAATGAAACCCTATAATAAAAACTTAAAACAAGTCTCTCGTGATTTACGTAATAACATGACTGAGGCTGAAAAGCTGCTCTGGTCAAAACTCCGTGGCAAACAAATTTTAGGTTTGCAGTTTTATCGGCAAAAACCAATTATGAATTACATCGTGGACTTTTATTGTCCTGCTGCCAATTTGGTCATTGAATGTGATGGTAGTCAGCATTTTACTGATGAAGGTTTAGAAGCCGATCGAATTCGAGATGAAGCTTTAGCTCAACTTGGTTTGAAAGTTTTGAGATTTGATAATGGGCAGGTGATGAGGCGGATTGATGATGTGGTGGAGAAAATATATTTATATATAAGTATCTATAAAAAAATAAAGTTATGATAAATTTAAGCTAATTAAGAAACAAAAAAACGATCATGGATATTTTTGATTTTGTAGGAAGTTATAAGAATCATCCTGTGCTATTTATTGGCAGTGGTTTTAGTCTTAGGTATCTTAATAATTCATACAATTGGCCTGACTTGTTGGAAAAAATTAGTGTTGATTTAACAGGCTCTGATGAGTTTTATTTAGATTTAAGACAAGCTAACTTTGATGATCAAAAAGACCAATGTAATTTAATGCAATTGGCTACTACACTGGAAAGAAAATTTAATGAGCAATTAATAAATGATAGGCATGGAGAATTTGAATATATAAATGACAAATTCTATGAATTGAGTCGGAATAACAAAAATGTGAGTCGTTTCAAACTTTATATATGTGAATTACTAAAAGAAATAGCTTTTAGAGAGCGTATAGAAGATGAAATTAGCCTTTTTAAGCAAATGTCCAAAAATATTTCATCAATAATTACGACAAATTATGATCTTCTTTTGGAAGAGTTAGTGGATTTTATACCATTGATTGGTAACGAAATTTTTCTTAGTAATCCATATGGCACTATTTATAAAATACATGGCTGTATAAATAATCCTAACTCTATAATTTTAACAAGCGAAGATTATGAGCAATTCAACGCTCGGTATGATCTCATCCGTGCTCAATTAATTTCATTATTTGTACATAATCCTATAATTTTTATTGGGTATAGCGTTCAAGACGAAAATATACAGAGTATTCTTAATACCATTTTTAAATATGTACCTATTAATTCAGACCAAGCGAAGAAAATTAAACGAAATTTCTTATTGGTAGAGTATGAACAAGACCTAAAAAGTACGGAAATCTCTGATCATGACATTTATGTAGATGGAAATTTAATAAGTATTAATAAAGTTAAAACGGATAATTTCCTAGATATATACAAAGCTATTAATGAGTTAGCGCTGCCTGTATCTGCAATGGATATACGTAAAGTCCAAGAAGTAGTTAAAGAAATTATTTCGGGTGGAACAATAAAAGTAACAGTGGCTGATGATATAGAAACGCTTAAAAATTCAGATAAAGTATTAGCAATAGGTTCAACTAAAAATATTAAGTATGAAATTAAAGAATATACGGAACTATGTGTAGAGTATTTTGATTTAATTGATGAAAAAAATACTGATGTAATCAAACTTATTGATTCTATGAAAATTGCTTCACGTAATTGGTTTCCAATCAATGGATTTGTTGCGATTGTTCCAAACTTGAAGGCAAAAGCTAGATTAGTCACACAACTAAATAAACAGATAGCTGATGAAATGAAACGCTTACGGAAGATTAAATTCCCAAATAGCATCTCGACTATTAAGGCTATTTATGATTCAGATGAAATTGTAGCTAGTAATAAACTTAAAGCTATAGCATATCTAACTTATCTAGATAAGTTAGCCTTAGATGATCTCAAGAAATTTTTATTAGAATTCGAAGATAAAAACACTTCTGATTTTAGGAAGTTATTATCATTTTACGATTTTAAAAAATTTAAGGTTTAATCCCTCCCAACCTCCCTTTAAAAAAGGGAGGAGTTGTCACGTAATTCATTTGATACGCGACAGTCCCTCTTTCTTAAAGAGGGATTTAGGGAGATGAAAAATCTAAAAACAAAAAAATCCCCTCAATCGAGGGAATTTTCTCTAATCTAAACTAGATGACTCTTAAACAATCGAATCATCCAAATTCGGCGCTAACCAACGTTTTGCTTCATCCAGCGTCCAACCTTTACGCTTCGCATAATCTTCTAACTGGTCGCCAGAGATTTTACCCACGTTAAAGTATTCAGTTTCAGGATTTGCATAATAGAAACCGCTGACTGACGAAGGTGGCCACATTGCAAAACTAGAGGTTAAGTAAGTTCCAATCTTGTCAGTTGTACCTAACCAGTCAAAGAGTGGCACTTTTTCAGAATGTTCAGGACACGCAGGGTAGCCCGGTGCAGGACGAATACCGACATACTTCTCTTTAATCAAATCTTCATTCGACAATTGTTCATCTGCTTGGTAGCCCCAGAATTCTTTACGGATACGCTGGTGCAAATGTTCAGCAAATGCTTCAGCAAATCGGTCACCTAAAGCCTGCGCCATAATTGCAGAATAATCATCGCCTTTGGCTTTGTATTCTTGCGACAGCTCTTCCGCACCAAAGATTGAAACTGTAAAACCACCCAAATAATCCTGAGCCACATCTTTCTGTGCAATAAAGTCCGCCAAAGAATAGTTGGCTTTGCCTGTCACTTTATCCGACTGCTGACGTAGATGTTCAAAAGTATGGGTCACATTGCCATTTTCATCTGCCACAGCAACAGTGTCGCTTGCCACACGGTTGGCAGGATAAATGCTGAAGGTGGCACGCGCATCGAAACGTTTATTCTCGATGATATCTTTCAGCATAATTTGTGCTTGTTCAAACAAGTCACGTGCTGCTTCGCCCACTACGTCATCTTCCAGGATTTTCGGGAATTTACCCGCCAGACTCCAAGAAATAAAGAACGGTGTCCAGTCAAAATATTCCACCAAGGTTTCAAGTGGATAATTGGTGAAAGTTTCCGAACCAATGAAGTTAGGTTTTACTGGAGTGTGTGCACCAAAATCAATTTTAAAGCCATTTTCAATTGATTTTGCATAAGACAGTTTGGCGGCTTTCGGCTGCTTATTGGCTAAACGTGTACGGATTTTTTCATAATCCGCCGCATAGTCCGTTGCCAGTTTTGGTTTCATCTCGGCAGAAAGCAATTGTGTTGCCACACCGACTGCACGTGAAGCATCAGCTGTGTAGTACACACCATCATTTTGATATTGCGGTGAAATCTTCACAGCCGTATGCGCTTTAGAGGTAGTCGCACCCCCAATCATTAGTGGAATGTTAAAGCCTTTACGCTGCATTTCTTTGGCAACAAAGACCATCTCGTCCAGAGACGGCGTAATCAAACCAGACAAACCGATAATATCGACTTTTTCATCAATTGCGGTTTGCAGGATTTTCTCGCACGGTACCATCACGCCCAGATCCACGATGTCATAACCGTTACAGCCCAGCACCACGCCGACAATGTTCTTACCGATGTCGTGTACGTCACCTTTTACCGTCGCGAGCAGGATTTTACCTTTGGCTTCAGCTTGGGTTTTCTCAGCTTCAATAAACGGATTCAGCCAAGCCACTGCCTGCTTCATCACACGCGCAGATTTTACCACTTGTGGCAAGAACATTTTACCGGCACCAAACAGGTCGCCAACCACGTTCATACCTGCCATCAATGGGCCTTCAATCACATCCAGTGGACGGGTTGATTTTAAACGGGCTTCTTCAGTGTCTTGGTCAATATACGTCGTGATGCCTTTGACCAGTGCATATTCAAGACGTTTTTCAACAGATTCATTACGCCATTCCAGGTTTTCTTCGGCTTTTTGCGTACCACTTTGACCACGATATTTTTCAGCGACAGCCAGCAGCCGTTCTGTTGCATCCTGACCACTTTCGCCTTGATTCTGGTTTTGAACCACATCTTCAACGGCAGCTTTTAATTCTTTATCAATGTCATCATAAATCGCCATTTGGCCGGCATTCACAATCCCCATGGTCATGCCTTTTTGAATGGCATGGTACAAAAATACTGAGTGAATCGCTTCACGTACTGGCTCATTACCACGGAATGAGAACGAGACGTTAGAGACACCACCTGAAATCATGGCATGGGGCAGATTTTCTTTAATCCAGCCAGTCGCTTCAATGAAATCAACCGCATAGTTATTATGTTCTACAATCCCTGTCGCAATCGCAAACACGTTCGGGTCAAAGATAATATCTTCAGCAGGGAAGCCCACTTCATTGACCAGCACATCATAAGAGCGCTTACAGATCTCTTTTTTGCGAGCGGCTGTATCGGCCTGACCATCTTCATCAAATGCCATCACAATCACTGCGGCACCGTACTGACGGCACAGGCGGGCACGTTCGACAAACTCGTCATAACCTTCTTTTAAGGAAATCGAGTTCACCACGGCTTTACCTTGCACGCATTTCAAACCTGCTTCGATAATCTCCCATTTAGAAGAATCGAGCATGATCGGCACACGTGAAATATCCGGCTCAGACGCAATCAGATTCAGGAAGTGCACCATGGCACCTTGTGAATCCAGCATGCCTTCATCCATGTTGATATCGATAACTTGTGCACCGGCTTCAACCTGCTGACGGGCAACATCGAGTGCTTCGGCGAAGTTTTCTTCACGAATCAGACGCAGGAATTTTTTCGAACCAGTGACGTTGGTACGTTCACCGACGTTCACGAACAGTGAATCTGGGGTGATGTTAAATGGTTCTAAACCGCTTAAACGACAAGCTGGCGCAATCTCAGGAATTTGACGCGGGCTAATGCCTTCCACTGCTTGTGCAATTGCGCGGATGTGATCCGGTGTGGTACCACAGCAACCACCGGTAATATTGATCAGACCGCTTTCCGCAAATTCTTTAATGAAAGCTGCAGTTTCTTCCGGTGTTTCATCATATCCACCGAAGGCATTTGGCAAGCCAGCGTTAGGATGTGCTGAAACAAAAGTATCCGCTACATCCGACACGGTTTTGACGTGTGGACGCATCGCATCTGCACCAAGCGCACAGTTAAAACCAATCGAGATCGGTTCTGCATGACGCATCGAGTTCCAGAACGCTTCTGCGGTTTGACCGGTTAAGGTACGGCCAGATGCATCGGTGATGGTGCCTGAGATCATGATTGGCAGTTCATAGCCCAATTCTTTAAAGACTTCTTTCACCGCAAAGATCGCAGCTTTGGCATTTAAAGTATCGAATACAGTTTCAATCAGGATGATGTCGACACCACCTTCAATCAGCGCTTTGGTTGATTCAATATAATCCACTTTTAAGGCATCAAAAGTGATGTTGCGGAAGGCTGGATCGTTAACGTTTGGAGAAATAGACGTGGTACGTGATGTCGGACCAATCACACCTGCCACAAAACGTGGTTTTTCTGGGGTTGAATATTTGGCACAGGCTTCTTTGGCCAGACGCGCGGCTTCACGGTTAATCTCGGGAACCAGATCTTGCATATGATAGTCAGACATCGAAACCCGCGTACCGTTAAAAGTATTGGTTTCAATAATGTCGGCGCCAGCTTCCAAGTAAGCTTCATGAATACCTTGAATGATTTGTGGTTGTGTCAAAACGAGCAGGTCGTTATTGCCTTTCAGATCATAAGCCCAATCAGCAAAACGCTCGCCACGGTAATCGGCTTCTTCCAGTTTATGGCGCTGGATCATGGTACCCATCGCACCATCGATAATTAAAATTTTCTTGGCAAGAAGTTCTTTTAAGGTGGCAAGTGTCGACATTCAAACTTTCTCAGTAGAAATCAAAAAACATCGTCCATATTAGCAGAATTAATGCTTGAATTCTGCGCCTCCTTTCTCAGAATGATGGATATGCATGATATGAAAATTTGATAAGTCAGTTAGAACAAGACAGGTTTTTGTTATCCGGTCTATGCAGTATTCAGCTTTAAAATGGGATCTGGCTAAAACTGGCAAAAATATATTTGAAAAATTAAGCTGATGCTTTTATTCATGAAATTGTCATATTTATTGACTATGCTCTGTACATAGAAATTATGGTCATCTTAAGCGTAGATGGAATTTCAAAGCTTTAAGCGCAAAAACAGGACACGTTTTTGAGTTCTGAAAAGCTGGAATTTTATCTTAAGTTGATGATTTATTGAATCAAACAGCAGTGTTTTACTCGGGATTAAACAGGACGAACAGCAGCAAGAAAATCTAAATTATTGCTTCATATGACAGCAGTTTGTCATATAATTGTCACAATTTAACTGAACAATAGGGGAATTCTTGAATCCTCTATTCCTGCTTGCATGAATCCTAATCAAACTCCCATAGATTCAGCACACGAGTCGGCTTCGCACAAGTCGACCAATGTTCACGTGCCGACACCAAAATTCTTTATGCCAGTTTTTCTAACTGTCATTATCTCTACTCTTATTTATATCGGTTTTCAATTGTCTGCCGATTTAGCGCATGTTCCTGCACTGGGTTTATATTCAATTATTCTCCTGGCGACGGCATTGTTTATTGCGCTGGGCTTTGAATTCGTCAATGGCTTCCACGATACTGCCAATGCGGTTGCCACGGTCATTTATACCAATGCACTTTCTGCGCCTGTCGCTGTAATGTGGGCCGGTTTCTGTAACTTCCTTGGGGTTATGGTGGCCAGTGGTGCGGTGGCTTACGGTATTATTGCACTGTTACCTGTTGAGCTGATCATGAATGTCGGCTCCGGAGCAGGTTTTGCCATGGTGTTTGCCATGCTGATCGCTGCGATTGTCTGGAACCTGGGAACATGGTTTCTTGGTATTCCTGCATCCAGCTCACATACCCTGATCGGTTCGATTCTGGGTGTGGGCATCATGAACTACATTCTGCACGCGAGCAGCGGTGCATCGGGTATAGACATGGAGCAGGTAATGAAAGTCGGTAAGGCGCTGTTATTTTCGCCTTTAATCGGTTTTGCATTTGCCGCTGTGCTGTTCTTGCTGGTGAAAAAAATCTTCAAGAAACAGGTGGAGCTGTTCCAGCCACCTGAAGGTAATAAACCGCCACCCCCTTTAATTCGTGCCATTTTGATCTTTACCTGTACCGGTGTCAGCTTTGCGCACGGTTCAAATGATGGTCAAAAAGGCATGGGGCTGATCATGTTGATTTTAATTGGCTGTGTACCAATGGCGTACTCACTCAACAAAAACCTAGATCAACAGCATATCCAGACTTTTGGTCAATTGTCTGCGCAAACGGCCAATGCGATTTATCCAGACCATGCGGATATTGAAGATGAAAAAGCGCGTCAGATCATCACGACTTATATCCAAACCAAAGAAATCACCCCTGAAGTGGTGCCTGCATTGGCGAGCCTCACAGATCATTTAGGTGAAAAAGTCGGTAGCTATAGCAGCATTAGGGAAGTGCCTGAAGCACAGGTTTCAGAATTCCGGAATGACATGTACTTAAGTACCACAGCTTTCAAGCGTTTGGACAAAGCAGAAGCTTTACCAGCAATGACGGCTGAACAGGACAAAACGGTAGATCAATACCGCGACAGTCTGGATTCATTCTTGCAATACATCCCGACCTGGGTGAAAGTGGCTGTTGCTCTGGCGCTGGGTCTTGGTACTATGGTTGGCTGGAAGCGTATTGTGGTGACAGTCGGTGAGCGTATTGGTAAGCAGCATATGACCTATGGTCAGGGGATGTCTGCTGAACTGGTGGCGATGTCGACCATTGCGGCTGCGGATGGTTTCGGGATGCCGGTATCGACCACTCATGTATTGAACTCTGCGGTTGCAGGTACCATGGTGGCGAATAAGTCAGGTCTGAACTTCCAGATGGTGAAAACCATTCTGTCTGCCTGGGTTTTCACTTTACCCGCCACAATTTGTTTATCAGGTACTTTGTACTGGTTGTTACTTAAAGTTTTCTAATATTATTAGATAAGTAAAAAACGCTGCTTTTGCAGCGTTTTTTTATGAAGTTTTTTAAAATCCTCTCCCTTGGAGAGGGTTGGAGAGGGGGAGAATTTTGAATAAAAATAATATTGACTCTAGGAGAAGGGTAGAGTCAAGGAAATCAATTACTTCTTAAGCTTACTCAATAATCCCTTGGGTAACTTCTCTGTCGCAAAACCATATAGGGCAGCAAAAGGTAATGCAGTTCGCGCCAGATAAGCCACTCGCCACAAACCACCATGATTCGCACCCTGCATCATCAATTCCAGTGGATGATTCAGCTTCACTTCAGGATTGGCCACAGAGGTAGCATTACGCAGATCATGAATCCACAGGGCTGCCATCAGTGCATTTGTGGTTTCAGGTGCAAAAGCTTCGACATCAAACAGACTGGCACCGTTGAACGCGGCTTTTAATAGCGGATTCTTGGTGACTGAATACGTGGTTGTAGATGGAGCGATATTGATGCTGACACGTTGACCCTGAGCGCGAGCTAAAGTAGCACGCCATTGTTGAATGCGTTTGGCCAGTGCATAGTTTGGACCTTGTTCTACCACCAGACAGTCACAAATCCCATAAGACTGGTCACCAGATTGAATCAGCTCATGCGCATTTTTCTGAAAAAAGTGTTTGCGGCTTACAGTCGATACACCTTTGGAAATCAGTGTCTGTGCTTTCGAGCGCTCCGCATATTTCACTTTTGATGCTTCAATCACTTCACTTGGAACCGCATAGACATCGGTCGGGGTACACATATACATCAGGCTGGTATTGGCTTTTTGTTCGCTGACATATTTCATGATGGCATCCATCGCCATCGAAACACGGACATGCTTCTCGCCATCCAGATAGGCAATTGCGGCCAGATCCAGATCCGGCTCAAACTGTAATAGCCATTTAGCAATCTCGGGAATCTGAGTCAAAAGATTGGCACCGAGTTTTTCTTTTAGAACATCGTCAGGCGTATCTTCTGCAAGTGCTTCAGTACAGGGTGCATACAGCGTGGCATTGCCTTGGCTGATGGTATCGACAATCTTGCCCCAGACCCGGGTGCTGGGCAGGTCAATCGCCACAATATTGGCTTTCCATTTTGCCAGCCAGGTCAAAGGGCCAGCTTCAGATGCAGCACCAAACAGCACCATGGTTCGATCTGACAAATCAAACCATTCTGGGCGCGCCACACATTCACGCAGGGCATTGGCATGGCTGCTTTCCATAATACCTTGGTTTTCCCAACGTTCAATCTGCTCCAATAAGGCATAGCCTTGCAGCTTCTGGCCGTGGTAGGGCACATACCATTCTGGTGCAGCCTGACTGCTTCCCGTCAATTTAAAGCTATGTAGTTGATCGGCGGGCAAGGTAAGGGCATCTTTCAGTAAATGCTTCTGGCCATCACGGTAAAATTCAAAGGTCTGATGCGCCTGTGCCAGACCATCTTCAGCAATTTTCAGGCTGGCTTCAGGCGAGCTTAGCCCTTGCTCGACCAGTTGCTTAAAATGCACGGTATATTGTTTGCGCCAGTTTTTTTCTGATTGTGCCTGTGCAGCACTGTGCTGATTCACATTGGCCAAAGCTGCTGCGATGATCGCGCGTCCTGTTTTTGAGCTACTTGGTTTTTGTTGATTGGACTGAAGCGGAAATTGAAGACCGTCTGGTGTAGTGGACATGCAAAATATCTCGTAAATGACAGTAATTAATATACAGATGTATACATTATCGCTGCAAAATTCACTCCAAGATTGGCAATAAGTGACATCATGACTTTTTAATATATTACGAGATGTTTCAAATAAATAAGAGAGCCATGGCTCTCTTATTTATTTTTAGCGGAAATATCAGACTTATCTTATATGTAGCCTTATTTCTCTAGCCTTCAATAACCCTGATTAAAACGGAACCTGCATCAGTTTATTCAGGAAATGCGGAATCAGGCGTGGCTCCAGAATAATGGTCATGATCACGCCGTAGGCTGCTCCCCACAAATGCGCGCTATGATTAATGTTGCTATTGCCTTTTTTGCCTGACCAGATGCTATAAGCCACATAGAGCACGGCAAAAATAATTGCAGGAACCGGTATAAAGAACACAAAAATCAGCTTCCACGGCTCAAACAGAATATAGGCAAACAGCACCGCAGAAACTGCACCTGATGCACCAAGGCTGGCCCAGCGCGGATTATTTTTATGGGTCAGATAACTTGGAATAATAGCTGCAATCAGACCGCCCAGATAGAACAGAATAAAACCCAGATCATATAAATACTGACGATAAAAGCTCTCGATCACACTGCCAAAAAAGAACAGGGTAATCATATTGAATAGCAGGTGAGTTCCATCGGCGTGAATAAAACCATGGCTAATAAAGCGGTCATATTGTCCACGTTGCAGTGCCGGTGGCCAGAAAATCAGGCGATTCATCACCGTCTCTTTAGAGAAGGCAATAAAGGACACAATACAGGTGATCAGAATAATGGTAACGGTGTGATTAAAAGGTAAATCAAGCATATAAAGTAATTCTAATGGTGCCTATTTGCCAATTATCATGCCATTAAAATTGCACTAAAGTTGTACTTTTATAATAAATCCGACAATTTTAGTTGATTTTTAAAAATTCCCCCCGATCTTCAGTTAAAATAGCCGTCTGAGCTTGAGGAAATTATTGTTATGTCGACTGAGAACAGCAGCACTCCAGTTGTTGGTGAAATTCCCAACTTATTGATTACACCAACAGCACAAGAGTATTTAAAGGATTTACTGGATAAACAGAACACCCCGGGTATTGGTGTGCGTGTTTTTGTAGAACATCCGGGTACTCCTCGCGCTGAATGTTGCATGGCCTATAGTGCACCTGATGAAGTTGTGCCGACAGATTATAAGCAGGAATATCCTGAGTTCCCTGCTTTTATCGACTCGCCATCTATTCCGTATTTACTTGATGCCGTGATTGACTACAACAAAGACCGTTTTGGTGGTCAGCTGACCTTCCGTGCACCGAACTCTAAAGTGCCACGTGTGGGGCCAGATGCATCGGTAGAAGAGCGTATTACCTATGTATTGCAGTCTGAAATTAACCCGGGTCTGGCAGGCCATGGCGGTAACTGTGCCCTGGTTGAAGTCAAAGAAGACCCAGAGCATGGCTTAACAGCGGTGCTTAAATTTGGCGGTGGTTGCCAGGGTTGTTCAGCGATTGATATCACCTTGAAACAAGGGGTGGAAACCACGCTAAAGCAGCATATTCCTGAATTGATGCATGTCGTTGATGAAACGGATCATAGCCAATCTGAAGGTGCGTATATGAAATAAGCTGTTCTATAAAAAAGTTCATTTATCGCATTCTAAAAAACCTCGAACTTTCGAGGTTTTTTTATATCTGGCTTTAAGTTTAATGAATGTTAATGATAATAATTATCAATAGTAATTGCATTTGTGGAAATCCCTGTTACACTTCGCAACCGAATAAACATGATCTCTTCATAACTCTTAGGACGTGCAAGGTATGAATAAGCCCTTCTTAAAAACAACTTTAGCTTTCGCAGTATTTACAGCAATGACTGTTTCAGTCCAAGCGCAAGACCAAGTTACTGAAGAAAAAGAGGGAATCGTACAGGCTGATGCGACCAAATTACAAACGATTGTGGTGACTGCGAGTGGACAGGCAGTTGATGTTAAATCTGCGCCAGCTTCAATTAGTGTCATTACGGCAGAAGACATACAGAAACAGCCTGTTTCAAGTCTGGCCGATATCTTGAAACGCGTGCCCGGCGTAACAGGGGGCCTAAGTTCAAATGGGGCAGGTTCAAAAATACAATTACGCGGGATGCCTGACAATTACACGCTGATCTTAATTGATGGTAAACGTGTGGGCTCTTCTCGAGATACCAATTATCGTGCAAACCTAGGACATCAAGATCTAAACTGGGTGAGACCAGAAATGATTGAACGCATTGAGGTCGTACGTGGACCCATGTCTTCTTTATATGGCTCTGATGCGATGGGTGGAGTGATCAACATCATTACCAAAAAAATCCCTTCAGAATGGGGTGGCTCATTGACCTTAAACCATACCATGCCAACGACATCTTCGGATTTAGGGCGAACCATTCAATCAGGACTCGTGGGATATGGCCCTTTAACCGATACATTAGGTATGCGTGCGACAGTCGGGATCACTGAACAGGAAGCGGATCAAGGTTATCAAATCTCTGACCGTAATCTTCCCGGAATGGCAGGAAGTAAAGCAACCGGACAATCGGGTAGTCGTGATCAGAATGCGAACTTAAAGTTTGACTATACGCCGAATGATATTCATAGCTTATCTTTAGAGCTGGGTTATGGCTTGCAAGAGAATAATGCCTCGACTACGCCTCAGGTGGTGGATGGTAAAGAACAGGCTTTATTAGCATGGGGCCCATCTGAGTTAGAACATCGTTCAGTGTCTCTATCACATGATGCTCAATGGGGTTTCGGTGATTCAAAAATTACGGCTTACTACAATGATTATGATCAAAGTCAGGTGACAGAGACTGGGCCGACCACACAAAAATCCAAGGAAAGCATTGTAGAAGCTAATCTCAATATTCCGTTTAAATTAGGTGTGGAGCATGTTGCGACAGTGGGAGGTCAATGGAAATCAGAAGAACTGGTTAATACCCGTAATATTGGGCTGGCTATTCCAAGTTATGACGGCAAAGAATATGGTTCAGAGCTAGAAGGAGATACCTGGGCATTGTTCGTTGAAGATAAAATTGTTTTTAATGATCAAGTCAATTTGACCCTTGGTAACCGTTTTGATCATCACGATAAATTTGGCACACATAATAGTCCACGTGCTTATTTGGTGGTGCAACCAAATGATGCATTGACCATTAAAGGTGGTGTTGCTCAGGGCTTTAGAGCTCCTTCACTCAAAGAGAATACTGCAGGTGCAGCGACGCGTTCAGGGGGGAATGGATGTACATCCTTGAAACCTTTAGGCTATGTATCGGGCGGATGTTATATGGCGGGTAATGCAGACCTACAGCCTGAAGAAAGTACCAACTATGAACTTGGATTTAATTTTGCTCAAAATGATTTTGATCTCGGTTTAACTTATTTCCACACAGATTTTAAAAATAAAATTGAATATCGTGCTTTAGGAGAAATTAATGGGGTGTGGTGGACACAATATCAAAATGCTGAAAAAGCGCGTGTACGGGGCTTGGAAGCAAGTGTGGCATTACCACTCTTAGAGAATTTAAGCTGGAAGACCAATGCAACCTATTATTTTGAATCAAAAAACTTAGTGACTGGCAGAAATCTTTCAACGATTCCCGAGTTATCCGTTTATAGTGCACTCAACTGGACTCCCACTGATCCACTTTCATTGGAACTTGCAGCGCAATATACCGGTGAACAATATACGGCAAGTATTGAAGATACGGTGGTGATGCAAAAACCACATACGGTATTTAACTTATCTGCGAATTATGAAGTGAACGATCAAGTGACTGTTAGAGGTGGTCTCAATAATTTATTTGATAAAAAATTAGTAAATGCTTCAAATGATTATTATCTGGATCGTCAGGAAGTCTTTGTCGGACTGACTTATAACTTCTAAACAATTTAAAAAGCCGCTCTCGAGCGGCTTTTTAAGCTTTATACTTTAAGAATCTTCAAAGTATCTTCTGAATAATAAAACTGTTCCAGATATCTGCGTGTACGTTCACGTAAATGACCTTGTGAAACCATCTGTTGAATGATCGGGTTCAACAATTGCTGTAACTCATGCTGGATTAAGGCTTCATCAATATTCAGATCACGCAGCAAGCTGTCAAAAGTATGTTCCTGATTGCGTACATACCAGGTATGAACTCCATCATGAACTTGCTGTTTTAGATAATCCGTCTGACGCAAATGATCCCAGATCTCATGTCCTAAACCGACTGTCTGATTTAAATCCTGAAGCTCAATATAATTTTTCAATACCGATACCGGCATATCTTTAATTTTATGCCAGAGATTGGCCTGAAAATGATAGAGTTTTTCATCATCAAAGTGCTGGTTCAGCACATGTTCACTCATCTGGCTCAGTTTTAAAATATTCTTTTGCAGATAACGCGCAATAGTACTGTCCAGATCCGTATCGGTGACATTTTCCAGTACCGACTTGCCCATTTTCATAAAACGGGAAACCCCGGGCACGTTTTTAGCGATGACAGAATTATCCAGATAATCCTGAATGGAATGCTGGATCAGTTGCGTGATCATGGCCGAAAATGCCGGATTATTCACGACGGTCTTAATCAGACGCTGACGATGGCCACTTTTACTGGCAACATATTGTGCGATTTTATCCACGGTCAGGACTGGAATCACATCGGCAATTTTGGTCGTATCGTTGGCCGGATGTACCAGTGCAAAACGGATATGCTCAGCAATCTGCTCAATCAGAAAGCTGCTGGCAGCAGTATCCAGAATCTGTTTTTGTAAAAGCTGATGAATCAGATCACAGCTCCATAGATCTTTCAGGTTCTGTTTACGTAAACACAGATAAAACGCATGAAACTCAGTTTGAATCGTTTCAGATTGAGAAAATGCCTGATCGAGAAAATCAAGTTGAGCATCGATCAACTGCTCAATCATCGGGTGTTTCTGCATAACGGCTCTGAAACTTAATTTAAAGGAATGAGTTTATCAGCAAGCGGGTTTTTTAGGGTCTGGGTCTTGGCCAGAAAAGGCAAATAATGTTGTGCCACCTGTTTTTCTGCTTCCAGAATCGGCATATGCCCGACATTGTTCAGAATCACGGGCGTTTCGGCACGTTTCAACAGGGCATGCAGTTCTTTAACCACTTCGACATTGATGATCCGGTCCTGTCTGCCCCATAAAATCAAGGTCGGTGCTTCAACTGTGCGGGTCAGGCGGGCAAAGGTTTCTGGTGTATAAATCCGGTTCAGCATCACGACCTGATCAATCGATTTACTGGTCTGCTCAGAACGTGAAATCAGCAGTTTTTCCTGTGCATACTGGAGCTGATAAGGAATCACCGGCGGGTTCTGCATCAGCTGTCTGGAGACATCTTGCAGATCACCGGGCTTGCTGACGATCAGGTCTTTTAGGGCTTGCGGGTCTTTGGTATAGGGCGTATTGCCCATTTTGTAGAGACCGGCACTATTGATTAAAAATAGGCTTTGCGTATCGAATGGATATTGTGAGGCATAGACCGTGGCAATCGATCCCCCCAGGGAATGTCCGGCAATATGTAAATTCTCGTCTACATTTAAGGTTTCAATGAATAAACGCATCTGAGAAGTCACATTGGGCACAGAAACATCGAAACTCTCTGGAATCTTGGTATCGCCGTTGCTCGGCAAGTCAGGAATAATCACATGATAATGTGGAGTCAGAAACTGTGCGACCCGATTCCAGTTATCTCGCGTTCCTGCCAGACCATGAATCAGCAGAATTGAAGGCTTGTTCTTGGCACCACCTTCACTGTAGCTCCAGGTCACATCACCGATTTTAAGTGTCTTGGATTGAAGTCCAGCCTGTGTTCGTTCCTGCAGCAGATGTTGTTGTAATATTTTGGCAGGCTTTTCATTCAGCTGGCTAAACATATATTGACTATGTGCAAAGCTCGGCAATGCCATCGTAAACGCGACTAAGGTCGAGCAGATCATTTTCGAGCGCAATTTTATTATTTTCTTCATTGGCCATTCCCCAAAACAAACCCAGTGAGCAAATTGCTCAATCAAAATACTTCCATGTTATAAATTTGCAATTTTCATTCAAATAAAAACATTATTCTTCATCCTATTTTAAATCAATCCTTGCGCTTGTCACTCATTAGTTTTTTGCTAGATTGCATTAAATGACTGGAAAATGTGATGTATTGCGCATAAATTCCCTGCGGAAATGAAATTAGATAAATGCTAAAAATTTAAGCAGCTAAGATTTTTTGCAAGTGACATTCAAAAAAACTGGCAGTAAGATATTGCAACTAAAACCATCGGTGATAGAAAAGAATGCTCACAGCTCAAGAAGCTTTAGAACGTCTTAAACAAGGTAACCAACGTTTTGTAAGCGGCGATACTTCGCATCCAAAACAACTGAGCCACCAACAGCGCGCAGAAATGGCAGAGGACCAGAATCCGTTTGCAATTGTCTTGGGGTGTTCAGATTCGCGCGTTCCAGCCGAAATGGTTTTTGATCAGGGTCTCGGCGATCTTTTCGTGATTCGTGTTGCAGGCAATATTGTTGCACCATCCCAGGTCGGCAGTGTTGAATTTGCCGCGGCACGTTATGACTGCGCGATTGTAGTTGTATTAGGTCACAGTCATTGTGGCGCGATCCAGGCCACCATTGATACCTTAATGTGCCCAGATTGCCCGCCGTCGGCAAACCTGATGTCGATTGTGAATCGAGTACGTCCTTCAGTTGAAACCTTAATGCAAACTGAACTGAAAAATGACTTGGCAAAATTGTCCAAGCATGCCGTGCGTTCTAACGTATTTGCATCGGTTAACCAACTACGTCATGGTTCAGCAGTATTAGAAAATCTGATTGGTCAAGGACAACTCAAAGTGGTCGGTGCTGAATATTCACTGGAAACAGGTGAAGTATTGTTCTTTGATTTTTAGGCAAAATTTATTTAAATACAATCTAAAATAACTTAAAGGCGCTTTATAAAGCGCCTTTAATGTATGGATAGGCATTATTTAGCAGGATGGTTTGTGCCTTGGCATTTGGATGAATCAGATCCTTTTGCATCAGGGTTTTATTGCCGGCCACACCCTGCATAAAGAACGGTAACAATTTCACCTTATATTGCTGGCTCACTACCTTATAATTATTTTCAAAGGCCTTGCTATAGGCCTGTCCATAATTAGGCGGCATCTTCATACCAAATACCACGACTTTGGCCTTGGCTTTCTGGCTTTGCTGAATCAGGCTGGCTAAATTTTTTTGAATCATTTGCGGCGGCTGTCCGCGTAAGCCGTCATTACCACCCAACTCAATCACCACAAGGTCTGGACGATGCGTCTGCAACAGTTTCGGCAGTCTGGCTAGCGCTCCACTGGTGGTTTCTCCACTGACACTTGCATTGACCACTTTATGCTGTTTCGGATACTGTTGCTCTAAACGCTTTTGTAATAAATGTACCCAGCCTTGTTGTGGCTGAATACCGTAACCAGCACTTAAACTATCACCTAAAATCATAATCGACTTTGCTGATACCCCGAGCGGTAACAGGCACAGACTGAGCAAAAACAAGTAAGACAATACCCGAGTTTTCTGATTAAGATCTTTCATATAGGACACGTATGATTCAAAGTAGCAACGATTCGAACATCATGCCACAGGCGATTATTTCTGCCCAGAAATTGACACAAAAGATACAACTTTCACAAAAACAGCTGACTATTTTTGAGGATCTTGATCTGGAGATTATGACAGGCGAGCAGGTGGCAATTACCGGTCGTTCCGGCTCGGGGAAATCCACATTGCTAGGCATTCTGGCAACGCTGGATCAGGCCAGTTCAGGCCAGCTCATCGTCAGTGGCGAGTCGGTTTCTACCTTGAATGAAGAACAACGTGCGTTGGTGCGCCTGAAAAATATCGGGTTTGTGTTTCAGTCTTTTCAGCTCTTGCCACATCTGACTGCCCTTGAAAATGTCATGTTGCCACTGCGTTTACAGCCCAGTTTCAAATATGCAGAAGCTGAACAAAAAGCCTTGGCGCTACTGCATAAAGTTGGTCTGGATCGGCAGGCACAACAAACCCCGAAAGTCCTGTCTGGCGGGGAGCAGCAGCGTGTCGCGATTGCCCGGGCATTGGTCAGTGAACCGAAAATTATTTTTGCCGATGAACCCACAGGCAATCTCGACGGTGAAACTGCCAAGGAAATTGAACAGCTTTTGTTTCAGTTGAATCGGGAACTGGGTACGACCTTGGTGCTGGTGACGCATGACCGCAAACTGGCACAGCAATGCCAGCGACATTTTGAACTGCTGAATGGCCAGCTGATTGAACATCCGAGTGGAGGATGAGATGACCCCTTTATTTCGTCCTCTACTCACACAAAGTTTTAAAAGTACCGGAATTTATCTGTTAATTATTGCCTTAACGCTGGCGATCAGTGCAACAACAGCACTCAAGTTTAGCAATGAACAGATTCAAAATGCAGTGGCCTTGCAGGCCGCAGAAATGCTGGCCGGTGATCTGGTACTTTCGGACAATGAGCCTCTACCAAAAGAATGGCGTGATCAGGCCAAACAGCTGGATTTACAGCAGTCAGAAGTCACTTTCTTTAGCACCATGGCCTATACCGATGAACAGTTTGTCATGGTCAATGTCAAAGCCATTGATCAGGCTTTTCCCTTGCGTGGCGAGCTGCAGCTGCAACCTGCAAAAACGAAGATTCAATCGGGTGAAATCTGGCTCAGTCCACGGGCTATGGACCTGCTCAAAGTCAAACTGGGCGATCAGCTGAATATTGCCGATGCGGCGTTTAAAGTCACAGCCAAGATTGAACAGGATTCTAATCAGGAGCTCGGATTTTCTGGCTTTTCGCCAACGGTGATTATCTCCCAGGCGGATGTGGCGCGAACCAATGCGATTCAGGTGGGTAGCCGGATTGAATATCGCTTGCTCATGGCGGGTTCTCCAGACAGTACGCAAGAATATGAAGCTTTATTTAAGCAGCAGCTCAAATCCGAAAACGGCTCGGCTGAAACGCCAGCAGAAGTGCAGGGACAGGAATTTGAAGAGCAAAGCAGTCTCCGGTTACGCAATGCCAGTGAGGGCAATACCCGCTTAATGAAGCCGATTGCCAACCTGGATACCTTCCTGCAACTGGCCAATATTCTGACCATTCTATTATGTGGTATCGCGATTGCTCTCACTGCGCAGCGTTATGTCCAGCAGAATCAAGATCATATTGCCTTGATGCGTTGTATCGGTGCGACCAAACAGCAGATTTTATCGGCTTATCTGGCCTTGCTCGGTACAGTACTGCTGATTGCCATGTCGATTGGTACGGTGGTCGGCATTGGTCTGGGTTATGGGTTATTACAGTTAATGCTGCAACTGATTCCCAACTTAGAAATTGAATTCTCTGCTATGGCGATGCTGCTCGGGCCATTACCAGTCGCGATGCTGACCAGTGCGGTGGTGCTGTTGGGCTTTGTCATGCCGAGCCTATTGCAACTGTTGAACACGCCACCAATTCGGGTAATTCGCCAGCAGGAAAAATCAGTGCAATCCATGCTATGGATGCTGTTGACCGGAACGCTGAGCCTGATTATTTTTAGCGTGATTTTAACCGAAAATCTGCTCCTGACTGCCTGGGTGATTGGCGCGATTATTGTGTTATGTGCAATGTTGTATCTGACGGTATGGTTGATCTTAAAACTGCTGCGCAATCAGAAATTGAATCTGTCAGCCTATGTACGAACACCATCTCAAACAGCCTTACAGATTACCGCTTTGGCCTTGGGTCTCAGTCTGATTACAGTATTAGCCGTATTGCGCACAGATCTATTAGAGCGTTGGCAGCAACAGTTGCCGCAAGGTACACCAAATCAGTTTGTGTATGGTTTGCCGCCGTTTGACATGCCAGATCTAAAAGCTCAAATTGAGCAAAATGGCTGGAAAAGTACACCGCTTTATCCGAACGTTCGTGGGCGTCTGGTGGCCAAAAATGATCAGCCTTTTGCTCCAGAATTAGTCAAAAGCAATAATACTTTAAAACGTGAGCTGAACCTGACCCAGTCCGACAGCTATCCACAGGATAATGTGATTATTCGTGGTGACGCAGCTTTGCAACAGGTCGGCACGGTATCGGTCGAAGCCAATACTGCTGAAGAATTAGGCATCAAGATTGGCGACAAGCTCAGTTTCAGTTTGCCCGAAGGTGTGCTGGAAGCGAAGGTTATCAATTTAAGAACGGTCGAGTGGGAAAGTTTTAGTCCGAATTTCTTCTTTATTTTTGCCCCGAATAGCATGGATGCCAATGCCGGAAGTTATCTGGGCAGTTTCTATGTGCCGGAACAAGATAAGGACAAACTGGTGTCTGTGATCCAGCAATTTTCCAATACGGTGTTTATTGATGTCAGCCTGATTCTGGAAGAGATCAAGCGTATTGTGAATGTACTGGTGCAGATCGTGACGATTCTGGCCGTGTTGGTTAGTATCTCCGGTTTTCTGGTACTGATGGCTTGTCTGAACCTGCTCATGGATGAACGCAAACGTGAAGTGGCCTTGCTACGGTCATTTGGCAGCTCCAAACAAAAACTGAAAACCATGATGAGTCTGGAAATTGGTTTTATCGGACTGTTTGCCGGAGTGGTTTCCTGTCTGTTTGCCGAAGTGATTAGCGCAATCGCCAGTTATCGTATGGATTTAATGATTCAGCCACACTGGGAAATCTGGATTATCCTGCCGATTTTCATGACTGTGTTATGTGCGCTGATTGGCCGTTATCGTCTGAGCTATCTGTCGGACATTCCGCCCTTACAAAGCTTGCGCGAGATGAATCAGTAAGATTCATCTCCATGGCTTTTTAAATTCGCTGGCATTTAAAGCGGTAATGATTTAAAGCTGCAATTGTTGTCGCATCAGGTCGAGAATATCTTGCCACAGTGGGCGAATTGCTTCGATCAAGGCCAAGTTATGTTGATAAAGCAGCACACAGAGGCCAAAACCAATCACTAAAGCGATCAGATTGATCATGCGGCTATGCTGCATTTTTTGTCCGGCATACCACAGCAAGGTTAAAAAAGCGCCCATCAACATGCCGCCAATATGTGCTGCATTGTTGATTCCGCTGATCATAAAGCCCATGGCCAGGTTCAGACCCATCACCATCACCAAGGTCTTTTTATCTAGAATAAAACGTTGCTGGGGCAGCATCGGCAACAGGGCCAATACCGTCAGTGAAGCGCCGAGTCCCATCACCGCACCGGATGCACCGGCACTGACCGCCGGCAATAAACTTGGGTTGGCCACACCCCCTGCAATCAGATCATAACTGTCCTGAATGTTCATATAGCCACTGAGCAAACTGCCCATTAAGCCGGCACACAGGTATAAGCCAATAAAATACATCCGGCCAAACAGTTGTTCGGCAACACTACCAAAAATATACAAGGCCCACATATTCAACATCAGGTGAATCAGGCCAAAATGGAAAAACATGCTGCTAAACAAACGCATGGGTTCCGCTAAATAGGTTAAAGGTGCATAATCGGCACCCCAGAGAATCGCATCTCGGGTACTCGGCTGGCTGATATCCATACCATTGATGGCCTGCCAGCCAAATAATCCGACATTAATCGCGATTAAAATGGCCGTGATCCACCAGAGCTGCATTTCAAGTTTGCGGTGTACGACAGGGGGAGCGTATTTAGACATGCTATTTTTTTTGCTGTGATTGTATATTTCGAATAAGCTTAACACGAAAAATCAAATTTTCAGGAGTAACGCACTGACATGAAAGCCTTTCTGATCCGCACGATATTAGTCATCGTCAGTGTGATTTTACTGATTCAATTGTGGATCTTTGCCAGTCTGGCCTGGTGGCGAACCAATCCGGTCAATACCACCATGATGATGCGGATTGATTACTGGACGGAACCTTCCAAAGCCATTCAACATCAATGGCGTCCCTATGATGAGATCAGCCTGAATCTGAAACGTGCCATTGTCACTGCAGAAGATGGAAAATTCATTCATCACCATGGTTTTGACTGGGACGGCATTCAAACTGCGCTGAATAAAAACCGGGATCAGGGCCGGGTGGTGGCTGGGGGGTCTACCATTTCCCAGCAATTGGCGAAAAACCTATTTCTGGTTAATAAGCGTTCATTTGTACGTAAAGGCCAGGAAGCGGTGGCCACCTGGATGATGGAACGCATGTGGTCGAAACAGCGGATTCTGGAAGTCTATTTAAACTCGATTGAATTTGGTGACAATATCTATGGCGTAGAAGCCGCAGCCAAACATTATTTTGGCAAAACTGCGCAAAGCCTGACTCAGGATCAAGCGATCTTTCTGGCGGCCATTCTGACCAATCCAAAATATTTTCAGGATCATCGCAACTCCTCTGCCTTAAATGCACGCAAGCGCATGATTCAGCGTTATATGCGTTATGCAGAATTGCCTTAAATAATTATTTAAAGAAAAAGCCCAGTTTTTGGGCTTTTTTTTATGAAATTGTCATCAATTTGAAGCATACTTGAACTGATAAGCACAATTTTAAATCCGCATAGGTTTGATATGAATACGGCAGCCAGCACTACTTCAGCACAGCCCGAATATACATATAATGATCGTTATATAAATCGTGAACTGTCTATTTTAGACTTCCATTTACGCGTCCTGGAACAGGCTGTCGATCCTTTACATCCCTTGCTTGAACGCATGAATTTCCTGTTAATTTTCTCGCGTAATCTGGACGAATTTTTTGAGATTCGGGTCGCAGGAATGATGGAACAGTTAGATTTGGACAATGAAAGTCGCAGTCCGGATGGCCTGACCCCAAAGCAGGTGCTGGAACAGATTTCCAAAACTGCACATGCTGCGATTGAACGCCAGTACCGTATTTTAAATGAAGAAATTTTGCCAAAACTGCGTGAGGAAGATATCTGTTTCTTGCGCCGTGGTGAACTGACTCCGGCACAATCGGCCTGGGTGAAAAAATATTTTCAGGAACAGGTTGCGCCCGTCCTGACGCCAATTAGCCTAGACCCTGCACATCCGTTTCCACGTCTGGTGAATAAATCACTGAACTTTATTGTGACTCTCGAAGGTAAAGATGCCTTTGGCCGTCAGATTGATCTGGCTGTGGTGCCAGCGCCGCGTTCGTTACCACGCGTGGTACGTCTGCCAGATGAATTAACCGATGGCAAAGAGCATCATGTGATGCTGTCCGCGATTATTCATGAACATGTTTCGGATCTGTTCCCGGGCATGACAGCGACCGGTTGCTATCAGTTCCGTGTCACGCGTAATGCCGATCTGGCCCTGAATGAAGATGTTGAAGATTTGGCTAAGGCGCTTAAAGGCGAACTCAGTTCACGCCGTTTTGGCCGTGCTGTACGTCTGGAAGTGACAGAAAACTGTCCGCAGCATATTTATGAATATCTGCTGAATGAATTTGATCTGGAAGAAGAGCAGCTTTATAAAGTCGCAGGCCCAGTTAATCTGGCGCGCTTATTGTCTAATTTCAAGCGCCCGCATTTACGCTATGATTCACATACCCCGATCATTCCCAAAGTACTGAAAAAATCTGAAAATATTTTTAGTGCCATGCAAAAACAGGACATCTTGCTGCATCATCCGTTTGAGTCTTTTGCACCGGTCATTTCATTGTTGCGTGAAGCTGCACGTGATCCACAAGTGCTGGCGATCAAACAGACCCTGTACCGCAGTGGCCCGGATTCTGAAATCGTGCAGGTGCTGGCGGAAGCTGCCCGCAATGGCAAGGAAGTCACGGCCGTGATTGAATTGCGTGCACGTTTCGATGAAGAATCCAATATCGAAGTGGCCAATGTCCTGCAAGAAGCCGGTGCGGTAGTGGTCTATGGCATCGTTGGCTATAAAACCCATGCCAAAATGATTCTGGTGGTACGCCGGGAAAATAATAAACTGGTGCGCTATGTGCATCTGGGAACCGGCAACTATCATGCCGGCAATGCGCGAATCTATACCGATTATGGTTTGCTCACCACGGATAAAGACCTGTGTGAAGATGTGCACCGTATCTTTCAGGAGCTGACCGGTATGGGAAAAATGGCCAAGCTGAAAAAGCTGTTACATGCGCCATTTACCTTACATACCCAACTCATTAATTATATTGATAATGAAATCGTGAATGCCAAGGCAGGCAAGCCGGCGCAGATTATTGTCAAAGTTAATGCGCTGACCGAGATGCAGTTGATCAATAAACTCTATGAAGCTTCTCAGGCGGGGGTACAAATTGACCTGATTATCCGCTCGATTTGTAGTTTGCGTCCGGGATTGCCAGGTTTGTCTGAAAATATTCGGGTACGTTCGATTGTCGGGCGTTTCTTGGAACATACCCGCGTGTATTATTTCAGCAATAACGGTAATGCACGGGTTTACTGTTCAAGCGCAGACTGGATGGATCGTAACCTGTTTAACCGGGTCGAAGCCTGCTTCCCAGTAGAAGATGAAGCGTTGAAAAAACGCATCTATCAACAGGGGCTACTTAACTATCTGAAAGATAATCAGCAATCCTGGTTATTACAAGGGGATGGAACCTGGCTGCGGGCACAGCTGCAAGAAGGTGAAAAGCCACATAATGCTCAACGCATTTTATTGGACTTGTTTAAATAAATGCTCTCAAGAGGCTGAAAATTCAGCCTCTTTTCTATCCAGAAAATAGCATTCAAGGGTTTTAATCAGAGGATATCAGCATTTTGCGATAGATCTGTTTGACCTGGGCATACATTTGATAATCAGTCAGCTGGAGCTGGTGCTGTATGTCTACTGGGGGTTTTTGCTGGCTGAGTAAGCGTAAGAGCTGCAATTCGGTTACCTTGAGACAGGGTTTCCCAGTGAGCTGGTACAGGATATGTTCTGCCAGTTCAGCATGGATATAGGCACCGCCGCGCAAGACAATTTTCAGGCTTTCAGCAAACTGGATGAATGAAGCCTGAGGTTGGATATAGCTATTTGCACCAGATAAGATTGCTGAATAAATGAGTGCTGTGGATTCACTCTTGAGTACGGCAACTACAGGTGTACTTGGGGTATGCCGTTTCATCTGGCCGATGAAATGAATCTGTGAGGCTTCTGTCAGGTGATAAAGAATCAAGTTAGGCAGATGTTCGGCAATCATCTCTTGTGCAGATTGGAAATTGTCTGCATACAGCAGCATATCTGGTTGATAGCCCAGTTGTTGCAGCACAGTCTGAGTTTTGGACAGGTCCAGGTCAGTAGATGAAGCGATGACTAAAACCGGTGCAGGCAAGAGGGCAGCCAATAAGCTCAATCCTGTTGATTCTGAGAGAAGGCTATACTGTGGATGAAGCAAAATAAAATGAATATCCCAAAAAATAGGGATTTAACGATAATCACCTCATCTTCGTCTTAAATAGCATTTATTGCAGATTAAAACCGATGACAGCAACAGTCAGTTTGAGACTTTAGCAGGTCTATGATGGTTGGCTATATCCACTTTGAGATATAAAAAAAGGAGCAACGGGTGTGCTCCTTTTAATCATCTAAAATTTTAGCTCAAGCAGCATTGTGCTGAGTGATTTTTTGGAAAATCTGTAATAACACATCAAACTCGCTTTGTAGCGGCGTACTTTTACGCGTCACCAATGCCAGGGTGCGGCTTGGTGCAGAGTTGATTGGCTTGACCAGAATCTCAGGATTGGCTTTGATCATATTGGTATAAATCGCAATTTCTGGCAATAAAGTAAAACCAAGATTTGCAGAGACCATTTCGATTAAAGTCGGCAAAGAGCTAGCTTTTAAACGATGATCATTTTTACGCTCGCCAATCGGGCAGGCACTCAGGGCATGATCACGTAAGCAATGACCTTCCTCAAGTAACATCAGGCGAGACAGATCCAGATCTTCCAGAGAATTCGCTTGTGCAGCGTGTTGATCTGATTTTTGATAAACCAGATACAGATTCTCTTTGGCAATCTCGGCCACTTTCAGGCCACGTGTATCGAAAGGCAGCGCCAAGGCCACCATATCCAGGTTGCCATGTTCCAGTTTTTCTACAATTTTCTCGCTTTGTGCTTCATGCAGATGCAACTGGATTTTTGGTAATTGTTTATGCACTTCTTCTAGCAGCTGTGACAGCAGGAAGGGAGCAATCGTAGGAATCACGCCAAGATGTAAATCACCGGTTAAGGGTTCACTCATCTCACGACTTAAGCGCATCAAGTCCTGAGCATCAGCCAGTAGAACACGTGCGCGTGCAACCACTTGTTCACCAAGAGGCGTTAAACGAACATTCTGGCGGTCGCGTTCAACAAGTACGCCACCGAGTAAACGCTCCAGCTCCATAATGCCGCCAGACAAAGTTGACTGGGTGACAAATGAGCGGCGAGCAGCTTCTGTAAAATGTAGCGTCTCTGACAGTGTTACGAGGTATGACAGCTGTCTTAAGGAGGGTAGTGCAGCCATAGTGTCCTAATGTTTATGATTTAAAATGATCAGCAAATAATTCGCTAAGATATGGAATAAAATGCGGTGGGATATCATGCCCCATTCCATCAATTAATTCAAATTTAGCCCCTGGAATCGCTTTTGCAACGGCCTTGCCATGACTAGGAGGCAGCAATCGATCACGAGCACCATGAACCACCAGGGTCTCTTGCTTGATTTGCTTGTTCAGTTGCAGCAATGAACCTGTACATAATATTGCTAAAAACTGTTGAAGTACACCGGCAGGATAGTAACTTCGTTTATATAATTTACGTGCGGTCTGCACCGCTTCCAGATGATTGACATAACCTGGCGAACCGATGATGTTAAACAGTTTTAGACTATGATCTACAATACCATCTTCATCTGTTGAAGCCGGTTTGTCAATCAAACTAAAGAGTTGCTTGGGAAAGGGCGGTGGCAACAGCGGCTGATTGTTGCTGGTAAACAGTAAACCCAGTTTTTTGACTTTGTCCGGATAGCGTGCCGCCAGAATCTGGGCAATCATGCCACCCATGGATGCACCCAATACATCAACCTGATCCAGCCCCATTTTTTCAATCAGCAGACTGACATCTTCAGCCATATCATACAGGTCATAAGGTGCACCCTGATTGCCCAGACCGAGCACAAAACGGCTCATCATTTTCAGGGTGTTCAGGCGTGGACCCTTGTTATGGATTTTTGAAGACAGGCCAATATCGCGATTATCAAAACGTACCAGATGGAAACCTTGATCAATCAATGATTTGCAAAAAAAGTCAGGCCAGTACAGCACCTGCGCACCCAGTCCCATAATCAGGAGCAGCGTAGGATTTTCCGGATTTCCGCCCACCTCGACATGTAATTCCACACCATTACCCAGATCAACTCTGGTTTCACGCATGAAAGAACTATATGGAGAAAGATTAAACTGTAATGCGCTGTGCATAATTGCTGTCCTAATTAAAGGATATTTTGTTTAAAAAATATCCTGAGTATTAAACATCTAAACCACAGCAGGAATCAAGTCAGGAACCTGCTTGGTCAAAGACAGACGTTGTTTGCCCGCAGTTGCACCCAAGAGTACAAAGCCACGTAAAGTGCCGCTACCGTCGATGGCTTTGGCCAGCATGCCATCTTCCAGCTCTTCAGTTTCCCAGGTGACCTCAACATCGACTGGTGCAGGCAGGACAGTTAAAGGTGCAGCAGGCGTTTTCACTGCCACTGGCATAGCCGGATAATGTACAGCCGTATGTTCGCCATTCAGGGTTTTTGCCAGCGCGCGCGCCTGTTGCATGATGGGCATGACATAAGGCAATAAGGTACCATTCACTTCAGCACAGTCACCTACGGCATAAATATCGGCATGATTGGTTTCCAGTTGCGCCGTGGTTAAAATTCCACGACTGGTATGAACATCTGCCTGTTTGGCCAAAGAAATATTCGGCTGTAGACCTACCGCAGACAAAACCACATCAGCAACGAGAGACTGACCATTGGCCAGCATGACCAAATAGTCACCATTTTCAGCACGAGAGACCTTCTCGACTGTGGTGCCCAAGACGAAATGAATGCCGGTTTCTTCAAGGTTTTTCTGGAAGGCCGTTGCAACATGTTCAGGTAATAAACGGCCCAGCGGTTGAGGTGCTAGATCGATCACTGTGACCTGATGCTCGGTATTTTGCAGGTCATTGGCAAATTCGCAACCAATCAGGCCTGCGCCTAAAATCACCACGCGTTTATCTTCACGTGCCGCCAGATTGCTGCGGAACGTCTTATAGTCACTTAAATTATTCACCACATGAATGTCATCACTGGCATCACCGGAAATGGCTAAACGTACCGGGTTGGCACCGACCGCCAAGACCAGTTTGGAATAATTCTGTGTGCTTTCCTGACCATCTTTCTCAAGTACCAGCTGATGATCTTCCGGATGAATGGCTTTGACCCAAGTCTGCTGTTCAATCCGCATATTCAGTTGTGCCGACATTTTTGCAGCATCGCCCAATGCAATCTGTTCAGGCGCTTTTTTGCCAACCAAAGCATTGGAAAGGGTAGGTTTGGCATAATTTATCGCATCATCCGCGCAAATCATCAGCAGTTCATGCTCTGGATTAAGTTTGCGAAATTCACGTGCTACAGCATAACCTGCCATACCTGAACCAATAATAACGATAGGATGCATAGTCGTTTCCATGCTGTAGGGCTCTCCATGCTGTTTTATATGAGGATAAAAAGGACATAAAAAAAGACCATATCGACATGGTCTTTAACTGGGCGTGCTCAGACTTCGATCATTTCGAAATCGACTTTAGACACGCCACAATCTGGACAGGTCCAGTCATCCGGGATATCTTCCCATTTGGTTCCCGCCACGATGCCGTCTTGAGGCCAACCTTCCGCCTCGTCATAAATCCATCCACAAACGATGCATTGATACTTTTTCATGTAACTCTCCAAAACTGAGCAAGTGTAACCGTCAGCTTAAAATCCATAAAATGGCAAGACTCTAAAAGAATATGACTTTTTAACAGTGAACATATTTGGCTAAATTTTTACGCAGTTCTATTCAGAAAGTAAAGTGAATAAAAGCTTAATCAGCGAAATTAGCAGCAGAATGACTTTGGGATTCAGTATTTCTCTGAAAATGAGTCAAATCGGCTTTGCTGGCAAATGCTGTGGAGTGATGAAGCGGCTGCTGTGGCAAAATTTAGCTTAAATGAGGCGTTATAGACCAAAGTCGTGCAGTAAAAACTGAGGTTTTTATATAATTTAGAATCAGTAAAGTCTGGATTAAATATTTTTATAATAAATGAATTTAATAAAATCAATAACTTGTGCTTAAATATTGAGTTTTTATTATACAGCTCGGCTTGTTCATTGGCTGGAAATAGGTTTAAAATTCGCATATTCCTTTTCTTTTTTTAAGATCTCCCATGAGCAATTTATCTACTTCTTTGTGGTCTCACATTCGTACGGTCCAAGATTTTCCAAAACCAGGAATTTGCTTTTATGATTTGACCCCACTTTTCATGAGCAATATTGGTCCATTGACTGATGCCCTGATTGCCAGCATTCCTGCTGACAAACTGGCAGAAGTAGAAAGCTTTATCGCAGTGGAAGCACGTGGTTTTGTGTTGGCGAGCCTGTTGGCACAACGTACTGGAAAAGGTTTGTTATTGGTGCGTAAAGCAGGAAAATTGCCGCCTCCAGTCGTGGGTGTCGGTTATAGCCTGGAATATGGTCTGGATCGTTTAGAAATGTCTGCGGAAGTTCAGTCTCAGAAAGTCATCATTGTTGATGATGTTCTGGCAACAGGCGGAACTTTAAAAGCGGTAAATGAATTGGCACTCAAATGTCAGCATGAAGTACTAGGTGCAAGTATCTTTCTTGATCTTCCTGATTTGCATGCTGAATTAGGTCTGGATATCTGGTCAGTACTGGATGATAAATCTCAGCCTGAAGCTGCGGTAGCCTAAGCTTAAAGCATATAAAGAAGCCCCGGATATTGGGGCTTTTTTATTGTCGGATAAAATGATATTCGATTTCCTGAATCAGCTCGTTCACCTGTTCTGGGTGTTCCAGACGATGATGTCCGCCATCAACTGCCTGAATCTGCATATAATCTTCCAGCTGTGCCTGAACCGCATGCATATCCAGAATTTCATCGCCCAGTTCTAGATAGGCAAACTGCGGAATATCATGCTGTAAATCGCCATGACAAATTGCCGGATAATCATCTCTGAAATTGGGTTGCAAAATGGGATTCGCCACCACACAGGGAAGGTGATAAGCCTGCGACATTTTCAGTGCCCAATAGCCGCCAAGATTATGACCCACCAGAATATCCGGTTTGATGGTTTCAATCATCTCATGATAAAAACTGGCGACCGAATTATAGCTCAGATTACGATAATCGACATCAATACAATATTTATGCACGACATCAATTGCATGAAACTTGGTGGATTCTCTGGAGGAATCTAAGCCATGTAAAAACAAAATCTTAGACATAATCTTACTCATTTTTATGGGGCATGCCATATTGGTATTTATTGATTGGCACATCATCTTCAATCTGAGCATCATTGTAGAACGTGTGGACATTCAAGGCAGTTAGCTATTGGTCTAAGCCAGCATTTTTTTGTGCAGTGATTGGCTCTACCTCGTCACACACTAGGACTTTCATCTAAGTAATCGCATAATCGGTCCCAAATCGAGCTGAATTGTATTGGTAGAGTGGATTAGATTGACGGGATAAGGTTGGGAAAATGCCAAGATAGTGGATTTTTCCAAAGAAAAGCCGCTTCCTGAGAGTGTTTAAGCTACGATTTGGGTAGGATTTCTGCTATTCTATGCAACTTCTATTTTTTAACTAATCTTATTCGAGGCAGAGATGACGCAAACTAACGCTCAATCGACTTCTGAACAAATCATTTCCGAAAACGATTTAATTGCACAGCGTCATGCCAAGTTAAAGCAAATCGAAGCTCAGGCACAAGAAACTGGTAAAAGCCCATGGCCAAATACCTTTAAGCGTGAGCATTATGCCCAAGATTTACAAGACCAGTTCGCTGATAAATCTAAAGAAGAAATTGAAGCAGGCGAAAAGGTCTACGTCAAAGTTGCCGGTCGTGTGATGTTAAACCGTGGTTCATTTATTGTGATCCAGGACATGACAGGTCGTATCCAGCTTTATGTCGCCCGTAAAGAACTCGCTGCAGATGTACTTGCGACCATCAAAGGTTTAGACCTTGGCGACATTATTGCAATCGAAGGTTATATCGGTCGTTCAGGCAAAGGCGATCTGTATGTACACATCGAACATTTTGAATTATTAACCAAATCATTGCGTCCGCTGCCAGACAAGTTCCACGGTCTGAATGATACTGAAGTAAAGTATCGTAAACGTTATCTTGATCTGATCGTGAACGAAGAAACCCGTAAAACGTTTGAAATTCGTGCCAAAGTGGTTGCAGGTATTCGTGCCTTCCTGACTGAAAAACGCTATATGGAAGTTGAAACGCCAATGATGCATGTGATCCCAGGCGGTGCTTCTGCGCGTCCGTTTGAAACGCATCATAATGCACTGGACATGCCATTGTTCTTGCGTATTGCGCCAGAGCTTTATTTAAAACGTTTGGTAGTGGGTGGTTTTGAACGTGTGTTCGAAATTAACCGTAACTTCCGTAACGAAGGGGTATCTACGCGTCACAACCCAGAATTCACCATGATTGAATTCTATCAAGCCTATGCAGATTATAAAGATCTGATGGAATTGACCGAGCAGATGCTGGAAAAACTGGCGCTGGATATCTTGGGTTCGACCGATGTACCTTATGGTGATGAAGTGTATAGCTTCAAAGGGCCATTCAAGAAAATTTCAATGTTTGATGCAATTCTGGAAAATAACCCGCAATTTACTCCGGAAAATGTCAATGACCGTGAGTTCCTGGCAAAATTCCTTCAAGAAGAATTGAAAGAGCAAGTGAAGCCAGGTTTTGGTCTGGGTAAACTGCAAACGATTGTGTTTGAAGAAACAGTTGAAACCAAACTGCGTCAACCAACATTCATTACGGAATATCCAGCGGAAACTTCTCCATTGGCACGTCGTAATGATGATAATCCGCACATCACCGACCGTTTTGAATTCTTTATTGGTGGTCGTGAACTGGCAAATGGCTTCTCGGAATTAAATGATCCAATCGACCAGGCGGAACGTTTCCAGGCACAGGTTGCGGAAAAAGATGCGGGTGATGATGAAGCGATGCATTATGATGCAGACTTTGTAGAAGCACTGGAATATGGCCTACCGCCAACAGCCGGTGAAGGTATTGGTATTGACCGTCTGGTGATGATCTTTGCTAATGCAGCAAGTATCCGTGATGTGATCTTGTTCCCGCATATGCGTCATAAAAATGCATAAGTGCTGAATTTTAGAAAACCCGCTTAGGCGGGTTTTTTTATGCTTTAAATCGCTATACTAAAAAATTAAAGACAAAAAAAACGCAATGATTGGGGTGATCATTGCGTAGAAAAAGGAATGTTTTTTCAAACTACATCAAGCTTAACTGTGGAGAGAGTTAAATTTGATTCCTTACTGTATGTAGCTATAATACGACCCGGTAAGGCTTGACTCAGCAGTATTCATGTTAATAGATGTTAATTAAGGTTAAAACTATGGAGATTCTATGGGCGAGTTTGCTGCTTTATCGTGCATAAACACCTCGCAATAAAAAAGCCCTTCATATGAAGAGCTTTAGGTGGTCATTTTATGTTTAGAAACGGAATACACCTAAACCGGTTTTCACTTCATCTAAAGTCGCCTGGGTAATATCACGACATTTATCTGTTCCGGTCTTTAAAATATCCATAATATAGTCAGGGTCTTTAGCCAGTTCAATACGGCGCTCACGGATTGGACCAATCAATTCTTTGAGAATGCCTTCCAGACGTTTTTTCACTGTACCATCGCCTAAACCACCACGACGGTAGTATGCCTTAAGCTCTTCCAGTTCTTCTTTGTTTGGATCAAAAGCGTCCAGATAAGTGAATACTACATTGCCTTCAACCTGACCTGGGTCTTCCACACGAAGATGATTCGGATCGGTATACATGGCATTGACGGCTTTTTTAATATCTTTATCTGTCGCATCCAGCACAATGGTATTGCCCAAAGATTTTGACATTTTCGCTTTGCCATCAAAACCAGGGAGGCGGCCGACATTAGACAGTAGCGCTTTACATTCTGGTAACAGGTCATGACCAATTTGACGGTTCAGACGACGCACGATTTCATTGGTCTGTTCGATCATTGGAATCTGATCTTCACCCACAGGAACAACAGTGGCCTTGAATGCTGTAATGTCGGCAGCCTGAGCCACCGGGTAACACAAGAAACCTGCTGGAATATCGCGCTCAAAACCACGCATCTGGATTTCAGATTTAATGGTCGGATTACGCTCAAGACGTGAAACAGTCACGAAATTGAGGTAAAGCATCGTCAGTTCGTTTAAGGCAGGTAAACATGACTGAACACAAATTGTAGTTTTAGTTGGATCAATACCGACAGCCAGATAATCCGTTGCCACTTCAATAATGTTACGACGTACTTTTTCAAAATTATCGGCATTATCGGTGAGTGCTTGAGCATCAGCAAGTAACAAGTGTTGATGGTGAGAATCTTGCAGGCCTACACGAGAGCGTAATGAACCGACAAAGTGGCCGAGGTGAAGTTGTCCGGTAGGACGGTCGCCCGTCAAGATCACTGGACGATTATCTTGATTACTCATTATTTATTCCAAAGGGTAGTCAGTACTACAGCTGTATTTTAACGAATGGCAATATTGTACGGTATTCTGTTTTTGATTGTCAGCCAGAAAAAAAGCTGTATTAAAAAAATCTTATTAATTAAACAAGTGAATACAATATTTTTAAGAATTTTGATTAAAATAAACTGAAATATGATAAGGATAATAAGTATGGCGAGCAGTTTATTACTATTATTAGATGATATTGCGACGGTCTTGGATGATGTGGCTGTGATGAGCAAAATGGCAGCCAAAAAAACAGCAGGAGTCCTCGGTGATGATCTGGCTTTAAATGCACAGCAAGTGTCAGGCGTACGGGCAGATCGTGAATTACCAGTAGTCTGGAAAGTGGCCAAAGGTTCTTTTGTCAATAAGCTGATTTTAGTGCCGCTGGCCTTGTTAATCAGCTTTATTGCCGGCTGGCTGATTAACCCCTTATTGGTGCTGGGTGGTTTGTTTCTGTGTTATGAAGGCGTGGAAAAAATCGTACACACCTTGTATACACCGAAGGCCAAGGATGCTGAACAGGCCCGTGAGCAACTGATCCAGACTGAAACAGATTTGCACCAGTTTGAAAATGAAAAAGTCAAAGGCGCGATTCGCACCGACTTTATCCTTTCGGCTGAAATTATCGTGATTACCTTGGGGACGGTGGCAGCAGCCTCTATGCTGACCAAAGTTACCGTTTTAAGCCTGATCGCGATCGTGATGACCATCGGGGTCTATGGTTTTGTTGCCCTGATTGTCAAACTGGATGATATCGGTCTGCATCTGACCGAGCAGCAGTCCGATTTTAAACAACAAATAGGACGCGGCTTGTTGGCATTTGCCCCGATTCTGATGAAAATTTTATCAGTTGTTGGAACTGCTGCGATGTTCCTGGTCGGTGGGGGAATTATTAATCATGCTATTCCTGTTATTCACCACTTTACTGAAGATAGTGTTAGCTATGTACAGGATATTCCCAGTATCGGAAATATTGTAGGTGCTGTAACACCGACCTTGATTAATTTCGCCGTGGGAATTTTAGCGGGTCTGCTGGTGATGCTGGTCATCAGCCTGATTAAAAAAATCTGGCCCAAATCATCAAAAGCTTAAGATGCAAAAATATCTGCAAATTGAGCAGATGAAGAAAAGGAAAAAAACTATGCGTTGGAAAGGTCGTCGTGTCAGTAGTAATGTAGAAGACCGTCGCGGTGGTGGTGCCAAAGCTGGTGGTATCAGTATTGTCGGGTTGATTGTGGCTTTTGTGGCCTGGAAATTCTTCGGCGTCGATCCACAGCAAGCTTATCAAACCACCAAACAGGTCACCCAAGGCGTATCGGGTGCGGCGGAAACACGGGGTCTGGAAAATCCTACGCCGGAACAGCAGGAGTCGATTGATTTTGTCGGCACCGTACTAGCAGATACTGAAGATACCTGGACTCAGGTGTTTCAGCAGCAGTTAAATCAGCAGTATGTTCCCCCAAAACTGGTTTTGTTCAATGGCATTGTGAATTCGGGTTGTGGTACGGCTCAGGCGGCGATGGGGCCTTTCTACTGTCCGGCAGACCAGAAAGTTTATATCGATACCGCATTCTTTAAAGATATGCGTACTCAGATGGGGATTGGTGGAGAACAGAATGCCACCGAACTCTCCCGTAATGATCAGGCCGGAGATTTTGCGCAGGCTTATGTGGTGGCCCATGAAGTAGGTCATCATATCCAGACCATTTTGGGGATTTCCTCTCAAGTACAGCAGGCACGTCAGCAGGCAAGCGAAGTACAGAGTAACCAGCTTTCAGTGCGCCAAGAATTGCAGGCAGACTGTCTGGCCGGAGTCTGGGCCTACCATAATCATCAGCGCACCCAGTTTCTGGAACAGGGAGATGTGCAGGAAGCTATGGATGCCGCACATAAAATTGGTGATGACTATTTACAGAAACGTGCTCGCGGGCAGGTGGTACCGGACAGCTTTACCCATGGCAGCAGTGCGCAGCGCGTACAGTGGTTTAATACCGGCTTGAAATCGGGTCAGGTTTCGAATTGCGATACCTTTAACCAAAATATTTAGCTTGTTTCCAGATAAAAAAGGAGCAGGTACCACTGCTTCTCATCATTTTAACTTTGGTTATAGTTTGAATCTATGACGTCATGAAATCCTGCTTTTGACAGGTCAAAAGCAGGCAAAAGTCTTTTGTTCGCCATACACAACATGCTTGTCGTGATGGCTAAGGTGTGACCTCCTTGTCACACTCGCATCTCCAAAATCTACTTAATTCAATTGTGGGGCAGCTGTGGAGCAGGCAATCCTTTTTTATTTATGCAGAAAACGCCGGAAATTTCTTAATATCTTGATACTGACAAATAAGGCGGCCAAAGCAAACAAGGCAATGGCAAAGACCGTATATTTGAGATTGTTGATGTCATTTTGATAGAACTGCTGCATATCATGGTTGGTATATTCGAGAGCCGTGACTTTGCCAGTCCGGCTATCTCTAAATTGAATTTTTTCAATATAAAACAGATTTCCCGCTTTAATTAGGTGGACGCTCTGGATTTGACGGGTATGTGATTGATTGTCCTCATCACTACATAAAGCACTGTAATGCTCACAATTGATTTTGGCCACATAACCATTTCCTGCAATCAGAATAAAAATGGCATTGTCCGGTCGCTGGTTATTAGATACCAAAACATACTGTTCGCCAGTTGTACTTTTCAAGGGAATACGGGTTGCCTGCTGATAATGCTGTTCTGCCTGCAGAATCTCCTGAATTTTAGCGAAGCAGGTAAAACATAAGGATAAGGTGATCAGAAAAATCACGCTCGCAAAACAAAGACGAAAAATGGTTTTGACAGTTTGGTGCATGGGAGAAAAATTCAAAATAGAAAGATGGGAAAGCAAAAGCCGAGTGCTGATCTGTATGTTAAATCATCATTCGGAAATACTGAAAAGAAACTTAACTCAATTCGATAAAAAGAGGATTAAACTTGTTTTGCTAGAATGCCTTTTTATTAATGCTCTGCTATTCAAATCTCTATTTTGACCATGCCGCTCGGCGCATATTGCTCCATCTCGCCCGACTTTAGGAAACCGAATGGGAAATTTCTTTTTTCTTCAGCTACTCACGGTGGTCTTTGCACTTTCCATTGCCACCACTATGTTTAATAAGCGTGTTTTAGGTTTTCCGCAAGCGATCGGTGTTCCGATTGTTTCGGCCATCTTTGTTTTTATTTTGCAATGGGGCGCCAGTTTATTACAAGGTAATCCATTCTTTAGTATTAATATTGACAATATCGAGCAGGCTGTTCGTAATATCGATTTTTATGATTTTCTGATCAATGGGGTGATCTGCTTTATTCTGACCTCATCTGCACTGAAGTTTAAGGTTTCAGATTTACGTAATCATTGGCGACCGATTGGTATTTTGGCAAGTTTAGCGCTGGTCTTTTGTGCGGTGTTCTTTGGTGCCGTTTTATATGGCTATCAGTTCCTGATTGGTAATCATGTGGATTTACTGGTGTTGTTATTACTTGGTGCGGCTTTGGGGGCGACTGATCCGATCGGCATTAAAGGCGTATTGAGTTCAGTTCGCGCACCGCATCATCTGATTGTCAAGCTGGAAGGCGAATCGTTATTTAATGATGCCATGTGTATCGCCTTATTTATGACCCTGCTCAATGTTCTGCAAGGCGAAAACTTTACGGTGCTGGCTGTCATGCAAACTTTATTGTATGAGATTGTGGTGGCCGTACTGATTGGTCTGGGATTTGGCTTTGCAATATTAAGAATCTTGCGTGGCAAGCATGAAATGGAGTCACTGATTCTGACCACTGCTTTATTGGCATGTGGCTCTTATCTTATTGCTTTATTGGCCCATGCTTCAGCACCGATTGCCTGTGTCATTGGTGGCTTAATTGTCGGTAATAAATGGAAAGAAATTCTGGCCGATGCCGATATTGGTGACGTGAACCATTTCTGGCATACGGTTGAAGGGATTATTAACTCCTTCCTGTTTACTCTGATTGGTTTGGAGTTGTTTATTCTTGACCTGAGTACCAGTCTGGTCTTGGGCGGGATTGTGGCATTTATTATTTTACATTTAGCCCGCTTTGCTGCCAATCACTTGGCATTTGCCATGTTCCCCAAAATACGCCGAAAAAGCTATAACGGCAGTTTAACGATTTTGTCCTGGGGCGGTGTGCGTGGCGGGATTTCCCTGGCGCTTATTCTGGCGGTGGCCAATATTCCTCAGCTAGAGGCTTATAGCAGTATCTTGGTGGGCTATACCTTTATTGTGGTGCTCTTGTCGGGTCTGGTGTGTGGTCTGGGCTTACCTGCAGTGATGAATGCTTTTTACTATAATCCCGAGGAAGACACACAGGGCTTTAAAGGCTGGTACCAGCGTATGTGCCACAAGCTGAACCGTAAGGGTTTTCAATATATTGTCGGAGAAGATGTCAAAGGAAATGAAACCATCACTATTTTTCAGCCAGAGATTCTGATTGATCAGAAAGATATCGATGGTGTTGCTACCGTACATCATCCAGACAAAGTTCAAGAGGTAAAACGGCTGGAAAATCCAGATAATTTCTAAAGATAAAATCCAGAAGATAAAGCGCTACTGGATTATGTTTAATAGTGAAATGAGATCGCTTGAATCAGCATTTAATCAGGCGTGATTATTTTCCTATAGCTGTTAATAGGGGGATCAGGGCGTGATCTTTTATTTAAAGGTACTATTGAACAGATGAAATGCAGCAAGACAAGTTCAGCCAGTCAGGAAATGGCAGAGATGATTTTGACTGTGGTCAGTCAGATCCCTTATGCAAAAGTTGCAACCTATGGGCAGATTGCCAGACTGGTCGGTTTACCTCAACATGCACGTTTAGTGGGTCGGGTTTTAAGTCATCTGGAAGAAAATACCGACATTCCCTGGTATCGGGTGATCAATGCACAAGCTAAAATCAGTCTGAACAAGCTTGATTCATCTGGCCAGAATATTCAGCAACAAAAGCTGATACAGGAAGGGATTGTACTTGACGGTGATCGTGTGGATTTAAAACGCTATCAGTGGGATGGTTGGGTCTAGATATAAAAAATCCCCGCTTTTAGAAAGTGGGGATTTTAAGTTTGATGCACGGATTACTTGCGAATAACCATCACTGGAATATCGGCCTGACCTAGAATGCTTTGAGCTACGCTGCCCAGGAACAGTTTCTTGAAGCCAGTACGGCCATGTGAACCAATTATGATCAGGTCAGAATTTAAATCTTTCGCTGCTTTGACAATCTCGCTATAAATCACCTGGCCTTCAAGTAGCTGGGTATCTACTTCAACACCTGCACCAGAGAATTTTGCTTTGGCTTCATCCAGAGTTTTTAAGATCGAGGTGCGAGCACGTTCAATCAGGTCGTTGGTTTGCGCTGCAGAGATATATTCCGCAGCAATATAAGGGTCGAGTGTCAGTACCTGTACCACTGTCACTTTACTGTTAAATGCTTTGGCAACTTCGACTGCTTTATCAACGGCAGCATAAGATGTTTCCGAACCGTCAATAGGAACTAAAATATGTTCAAAAGGCATTAGAATTCTCCTGTTGGGAATTAAGTGTTATAAAAATGATGACGCGTTAAACCGAGTACGAATAGTTGTTTATACTTTGATCATAGCCTGTATTGTATAAAAATAAAACCAAGTAAATACATAGGTATAATGTCTAATAGATTAAACAGTTAAACGCAGATTTCTGAGTTTTAAGCTTCATGGTTTATTGATTTTAAGTAATTGAATTATATGGATTTATAGAAATATTCAAGCTGATTGTCAATCACATTGAATGGATGCCGGGTCCAATTTGATTTGTGGTGCCAGTTGTTCATATTGATTTAAAATCGCCTGCGTCTCAGGTGCGAAAATTTGTTGTTGCAGTTGCTGGATTTTATGTTCGTTCACATGCAAACGTGCACAATAGAATGCAATCTGATTTTCTTTGGCAATGGCCAGTCGTTGAGTCTGATCATATTCCGGATAACGCTTGATTTGCTGTTGAGCCCGACTTAATTGCGCCAAGGTGCGTTTCTGTTGCATGCTCATGAATTGTTGATGATTAATCCACTGTGCCACATCGCGACGTACTCCATTGTAGTTGACAAAAATAGGAGAAATCACTTGGCAGGCGGTGATTGCTAAAGTGCTGAGCAAAAGAATCAGTATGTTAATTTTGTACATCGGTGAAAGCTCCAAGCATTAAAGTTCTTCATAAGAATATGTGAAATACCAAATAAAAAATCTAATATTGTTTAAAGTTTAAGAGTTTATTCTTCATTTGCATAAAGACTGAACATTTGTGTTTTAAAATGCTTGACGATAGCACCTGAAATTACGATAATGCGCACACAGTTTACGGCTATGTAGCTCAGTTGGTTAGAGCACCGCACTCATAATGCGGGGGTCACAAGTTCAAGTCTCGTCATAGCCACCATTTTAAAAGACCAAGCTCTCAGCTTGGTCTCTTTTTTTGTCTTTTAAAAAGTATGGCGCATTATAAAAATTATTTGAAGCATCCAGTAAATTTTCAGATATTTCCAAAATTATTTTTCTGTGATTGTTGATTAATTTTCTACTTTGATGGTTGATATAAAAAAATCGCCCCAGTATTCACTCGGGCGATTTGATTTAAATGACTAAGAAAAGGGCTTAGTTACCTGCTTTCCAGCCATTGACGATTGGATAACGACGTTCGCGCCCATAAGAACGTGAACTGATTCGTGGTCCAATTGCACCTTGGCGGCGCTTGTATTCATTCATGTCGACCAGACGGATGACTTTTTTCACCACCTCGGCATCAAAACCTTTGTCAATAATATCGTCTTGACTCATGTCTTCTTCGATGTATGAATACAGGATGGCATCCAGAATGTCATACGAAGGTAAAGAGTCTTGATCGACCTGATCTGGACGCAATTCTGCTGATGGTGGACGAGTAATCACACGTTCTGGAATCACGGGTGTTTCTGAAATACTGTTACGATATTTCGCCAGTTCAAACACAATGGTTTTGTACACATCTTTCAAGACGGCATAGCCACCGACCATGTCACCATACAGTGTGCAATAACCCACAGCCAGTTCAGATTTATTTCCGGTCGCAAGCACCAGATTGCCGAACTTGTTGGAAAGCGCCATTAATAAAGTGCCACGCGAACGTGCTTGCAGGTTTTCCTCAGTCGCATCTGCCGGGGCGCTTCCAAAGAACGGGAAGAGTACCTGCATAAAGCCGTTTACTATCGGATTGATTTCGGCAATACCAAAGGTTACCCCCATATTTTTTGCTTGTTCAGCCGCATCTTCTACGCTGATTTGCGCGGTATAGGTATAAGGCATCATGACCGCCTGAACTTTGTCTGCACCAATGGCATCTGCAGCAATCGCAAGGGTCAGGGCAGAATCGATCCCACCCGATAGGCCCAGAATCACGCCGGGGAAGCCAGAACGCTGTACATAATCACGGGTTGCCATCACCAGGCTCTGATAGATCTCAGCCATGGTGTCCAGCGCAGGTGTAATTGTACCTTTGCTAAATTGAAGCTGTTCAGCATCATATTCTGCGATAGAAAGGCTTTCCTGGAAACTTGGGGCCTGTAGCGCGACTTCGCCAGATTTATTTAACACAAAGCTGGTACCGTCAAAGATCAGATCATCCTGACCACCGACCTGGTTACAATAGACCAGATTGATATTCAATTGTTTTACCAGAGCTGCCATGGTCTCAATACGGTGTTGTGGTTTACCCACTTCATATGGAGAGGCATTCAGTACCAGAGCAGTTTCGATATTGAGTTTTGCCAGCTGCTGTACAGTAGCTAAAGACCATGCGTCTTCACAAATCAGCACACCAAATTTGTGTCCGAGATATTCAAATACCAGATGTTGATGACCTTCACCGAAATAACGCTTTTCATCAAATACGCCATAGTTTGGCAACACCTGTTTGTTATAAATACCCAGCACCTCACCATCTTTCATGACGGCTGCTGAGTTATAACGCTGGCCATCTTCAGTTTGATTTACAAAACCGAAGACCATCACAATATCTTTGACTTCAGTCAGTTTTTCAAAAGCAGCTTTGGTGCGTTTGGCCAGACTTGGACGAATTAATAGATCTTCTGCAGGGTAGCCCAAGATTGCAAGCTCAGGGAAGATAATCAGATCAGCCTTATCTTTTTTAGCCTGATTGGCCTGATCAATCATTTTTTGAGTATTTGCATCCAAATTGCCCACATGTGGAGAGAGCTGAGCAATCGCAATTTTAAAACTTTTCATTCCAATTAAATCCTATTCCTATAGGTTAATACACTAAATCACTGATTTTTATAATTCTAATTATCCAGCTGAGTGCATTTTGATACTTAAAAAAATGCCAAATGGCAAAAGAAAAAACGTCTTTATCACATGATCGTTAAATCTTGATCTGCGAGCTAAAATATCATACTTGGGTTATTTTATCGAAATTTAATCCAGAAGCTAGAGCTGTTTTGCGAGAATGAATGTTGAAATGAAAAGTTATTATCCAAAAATAAAGAATATGTAGGTTTTCTGCACATGAATAAATCTCAGGATTTAAATCATTTATTCATGGCCTTAATTTTCAAAATGCCAAATCAAGATGATATTTTGAATAAAAATGATTATATATCAAACAATTGTTTGGCTATCTAAAATAATATTGGGTATTTTTTTAAGAAAAATATCTCGGGCAATATCACCTTGTTGTTCAATATTATACTGTGAAAATGATTTGTTGGGATTAAATTGATATTTGTAAGGATTATATTTCCCTAAGCTTAAAAAATAAGCACTTTGTAGAAATGCGCCTTTTAAAACCACATTAATCTGCTGTTGGTATTGATAAATATGGGTCATCTCATGAATAAACAGTGCTTGATAGGCCAAGCTTTCACATGAATAGTCTTCCCGATAATTTAAATTTCGTGCATGGATATAACCACTGGGCGCCATAATCACATGGCTGGATTGCCAGGGTAAATAAGGGTGATTCATGATTCTGACTGCCGAATAGTCAATCAGATTGCCAAATACCTGCTGACAGATTCTGATTTCACCGGCCGTTAAGTTACGGCACTTAAACTGTTCAAAACGGATGAATCTTAAAATAAACGGTAGGGCATACAACAACATCAAGCACAGATCCTGTTCAAGTTTTCAATCTATGAATATGGTCGAGGTTCATGCATTTTAAAATGGATTAAAGAGGCTATATGTAGGATTTTGTCAGCACTAAAAAAACCACCCCAAAGGGTGGTTTTTCTGTCTTGCAACGCCGTTCGAATTAACGAGCGATATCGCGTTGAACTTCACCAGTATAAAGCTGACGAGGACGACCGATCTTGTAAGGACCGCTGTGCATTTCTAACCAGTGGCTGATCCAGCCAACAGTACGTGCAAGCGCGAAGATCACAGTAAACATTTCTGTCGGGATACCAATCGCTTTAAGGATGATACCTGAGTAGAAGTCTACGTTCGGGTATAGGTTACGTTTGATGAAGTATTCGTCAGAAAGCGCAATACGTTCAAGTTCCATAGCCAAAGCAAGTTGTGGATCGTTGATGCCAAGCGCACCAAGAACTTCGTCACAAGTTTCTTTCATGACTTTCGCGCGTGGATCGAAGTTTTTGTAAACTCGGTGACCGAAGCCCATCAGTTTAACTTCTTTAGTCTTCACTTTTTCCATGAAGCCAGCAACGTTTTCTACAGAGCCGATTTCATCAAGCATCTTAAGAACAGCTTCGTTCGCGCCGCCATGAGCAGGGCCCCAAAGTGCCGAGATACCAGCAGCAATACATGCATACGGGTTAGCACCAGTAGAACCAGCTAAACGTACTGTAGACGTAGAGGCATTTTGTTCATGGTCAGCATGAAGCGTGAAGATACGATCCATTGCTTTAGCAAGGATAGGATCAACTTTGTAATCACGATCAGCAGGAGTCGCGAACATCATGTGAAGGAAGTTTTCAGCGTAGTTCAAGTCGTTACGTGGGTAAACAAACGGTTGACCGATTGTGTACTTGTAGCTCCAAGCCGCTAAAGTAGGGATCTTCGCAATTAAACGGATCGCTGTGATTTCACGGTGATCAACATTTTCGATGTCCAGATTGTTGTGGTAGAACGCAGATAACGCACCAACAACACCCACCATAATCGCCATAGGATGCGCATCACGACGGAAACCGTTATAGAAGCGGCTAACTTGGTCGTGAACCATTGTGTGGTTACGTACTTTAGCGTCGAATTCTTCTTTTTGCTCAGCAGTCGGAAGTTCGCCATTAAGAAGTAAATAGCAAGTTTCTAGGTAATCAGCTTTAGTCGCCAATTGATCAATTGGGTAGCCACGGTGTAAAAGTACACCTTTGTTACCGTCGATGAAGGTGATTTTAGACTCGCACGCCGCTGTTGCCATAAAACCAGGATCAAAAGTAAAGTGACCTGCAGCCAACACATCTTTAACGTCGATTACATCTGGGCCCAATGTGCCGCTGTAAATTGGTAGTTCAATTTCTTTGCCATCAAGCTGTAAAACGGCTTTCTTGCCAGTTGCTTCAGACATTCAATAGATCTCCTGTCCTGGTGAATGTATATCCGAGTTGTCTATCAATCTTTTAATGCACAAAACGGATGGATCAAAAATTTGCTATAAGATTAGTGAGTACTGAAATTTTGTCAATTATACTTATGGATGAAAAAATGACGCTTGCACAGCGGCTTAGTCACACCATCTTGGTATAAAAAGTTCAGTAAAATCACAGCATCAAACCTCTATAATAAGTCAAATTTAAACAGAGGTGCAGAAAAAAATAGAGGGCCTGAATTATTTGTAAGCGTTTTTTCAGACTAAGAAATGCTGCGAAAAAGTATCGCTGATCTTATTGGGAGTTGTTAAAACTATATAAATCTCATAACTTACATGGTTTTTACTCATTTCCTTTGCACATGCAGAATTATAAATAAAAGCAATTAATTAAATTTTTGACTTGATTCAATTGATTAAAAAATAGCTTAATAAATGGCCAACTTTGCAGCAAAGGTCCCCAGTCTAAAAATAAATGAGTGATTTTTCGAATCCAAATCCTCTAAAGCGATCAAAAAATCCATCATCGAGTGCAGTCTAAGTGACTCTTTAAGCTCAGGTTATAATTATACCTGAAAGCAGACCCATCTTAATAACTGCTGCACTACCTGTATGAGCTTGATTTCCATTTAAATTAAATCGAGATTTTAAATAAGATTTGTGCTGCAACTGTGCATCTTTAGTCTAAATAGCGGGAATTGGCTTTAAAAAGAATAACAGAGTAAATTGATCAAGTTAATTATTTAAAAACAATTATATAGATGAAAGTTAGTGGATTCTTAGTCGCTAAAGAACCTCATATGTTGTTGTTAATGATTCTTATTTAAAGGGTTTTTCTTGAAAAAGCCAAATCCATCTGTTTGTGTTTTAATAGTTGACGTTTTATAATTCAGTGTCGTTTTGATTTTAGGCATGTATTTGCCTAAGAATGCCAGCTTTCCTTCGAATTAATTCCAACAAACTCCGGATGGAGTTTTTACTTACAGGATGCCCGCTGTGAAAAGCAACAGACCTGTCAATTTGTCCATGGGTCAAGTTTTAGAAGTAAACTTAAAATCGCCCGTGGCTATTGCATCAATTCTACACCGTCTTTCAGGTGTTATCGTATTCTTACTCGTACCGGTCCTTCTCTGGATTTTAGACAAATCACTGTCTTCACCTGAAGGTTTTGCGCAAGTTCAAGAAATCATGAATGGTTTCATTGTTCGTTTCATTGTATGGGTATTTGTCGCCGGCTTGATTTTTCACTTTATTGCGGGTGTTAAGCATTTACTTGCTGACATTGGCGTTGCTGAAGAATTAGAAAGTGGCCGTGTCGCATCTACTATCGCATTAATCTTGTCTGCAATCGGTATTGTTGCAGCATTTGTATGGATCGTACTCTAATGAAAAGCGCTACTGGTTTAACAGGTTCAGGTTCTCGCGATTGGTTTCTCCAACGTGTTAGTGCTGTTATTTTGGCTGTTTATACCGTTGTTATTTTGGGTTGGATCCTGTGTAACAGTGGATTCAGCTATGAACAATGGTATGGCTTCATGATGACAACTCCAATGAAGATTCTATCTTTATTGTCAGTCTTATCTCTTGTTGCACACGCTTGGATTGGTATGTGGCAAGTTTTCACAGACTATGTGACGACTCGTCAAATGGGTCCTTCTGCGAATGGTTTGCGTATTGTACTGACTTCAGCAGTGATTATTGCTGTGTTGGCATATGCAATCTGGGCGATCCAGATTTTTTGGGCGAATTGATAGGAAACAATCATGGGCGCTATAAACCCTAAAGAAGATTACACAAATATTCCACACGAAACCTTCGATGCAGTCATCGTGGGTGGTGGTGGTTCAGGTATGCGTGCGTCTTACCAACTTGCTCAAGCTGGTTTGAAAGTTGCGGTACTGACCAAAGTTTTCCCAACCCGTTCTCACACTGTGGCAGCGCAGGGTGGTATTGGTGCATCTCTTGGTAATATGCAAGAAGATAACTGGCACTACCATTTCTACGACACAGTAAAAGGTTCGGACTGGTTAGGTGACCAAGACGCAATCGAATTTATGACGCGTGAAGCACCTCAAGTGGTATACGAATTAGAACACTTGGGTATGCCATTTGACCGTAACGCTGATGGTACAATTTACCAGCGTCCATTCGGTGGCCACTCTGCGAACTACGGTGAAAAAGCGGTGCCACGTGCATGTGCTGCTGCCGACCGTACAGGTCACGCACTTCTTCACACGCTTTATCAAAGCAACGTGAAAATGGGTACACAATTCTTCGTAGAATGGATCGCACTTGATTTGATCCGTAACGAAGCAGGCGACGTACTTGGTGTCACTGCAATTGACCAGGAAACTGGTAAAATTGCTGTATTCCAAGGTAAAGCCACATTGTTTGCTACCGGTGGTGCGGGTCGTGTTTACCGTGCATCTACCAATGCCTATATCAATACTGGTGACGGTCTTGGCATGGCGGCGCGTGCAGGTATTCCATTGCAAGATATGGAATTCTGGCAGTTCCACCCTACGGGTGTTGCGGGTGCAGGTGTATTGCTGACTGAAGGCTGTCGTGGTGAAGGTGCAATCCTTCGTAACAAAGATGGCGAACCGTTCATGGAGCGTTATGCTCCAACTTTGAAAGACTTGGCGCCACGTGACTTCGTATCACGTTCTATGGACCAGGAAATCAAAGAGGGTCGTGGTTGTGGTCCTAAAGGTGACTATATCCTGCTTGATATGACGCATTTAGGTGCGGATACAATCATGAAGCGTCTGCCATCGGTATTCGAAATTGGCAAGAAATTCGCGAACGTGGATATCACCAAAGAACCAATTCCAGTAGTACCAACAATCCATTACCAAATGGGTGGTATTCCAACCAATATTCATGGTCAGGTTGTTGTGCCTGAGTCACGCGAAACTGAAGCGCTGGCGGCACATTACAACAAAGATACCGATGTTTATTCGACCAATGCAGCCGAACGTGATTTCACTAAGCCAGTGAAAGGTTTCTATGCAATTGGTGAATGTTCATGTGTATCTGTACATGGTGCCAACCGTTTAGGTACCAACTCACTGCTTGACTTGGTGGTATTTGGTAAGGCTGCGGGTAAACACATCATCGATTATGTGACTAAACATCACGGTGATGAGTACGAGCCACTACCAACAACTGTACTTGAGCAAACGGTTGCGCGTATTCGTAAACTTGACGAATCCACAACAGGTGAGAATGCTCAGGAAGTTGCAGATGCGATTCGTGACATTGTTCAAGATCATGCAGGTGTATTCCGTACATCAGCACTACTTGAAGAAGGTGTAAAACAGATTCTTGCAATTGAGCCACGTGTTCGTAATATTCATTTGAAAGACAAATCTAAAGTATTTAACACTGCACGTGTTGAAGCATTAGAAGTTGAAAACTTGTATGAAGTTGCAAAAGCGACCTTAATTTCAGCTGCTGCGCGTAAAGAATGTCGTGGTGCGCATACTGTGGTAGATTTCGAATTGTCACCGGATCATGCGGATTATCCATATGGTCGTCGTGATGATGAGTGGATGAAGCACACATTATGGTTCTCTGTGGACAACCGTCTTGAGTACAAGCCAGTTCGTTACCGTCCATTGTCGGTTGACGCGATTCCACCTAAACCACGTACATTCTAATCAGGAGAATTCAGATGAGTAGAGGTACTCGTACATTTCATATCTACCGCTATGATCCTGACAAGGATAAAGCACCGTACATGCAGACTTTTAAACTGGAATTGACTGACAAGCACCGTATGTTGCTTGATGCACTTCTAGCATTAAAAGTACAAGACGAATCTTTAACGTTCCGTCGTTCATGTCGTGAAGGTATTTGTGGTTCTGATGGTGTAAACATCAATGGTAAAAATGGTTTGGCGTGTCTTTGGAACCTGAACGATTTACCCAATGAAATTACTGTTCGTCCATTGCCTGGTCTTCCTGTAGTGAAAGATCTGGTGGTTGACATGAACCAGTTCTACGATCAGTACAACAAGATCCATCCATTCTTGATCAACAACCAGCCTGCGCCTCCAAAGGAACGTTTACAGTCTCCTGAAGAGCGTGAGCATCTTGATGGTCTGTATGAATGTATTCTATGTGCATGTTGTTCAACCTCATGCCCGTCATTCTGGTGGAATCCGGACAAGTTCCTAGGTCCTTCAGCATTGTTGAACGCTTACCGCTTCATCATTGACTCGCGTGATACTGGAACACAAGAGCGTTTGGCTCGTCTTGACGATCCATTCTCATTGTTCCGTTGTAAAGGCATCATGAACTGTGTATCTGTGTGTCCTAAAGGTTTGAACCCAACTAAAGCAATCGGTCACATCCGTAATATGCTTTTAGATATGGCAGGTTAATAGGCTGCTGATAGCAGTTTGGAAAAAAGCACACCACAAGGTGTGCTTTTTTTTGTGCAAACCATTGAAGCAAAATAAAAAATCATCAGATAAAAATAAAGATACTATACTTAAAATGTATAAAGTTGAGTCAGGTAGTCAGGAAATGACGGGTGATGTTAAGTGCCATAGAAGAAGAACATGTAATTATTTGGGGTATTTATGATTTTTAGCTGTAAAACTGACCTGAAAAATAACAAGAACGATGTTATTATATAACGGAAATTTAAGGAGGGAGTGGATTGAAAGGTTTGCTCTCTTTTTATTTATCGGAAATGCTTAGGACTTAAGTCTACATTGAATCTATTTTTGAGATAAAGCACCATAGGTTAGAGTAAAATATCTGAACTGTATTTAGCCAATTTATGAAAGGTATGTGTCAAAAAAATCAATTGAAAACTTGAGAACATGTTAGCATTTAGCCTATGACTATCTTTAGAAAATGCCATTTCAGGTACATTTTTTAAACATTGCATAACCAGGGACTGGTATATAAAGGTAGGCTTGAGTCGCTTTAGAAAAAATCTTTGTTCCTACTTGTTTTTTTCTAAGTCGATTTGCAAAAAATTGCCCGGTTTCGATCGGGTATTCAATGAGTAATGATACCGCTGAGGGGTGTTATTGTTCATTAAACATATCAAGATTTTCTTGGTGTGGTGATAACGCCTCATGGCTTATGCCTTATGGGGGACTAGTGTCATATTACCAATCTGACGCTAATAATCCTGGGTTTTGCTTAAAAAGCATCCTGAAAATGTTTTTGCAATAGGAAATGGGTCCACAAATGCAAGAAGTTGCTGACGCTCTGCGTCTTGACACTGAACTTAGCGCTGATAGTGCAGCGTATATTGAAGAACTTTATGAGCAGTATTTGACGGCTCCGGATTCAGTAGGTGCTGACTGGCAAGAATACTTCGGTAAATTCCCAAAAGGTGATCAACCACACAGTAATGTACGTGAGCAATTCCTACTTTTAGGTCGTAATTCAAGCCGTATTCAGCCTGTTGTTCAATCAACTGTCAGCTCAGAGCATGAACGTCGCCAAATTGGCGTGTTACAGCTGATTGCTGCATACCGTAATCGTGGTCACCAGAAAGCAAAACTGGATCCATTAGGTTTGGCGAAACGTGAAGTTGTGCCTGATCTAGATCTTGCTGCGCATGGTTTAACTCAGTCGGACCTAGATACGGTATTCAATACTGGCAACCTGGCGATCGGTAAAGAAGAAGCGACTTTGGCTGAGATGGTTCAGGCAATGGAAGCCACTTACTGTGGTTCAATCGGTGCTGAATACATGCACATCGTGGACACCAAAGAGAAACGTTGGATTCAACAACGTCTGGAAAGTGCACGCGGTCAATATGGTTTTAATGCTGAACAAAAGAAACATGTCCTTGAACGTTTAACCGCAGCTGAAGGCCTGGAAAAATATCTAGGTAATAAGTTTGTTGGCGCAAAACGTTTTGGCGTTGAAGGGGGTGAATCATTCATCCCGATGGTTAACGAAATTATTCAGCGTGCAGGTTCTGTTGGCTGTAAAGAAGTTGTAATCGGTATGCCTCACCGTGGCCGTTTAAACCTTCTGGTTAACATCATGGGTAAAAACCCGGCTGACCTGTTTGGTGAGTTTGAAGGTAAATCTATTCACAAGAAAGGTTCTGGTGACGTTAAGTACCATCAAGGCTTCTCTTCAAACGTGATGACCCAAGGTGGCGAAGTTCACTTGGCATTGGCGTTTAACCCGTCACATTTGGAAATCGTTGGCCCTGTGGTTGAGGGTTCGGTACGTGCACGTCAAGTACGTCGTAAAGACATTGGCGGCGATGACGTATTGCCATTAATCGTACATGGTGATGCTGCATTTGCAGGTCAGGGCGTCAACCAGGAAACTTTCCAGATGTCACAAACTCGCGGTTATACCGTGGGTGGTACAGTGCACATTGTGATTAATAACCAGGTGGGTTTCACCACTTCTGATCCACGTGATGCGCGTTCTACAGAATACTGTACTGATATCGCGAAAATGATTCAGGCGCCGATCTTCCATGTCAATGGGGATGATCCTGAAGCTGTGGTGTTCATTTCACAATTGGCACATGACTTCCGTCATACTTTCCGTAAAGACGTTGTGATTGACATGTTCTGCTACCGTCGTCGTGGTCATAACGAAGCGGATGAGCCAGCTGCAACTCAACCAATGATGTATCAAGTGATTAGCAAGAAAGCGACCACGCGTACGCTTTATGCGGATCAACTGGTACAACAGGGTGTTCTTGATCGTGCAAATGCAGATCAAATGGTTGAAAATTACCGTGCAGATCTGGAAGCGGGTAATCACGTTGCCAATGCGCTGGTACTTGAACCGAACAAGAAAATGTTTGTGGACTGGACGCCTTACTTGGGTCATGACTACACAGACGAATGGGATACGACTTTCCCGATCGAGCGTCTAAAAGAACTTGGCGCGAAAATGCGCGAACTTCCTGAAGGCTTCGTGATGCAGCGTCAGGTTGCGAAAGTGATCGATGACCGTCTGAAAATGCAAACGGGTGAAATGCCACTGAACTGGGGTGCTGCTGAAACTCTGGCGTATGCAACTGTACTAGATGATGGTTACTTGCTTCGTTTAACCGGTGAAGACGTAGGTCGTGGTACCTTCTCGCACCGTCATGCAAAATTGCATAACCAGGTCGATGGTTCAACTTATCTTCCGCTGTGTAACCTGAAAGAAAACCAGCCGCGTACTGCAATCTATGACTCATTGTTGTCAGAAATGGCGGTATTGGCATTTGAATATGGTTATGCGACGACTCTTCCTAAGAGCTTGATCATTTGGGAAGCGCAATTCGGTGACTTCGCGAACTGTGCGCAGGTTGTGATTGACCAGTTCATCTCGTCTGGTGAAACCAAATGGGAACGTGTCTGTGGTTTGACCATGCTTCTTCCACACGGTTTTGAAGGTCAGGGTCCGGAACATTCATCTGCACGTTTAGAGCGTTTCTTACAGCTATGTGCTGAAGACAACATGCAAGTGATCACACCGACCACACCTGCACAGATTTATCATGCTTTACGTCGTCAAGCGATTCGTCCAATCCGTAAGCCATTGATCGTGACTTCACCGAAGTCTCTTCTTCGTCACAAACTTGCAACGTCTACGCTAGAAGAACTTGCAAACGGTAGCTTCCAGACCGTGATTGATGAAGTGGACAACATCAACAAGTCAGATGTAACCCGTCTGGTTCTGTGTGGTGGTAAGGTGTATTACGACCTGATTGAAAAACGTCGTGAAAAAGAATTGAACAATACTGCGATTGTGCGTATTGAACAATTATATCCATACCCAGAAAAACGCCTGACAGAAGTCCTTGCACAATATCCAAATGTGAAAGAACTGGTTTGGGCACAAGAAGAGCCTAAAAACCAAGGTGCTTGGTTGTTCATCGCTCCGCGTCTATATGACGATGTGATGAAAGCGGATAAACAAGTCCGTATTAGCTACGCTGGCCGTGAAGCATCTGCTGCACCGGCTTGTGGTTCACCATATTTGCATGCAAAACAACAAGCTCAGCTCATCAACGACGCGCTTGCGATCGACGCTGAATAATCCAGGAGATTCTAAGTAATGGCAACCGAAATTAAAGCACCGGTATTCCCAGAGTCAGTTGCGGACGGTACGATCGCAACTTGGCACAAACAACCAGGTGAAGCAGTATCACGTGATGAAGTGATCTGTGATATTGAGACTGATAAAGTTGTTTTAGAAGTTGTTGCTCCTGCAGACGGTACAATTGCCTCTATCATTAAAAATGAAGGCGACACTGTACTTTCAGCTGAAGTCATTGCACAGTTTGAAGAAGGTGCTGTTTCTGGCGCTGCTCAAACTCAAGCAGTTCAGTCTGAAGAGAAAGTTGAACAAGCTGCGGCGAATACTGAAGCAGGTAATTCACCAATCGTTGAACGTCAGCAAGTACAAGACCAAGCGCCAGCAGTGCGTAAAGCATTGACTGAATCTGGTGTTGCAGCAGCTGATGTTGCGGGTACAGGTCGTGGCGGTCGCATCACCAAAGAAGATGTGGCAAACCACCAAGCGAAACCAGCTGCTCCTGCTGCTGCGCCATTAAGCGTTGCTGTGGGCGAACGTATCGAAAAACGTGTTCCAATGACACGTCTTCGTAAGCGTGTTGCTGAACGTTTACTTGCAGCGACTCAAGAAACTGCAATGTTGACCACGTTCAACGAAGTGAACATGAAACCAATCATGGAAATGCGTGCTCAATACAAAGATGTGTTTGAAAAACGTCATGGAGCACGTCTTGGCTTCATGTCATTCTTTGTTAAAGCAGCAACTGAAGCGCTAAAACGCTATCCGGCAGTGAACGCATCAATCGATGGCGATGACATTGTTTATCACGGTTACTATGACATTGGTGTTGCAGTTTCATCTGAGCGTGGTCTGGTGGTTCCTGTACTTCGTGATACAGACCGCATGAACTATGCCGAAGTTGAAAACGGTATTCGTGCATACGCTGCGAAAGCGCGTGATGGCAAATTAGGCATCGAAGACATGACTGGCGGTACATTCACGATTACCAATGGTGGTACTTTCGGTTCATTGTTATCTACTCCGATCTTGAACACGCCACAAACTGCGATTCTGGGTATGCATAAAATCCAGGAACGTCCGATGGCAGTGAATGGTCAAGTAGAAATTTTGCCTATGATGTACCTTGCATTGTCTTATGACCACCGTCTAATCGATGGTAAAGAAGCAGTCGGTTTCCTTGTAACAATCAAAGAATTGTTAGAAGAGCCAGCGCGTCTTATCCTTGATCTGTAATTTATTTATTAAGAATCTTCCCTAATCCCTTTTTAAAAAGAGGGCTTAGGTCTCCCTTTTGAAGGGAGATTAAAGGGGATTATTTGGAGATAAACATGTCTCAATTCGATTTAGTCGTAATTGGTGGTGGCCCGGGCGGCTACGAAGCAGCAATTCGTGCAGCTCAACTTGGTTTCAAAGTTGCGTGTATCGAAAAACGTATTCATAAAGGCAAGCCATCTTTAGGTGGCACCTGCTTAAACGTGGGTTGTATCCCGTCTAAAGCTTTGCTTGATTCTTCTCACCGTTACGAAGATACAGTGCAGCATCTAGATGATCACGGTATTACCACGGGTGAAGTGAAATTTGATCTTGCTAAACTTTTAGCGCGTAAAGACAAAATCGTTGACCAATTGACCATGGGTATTGATGGCTTGCTGAAAGGCAACGGCATCGAATGGTTAAAAGGTACAGGTAAATTACTTGCCGGTAAAAAAGTTGAGTTCGTTTCTCATGAAGGCGAAACTCAAATTTTAGAACCAAAATACGTGATTCTTGCGACTGGTTCTGTGCCAATCAATATCCCATCTGCACCTGTTGATCAAAACATTATTGTTGACTCAACTGGCGCACTTGAATTCCAAGAAGTACCGAAACGATTAGGCGTAATTGGTGCGGGCGTTATCGGTCTTGAATTAGGTTCAGTTTGGCGTCGTCTGGGTGCTGAAGTTGTTGTATTTGAAGCAATGGATGCATTCTTACCAATGGCTGATAAAGCCTTGGCAAAAGACTACCAAAAACTGTTGACTAAGCAAGGTCTTGATATTCGCGTTGGTGCGAAAGTTTCTGGTACTGAAGTGAACGGTTCTGAAGTGACTGTGAAGTACACTCAGGGCGGTGAAGACAAGACTCAAACTTTCGACAAGTTAATCGTATGTGTAGGCCGTCGTGCTTATGCTGAAGGTTTATTGGCGGATGATTGCGGCATTAAACTGACTGAGCGTGGTCTGGTTGAAGTGAACGATTGGTGTGCAACGTCTGTGGACGGCGTATACGCAATTGGTGACTTGGTTCGTGGTCCTATGCTTGCGCATAAAGCCATGGAAGAAGGCGTAATGGCCGTTGAACGTATTCACGGTCATGCCGCTCAAGTCAACTACGACACGATTATTTCTGTCATCTATACCCATCCGGAAGCGGCGTGGGTTGGTTTAACAGAACAGCAAGCCAAAGACAAAGGTCACGAAGTGAAAACCGGTCAATTCGGTTTTGCTGCAAACGGCCGTGCAATGGCTGCTGGCGAAAATGCTGGTTTTGTGAAGTTTGTTGCTGATGCGAAAACAGATCGTCTATTGGGTATGCACGTGATTGGACCTGCTGCGTCTGACATCGTACACCAAGGTATGATTGCACTTGAGTTTGTATCTTCAGTTGAAGATCTACAGTTGATGACTTTTGGTCATCCAACTTTCTCTGAAGTGGTACACGAAGCTGCACTTGCGGTCGATGGTCGTGCGATTCATGCGATTCAACGCAAACGTAAATAAAATTAAAAAAAGAGCGGCTTAGGTCGCTCTTTTTACATTTCATGGTTGTTTTTATGGGAACAATCATCTAAAAATAAAGATAACGATTTTAAGAAATGCTGGTACTGCTTTGACGGACGTCTGGGTACTGGTGGGTTTATAACAAGGCAAAGAAGTAATAAAAGGTTATTGAATGAATTTACATGAGTATCAAGCAAAAGCGCTATTAAAAAAATATGGTATGCCGGTACAGGAAGGGATACTTGCCACCAATGCCGATGAAACGGTACATGCTTTTGAGCAGTTAGGTGGAAAGTTCGCAGTACTGAAAGCTCAGGTGCATGCAGGTGGTCGTGGGAAGGCCGGTGGTGTAAAAGTCGTTAAATCGGCTACCGAGGCTGCTGAATATGCCAACCAGATCATCGGTTCAAACCTGGTAACTTATCAGACCGATGCCAATGGTCAGCCGGTAAATAGCATTTTAGTATCTGAAGATGTTTATCCTGTTGAGCGCGAACTTTATTTGGGTGCGGTGGTCGATCGTTCAACCCGCCGCATTACTTTTATGGCATCGACTGAAGGCGGTGTTGAAATTGAGAAAGTGGCCGAAGAAACCCCTGAAAAAATTATTAAAGTTGAAGTTGATCCTTTAGTGGGGCTCATGCCATTTCAGGCTCGCGAAGTGGCTTTTGCCCTAAAACTCAAAGATGGCCAAATTAATCAATTTGTTAAAGTCATGACTGCTGCTTATCAGGCATTTGTAGACAATGATTTTGCACTTTTTGAAATCAATCCGCTGTCGGTACGTGAAAATGGCGATATTCTGTGTGTGGATGCCAAAATCGGGATTGATTCGAATGCACTGTACCGTTTGCCTGAAGTGGCTGCGCTACGTGATAAGTCTCAGGAAAATGAACGTGAACTCAAAGCATCTGAATTTGATCTGAACTATGTGGCATTGGAAGGGAACATTGGCTGTATGGTGAATGGTGCCGGTCTTGCGATGGCAACCATGGATATTATCAAGCTTTATGGTGGTCAACCTGCCAACTTCCTCGATGTCGGTGGTGGTGCGACCAAAGAGCGCGTGATTGAAGCTTTTAAAATTATTCTGGCAGATCACTCTGTGCAGGGTGTGTTGATTAATATTTTTGGTGGAATTGTACGTTGTGACATGATTGCAGAAGCAATTATTGCGGCGGTTCAGGAAGTAAATGTGACCGTTCCTGTGGTTGTTCGCCTCGAAGGCAACAATGCGGAACTGGGTGCAAAATTACTGGATGAATCAGGTTTGAAATTGATTTCTGCAAATGGTCTTGCTGACGCTGCAGAAAAAATCGTTGCTGCTGTAAAAGCTTAAGGAGTATCAATCATGAGCGTATTAGTGAATAAAGACACCAAAGTATTGGTACAGGGCTTTACAGGAAAAAACGGTACATTTCATTCTGAGCAGGCTTTGGCTTACGGCACCAAAGTTGTCGGTGGTGTAACACCGGGTAAGGGTGGTCAAACCCATCTGGAATTACCAGTATTCAATACCATGCGCGAAGCGGTGAAAGAAACTGGCGCAGATGCTTCGGTGATTTATGTTCCTGCACCATTTGTGCTGGATTCTATTGTTGAAGCGGTTGATTCGGGCATTGAGTTAATTGTGGTGATCACTGAAGGTGTACCGACCATCGACATGCTTAAAGCCAAGCGTTATCTGGAAACCAATGGTAATGGCACGCGTTTAATCGGGCCAAACTGTCCGGGCATTATTACGCCGGGTGAATGTAAGATCGGGATCATGCCCGGTCATATTCATCAGCCGGGTAAAATTGGAATTATCTCGCGCTCAGGGACTTTGACCTATGAAGCCGTAGCGCAGACCACCAAGCTTGGACTGGGTCAGTCGACCTGTATCGGGATCGGGGGAGATCCGATTCCGGGCATGAACCAGATTGACTGCTTGAAACTGTTCCAGGACGATCCTCAGACTGAAGCCATTATTATGATTGGTGAAATTGGTGGTACCGCAGAAGAAGAGGCAGCGGAATATATTCAGGCTCATGTCACCAAGCCTGTGGTCGGTTATATTGCAGGTGTTACCGCACCTAAAGGCAAGCGTATGGGGCATGCGGGTGCAATTATTTCAGGTGGTAAAGGAACTGCTGAAGAAAAATTTGCTGCCTTTGAGCGTGCGGGTATGGCATATACCCGCAGTCCTGCGGAACTTGGTTCAACCATGTTGCAAGTATTGAAAGATAAAGGTTTGGTTTGATTTATAGATTAAACATGCACTAAAAAGCTCCCAGTTGGGAGCTTTTTTATATCTCATTCTATTTTTAAGTTTTAGCTTTCAGACTCTGGGTCATGCCATTAATATCACCACCCTGAATACCAAGTTCATTCATTAGGCTGTCAATTAAGGGTGCTTGGCTGCGATAACGCAGGGCGCTATTTACCACCTGATCTGACAGGGCAACATTGCCATTTTCATGATGTGCATCTGTCTGACAGGAACCGGCATGACTGCCATGCAGGCCATTGACCTGAAGAATCTTGATGTCATCAATATTTTCCATCGGTTTAACACTTTCCCGGATAATTTCAGGCAAGTATTTCAACATGGCTAGGCGAATCTGCATTTCGACCTGTTCAGGTGACAGCACATTATTGGCTTCGTTGACTGCACGGGTACCTTCTGCATCGACCTGATACTGTTTTTCCATCGCCTGAGCCAGTAGAATTTTTGCGTCCGCTTCACCTTTGGCCTTAAGACGAACCTTTTCGGCTTCAGCTTCAGCAGCAATACGTACTGCTTCGGCATCATCTGCTGCGGCTTGTTTTCCGGCTTCAGCGGCAACCGTAATCGCAATTGCATCTTTTTCCGCGTGTTCTTTGGCTGCGACCAGCTCAACCGCTTTTTGACGCTCTGCCTGCTGGATTTGGCGTACAGTGATGACTTCTTCTTCCGCTTTTACCGCTTGTGCACGTGCCTGATCGGCTTGCGCTTTGGCTTCAGATTCGGCGCGAGATTTTTCTGCAATGGCAATGGCACGATCCTGTTCGGCCAGCTCAATAGTTTTCTTTTGTTCGACTTGGGCTTTTTGAATCAGCTGCGCTTTTTGGATATTCTCATTTTCTACATCACGGGCCGCTAAAATACGCTTGAGGTCGACTTCTCGTTCAGCAGCAATTTGTGCTTCTTCTGCTTCACGTTTTTTACCGGCTTCCTGAGCAGAAATTTCAGCCAGTTGCTCGGCACGGCGAATGGCAATTTCGCGTTCCTGTTGCAGCTTGGCATATTCTTCTTCACGAATGATTTGCAGGCGCGCCTGTTCTGCTTCCAGATTTTTAGTTTTGATCGCCAGGTCGGTATCCTGCTCGATATGATTTCGCTTGCGACGACGATCTTCAATGGTTTCAGTGAGCTTGGTCAGGCCTTCAGCATCAAAGGCATTTTGTGGATTGAAATATTTAAATCCAGTTTGATCCAGGCCAGTCAGGGAAACGGTTTCCAGTTCCAGACCATTTTTATGCAAATCTTCTGAAACCACTTGCTGTACTTTTTGTACAAAGTCGACCCGTTTTTCATGCAGTTCTTCCATGGCCATTTCTGCTGCTACTGCACGCAGTGAATCGACAAATTTGCCTTCGACCAGATTTTTTAATTCATTCGGTGACATGGTCTTTTGCCCGAGCGTTTGTGCGGCTGTTGCAATTGAATCAGCAGTAGGTTTGACCCGCACATAGAATTCGGCCATGACGTCCACGCGCATACGGTCACGGGTAATCAGTGCCTGATCATCTGCACGGCGCACTTCAAGACGCAGAGTGTTCATGTTGACTTGAATAATTTCATGCAAGACTGGGAGCACGATTGCGCCTCCGCCCAAAATCACTTTTTCACCACCCCAACCGGTACGCACAAAGGAGATTTCTTTACTGGACCGGCGGTATAGGCGCGCAATGATGAGACCGAAGGTCACCAGTGCTGCAAAAATAATTCCAGAAATAATTAAAATATTATATAAATCAAAAGTTAACATTGTTATAAAGTCTCAGTTTGGTTCTGGCTGAATAAAATTAGAGTGCAGTGGCTTGAAAGCCATTTTTGGTTTTATGGGTCAGTACGACATTCTGACCTTGATTTAAAATTTGATTGGTTTCTGGTTCGACTAAAACATAATGGGTCTGGCCATGCTGATCCCGGACTTTGGCTTGTGCAGGAGAGTTGACTTTGGCATCACCCAGAATAATGATTGCGGTACGCCCAATAAGCTCGTCACTATAAATGGCAGAAGTTTCATCTTGAGGCATAAGCTTGCTGGCAGTCATGGCAAGCCAGCGCACTATCGGCATACACAGAAACAGACAGGCTGGGGAAATTAGCCATACATTGAAGAGCTGGCTGGTCAGGCGTTCAAATATTCCCTGAATCAATAAGCCACTCAGGCCATAACTGGTCAGAAAAATGATGAGCCAGATAAATAAAGGCAGACGTCCCAGATATAACCAGTCAAATACTTTGGTGAAAAAGCCGGGATGTTGATCTGGATTAATTTCTGGTTGCAGGGGGTCTTCAGGCAAAAACTGTTCTAACATATTCTGCGAGCCGCCACCGAGCAGCAGTAATATGCATTCCAGTGCAGCAAACATCAGCATCAGACTCAGGCTGATACTAAATACGATATTTGACGGATGAGTAAACAGTTCCCACATTTTTTATCTCTATAATTATGTTTTAGGAAAAGTGTAAGGAAGCCTCTGATGCTATAACGATAGCAGTAATTATTAATTTTGTATGCAAAAAAATAACAAAAAACCTTATAAACAAGGATTGAATATATTATGTATTTAATAATTATTGAACTATTAAAGTTAATAGTAAACTATAAGTTTATTTAGGATCTGCTAAAAATTAATTATTTTCAATATGTTGTGTGAATTTTAAGGTTGTGTGGATTGGTTTTTCTGAGAAATATAGAAATACTGTGCCTTAGTATCTCTATATTTCTTTCTTAAAGACTTAGAGTAAGGCAGTCTGAATCCGGACTTTCATATCCAGAGTCTGTTGCAGAATATAGTTTTTTATCCATGTGATCTGTTCACCCATCGGGTTCACCTTGATCGCAGTATCCAGAAAATGCAGATCCGGCTGACTGAAAAGTTGCTGTTCCAAAGTCTGCTCCAGCATCTGGCTATTGCTGGTTAAAGGCAATGCCACCAGATAGAATGCTTTAGGGTAATTGTAAAATGCATAGAGTAAGTTAAAGGCTTTTTGATCACCTTTAAGATTACCCGCACCGATTTCATAAGCTGCATTCTGGTTGCTATACGTCACACCCAATAAGAATTCCCAATGACCTTCTTGCAAACGCAGACCAAACTGTAATCCGATCTGGTCGGCAGTCAATTCATGTTGCAAATAGATATTTAAAGGCTTGCCGTCTTCACTGAAAGGTTCTTGTAAGACTAAAATGTGTTGCTGATGCTGATAAATGTAACCTGCAAGCTCTGCTTGTTCCAGGCGAGTTTTTAGAGTGGAGAGATCAAAAGCGCTATAAGCCATAAGCAAAATATATCAAAGGGAGAATTTAGCCTACTCTATTAATTTTTCAGCATCTTGGAAACCACTACTTTAGATTATTTATCTATACTTTTATGGGTGATTTTAAAAATTAATACAGCAAAAATAGTCAGATGTGGTGACGTTCATTATTGATTCATAAAAACTGATATTTGTTATTAGTGAATTTTTATATGAGCTTTTGATATATCAATATCATAAAACAAGCAATGGCTAAGATAAGTAAATCACTATAATGAATATAAATTTTCAAAAGTGTCATAAGTACACGTTTTTCTAAGCTGGTGTTGTCCATGTCGTTAAATGAGGAAAGACTTACTCATCTCAAACAGCTTGAAGCTGAGAGTATTCATATTATCCGTGAAGTAGCAGCTGAATTTGAAAATCCAGTCATGCTTTATTCCATTGGTAAAGATTCAGCAGTCATGCTGCATCTTGCACTGAAAGCGTTTTATCCAGCCAAACTTCCATTCCCGCTACTGCATGTAGACACGGGTTGGAAATTTAAAGACATGATTGCTTTCCGTGACAACATGGCAAAAAAACATGGTTTTGATTTGATCGTGCATCAAAACAAAGAAGGAGTCGAGGCAGGCATCAATCCTTTCGATCATGGTAGTTCAAAATATACTGACATCATGAAGACCCAAGGTTTAAAACAAGCCTTAAATAAATACAAGTTTGATGCTGCTTTTGGTGGTGCGCGCCGTGATGAAGAAAAATCTCGTGCCAAAGAACGTGTCTATTCATTCCGTGATGATAAACATCGTTGGGATCCCAAAAACCAACGCCCTGAACTTTGGAACCTTTACAACGGTAAAGTGAATCAAGGTGAAAGTATTCGTGTATTCCCGTTATCAAACTGGACCGAGTTGGATATCTGGCAATACATCTATTTGGAAAGTATTCCACTTGTGCCACTTTACCTGGCTGCAGAACGTCCTGTGGTTGAGCGTAGCGGTACACTTATTATGGTTGATGACGAACGTATGCCTTTAAAAGAAGGTGAAGTTCCACAAATGAAATCGGTACGTTTCCGTACTTTAGGTTGTTATCCATTAACAGGTGCAGTTGAATCAACTGCAGATACCTTGCCGGAAATTATCCAAGAAATGCTCTTGGCAACCAGCTCTGAGCGTCAGGGTCGTATGATTGACCATGATGAAGCAGGCTCGATGGAGAAGAAGAAGCAGGAAGGCTACTTCTAATTTAATCTCCCCCTAAAAATCTCCCCAAACCCCTCTTTGAGAAAGAGGGGCTTAAAAGTGGAGGAAGTCTCCCTTTTATAAAGGGAGATTTAGAGGGATTCAAAACCGATTTCTAAAGAATATGTGGAGCTTTGGGCAATGTCTCATCAATCAGAACTGATTAGCCAAGATATTTTGGGCTATTTGAAACAACATGAAAATAAAGACCTGTTGCGTTTCCTGACTTGCGGTAACGTAGATGATGGTAAATCGACTCTAATTGGTCGACTGCTTTACGATTCAAAATTGATTTATGAAGATCAATTGCAAGCCGTCACCCGTGACTCGAAAAAAGTCGGTACCACAGGCGATGCACCTGACTTGGCACTTCTGGTCGATGGTCTACAGGCAGAACGTGAGCAGGGCATTACCATTGATGTGGCCTATCGTTATTTCTCGACTGAAAAGCGTAAGTTCATCATTGCCGATACTCCGGGACATGAGCAGTACACCCGTAACATGGCAACAGGTGCATCGACCTGCGACCTTGCGATTATCTTGATTGATGCGCGTTATGGTGTGCAAACTCAAACCCGTCGTCATACCTTTATTGCAAGCTTACTTGGTATTAAAAATATTGTTGTTGCGATCAACAAGATGGACCTGGTGGACTTCTCTGAAGCCCGCTTCAATGAAATTCAGGCAGAATATGCAGCATTCGTTGCGCAGTTGGGTGATCGTAAACCATCGAACATCATCTTTACGCCAATTTCTGCATTGAATGGCGATAACGTGGTGAACAAGTCCGCCAATACGCCGTGGTACACCGGTGAAACGTTAATGGGTACGCTTGAGTCGGTAGAAATTAACCGTACTTCGGCAAAAGCAGATTTTCGTTTCCCAGTGCAATATGTCAACCGTCCAAACCTCGATTTCCGTGGTTTCTGCGGCACGATCGCACTTGGTGATATCAACGTTGGCGATACCGTAACGGCTTTACCATCAGGTAAATCATCAACAGTAAAAGAAATCGTTACTTTTGATGGCAACCTTGAACGTGCTGTTGCAGGTCAAGCTGTGACTTTAACGCTCAACGATGAAATTGATATTTCACGTGGTAACGTGTTAATTCGTGCCGATCAAGCGGTTCCAAATATTTCTCGTTCAGTTCAAGCGACTGTGGTGTGGATGGCGGATCAAGCGCTGGTGATTGGCAAGCTGTACAACATTAAGATTGGTACACAGACTGTTCCTGCAAAAGTGACAGCGATTCATTACCGTACCAACGTCAACACACTGGAGAAAGTTCAGGTCGAAAATCTTGAGCTGAATGCGATTGCCAATGTGACTGTTGAATTTGATGCGCCCGTGGTCTTTGACCGTTATCAAGACAGCCGTTATACCGGTTCATTTATCTTCATTGATCGTTTAAATAACGTGACGATTGGTGCAGGTATGGTGGAAGAATCAGTTGAATGGTCTGCACATGATGAGCCTGTGACTGCTGAAGTGCGTGCTGCGCGTTTGGGGCAAAAACCTGCTGCGCTGACTGTCTCGGCAAAAGCTTTGGAAAATGCTCAGGCACTTGAAAGTTTACTGATTCAGCAAGGCATCGTGGCAATTGCCAGAGCGGGTCTTGATGCTGCACAAGTTGCATTGCTTCGTGAAACAGGTGTGGTGGTGATTACCGATACTGCTGAAGGTACGGACACCACTTTAATTGTGGAAGCAGTCGAAGAGCTTGCTGATAAAATTGTAGAATTGGTTCGATTATAAGACTGAGTCGATTTAAAAAACCCGCCGTAAAGCGGGTTTTTTATTTGGATGCTTTTAAGTATGTAAATAATGTGCAGCCGTGTGAATGTTGAACTTTCACTTAAATTTCTTCTCGATATAATACAAATATTGAGGGGTGTTTATGAAAAAAATATTTATTTTAATCGGGTTGTGTTTGGCTTTTGGGGTGGACGCTAAACAGGCGACCAGTACAGAAGCAATTAAGCAAAAAATTATCCAGCAGTCGATTGATCGTTATCCGGGGAATTGTCCATGTCCTTACAATACGGCCAGTAATGGCAGTCGCTGTGGTAAACGTAGTGCATATAATCGGGCGGGTGGACATGCACCTTTGTGTTATCCGGAAGATGTCAGTGATCGGATGGTCAAAGAGTATAAAAGCCGTGGTTAATTACCAAGTCCCGATTTTACCGAGGGGTAAAAACGAAATTTTCTCTACAGTTTATCTTCAGATATGTATGCTTCAATTATTCAGAAAAATCAGTTAGGGATTGAGATAGAATCGTCTTTATCTCCGTTAGACTTTTTGCGCCAGCAATCCTTTTAATGATTGTGCCATTTTTAAAAATCAGCGTAGAAGGTAGACCATAAACATGATAGCGCAAGGTTAATACTGGAGATTGGTCGATATTTACTTTGCCAAATTTGATTTCGGGCTTGCTTTCAGCATATTGCGCTGCCAGTTCATTAAAGACCGGAAAATTCTGAATACAAGGCTTACACCATTCGGCATAAAAGCGAATGACTGCAAAACCTTCGAACCATTCAAAATTACTGTAATTATTCTCGTTATACTCAATGATCTCGCTCATATCCATCTCCTATCAATTTTTTGAATAGTGACTTGATTATACATAAGTCCGACTTGGCTTCATTCCTCAGCTTAACTATGTTCAAATAAAGCCAAGTATCTTGAATATTCAATAAGCAGGGAAATATATGTCACAAGCAAGCATGCAACAGGTCATTATTACAGAACCGGGCGATATCGATAAATTGGCTTATGAAACGGTTGCAATCCCCGAAGCCAAAGCAGATGAAGTTCTGGTGAAAGTCCATGCTTTTGGTATTAACCGTCCAGATATTTTGCAACGTCAAGGTTTGTATCCAATGCCAAAAGGCATAACACCAGTCCCGGGTCTTGAAGTCGCGGGTGAAGTGATTGCAGTCGGTGCTGAGGTAAGCCAGTTTAAAGTTGGTGATAAAGTCTGTGGCCTGACCAATGGTGGTGGTTATGCAGAATATTGTGTCGTACCAGAAAGCCAGACCTTGAATATTCCGGAAGGTGTAAGCTTTACACAGGCGGCAGCCATTCCTGAAACCTTTTTTACCGTGTGGGCCAATGTGTTCCAGATGGGGCAGGCCAAAGCAGGCGAAACCGTGCTGATTCATGGCGGGAGCAGCGGCATTGGCACTACTGCTTTAATGTTATGTAAAGCACTCGGAATCAAAAGCTTTGCGACTGTCGGTACGGATGACAAGGTTGCAGCTATTTCAGAGTTAACTTATGCGATTAACTATAAAACGCAAGACTTTGAGCAAGTGATTAATGAAGCAACTGACAATGGCGGGGTCGATGTCATTCTGGATATGGTGGGTGGGCCATATTTAGAGCGGAACCTGAGTTTGCTGCGTCGTGATGGACGTCTGGTGTATATCGCCTTTTTGGGCGGTCGTAAAGCCAAAGAGGTTAATTTAGGTCCTATCATGATGAAACGTCTGACCATTACCGGTTCGACCATGCGAGCACGAAGCACCGCTGAAAAAGCGGAAATTGCACAAGGTCTGAAAGAGCAGATTGCACCATTATGGGCAAAAGGCGAATGTTTGCCGATGATCTATAAAACGTTTAAGTTTGATCAAATTCAAGATGCCCATGCCGCAATGGATACGGGAGAACATGTGGGTAAAGTTGTGGTTGAAATTATTTAATACGAGATAAATGATTTAAAAAAGCCAGTAATTTTACTGGCTTTTTTAATTTTGAGTAAAATCTTATTACAAATAAATATATAAAACTTTGAATAAAAATTAAAAAATGTTAACTGTTCGACACAACCTGTCAAGAATGCCACGTAAATTGCATCTATCGATAATTCCGACTAATTGGTTCAACATTCACATGAATGTGAGAGGGAAAATAAGATGAAAATTATTCCAATAGTATATAGTTCAAAACATAGTTTAAAAGCATTGCATCGTATTCATAAAATGATTATTCGCGGAAGCATGAGTTGGGCAGAGTTACATAAAATGTATCGAGCGATGCTGCATCTGGAGCGTTATATGGAAAGATTAACGCTCCAGAATCGTCCTTTAAGCAAGAAAGCATCCAGAAAATCCAAATAAGGTCTTGTATTTTTGGGATGAATAAAGGGTCAAGATCTGAGGTAAAAGAATATCTTAGACTTTATCCTAATATGATTCACTTATTGAGATTGAGTATAATCATTAAGTATCTAGCGATAAATAAGTACATGTGAATGTATTAAGTGGGGATTTATGAAGCGCCCAGCTTCAACACATGAGCGTCTTGCAGAGCGTTTAGCCAGAATTTTGACCAAATTAAATGTCGGATATCAACTCCGGGCTGCAGAGCTAGCTGCAGAATTTCAGGTCAGTAGCCGCACCATTGAACGTGATTTTGACCGATTAAACTCTTATCTGCCTTTACGCCAAGATCAACAGAAACGATATTATCTGGATCCCTCTTATTTAGGGCGCTTTAAATTGCAGGATATTCAGACCTTTGCCCAGCTTTCCGGGATCAGTGAGCTGTATCCCGCACTAGATATGTCCTTTTTACGTGAATTGCTGGATGATCGCGCCAATCTGGTTTTTTCTGCCAAAGGCTATCATTTTGAAGACACCAAACAGTTTGCTGAGCATTTTAAAACTTTAGCCGCTGCTATTCATAAGCGTTATTATATTCATTTACGTTATCGTGAAGAATCCAGAAATATCCAGCCTTATCGTTTAATCCATCATCATGGCATTTGGTATCTGGCGGGTATAGATCAGGGAAAACTAGGCACCTACCGTCTCAGTCAGATTCAGCAAGTTGAATTGTTGCTTGATCTGAAGCCCTTTGAACATGAGGCTGAAATATTAAAAATTCTGGAGGATGAAGAAGGGATCTGGTTTGGGCAGCAGAAACAACAAGTCTGGGTAAAAATTCAGCCAGAAGTCGCCATGTTTTTTAAAGAGCGTCGTTTATTTCCGGAACAACAGATTGAGCAAGAGTCAGCATCGGGAGGGTTGTTAATCAGTTGTCAGATTCGCCATGAAATGCAGCTTTTACCTTTGGTGCGTTACTGGATGCCCCACATCAAGATTACTGAGCCTGTACATTTTCAGCAGAAACTGGAGCAAGATTTAGAACGTTATTTACGTTCTGCGGGATAAAATCGCACGTCTGTATAAGATGGCTTGATTGATAGTTTGACTTATTTTCTAAATTTCAGACATAAAAAAACCAGCTTAATGCTGGAGATTTTATTGCACCATTTTAACAAGGATTAAAATGGTGCCCGAGGCCAGACTCGAACTGGCACGCTTTGTGGGCGGGGGATTTTAAATCCCCTGTGTCTACCGATTTCACCACTCGGGCTTTAACAAGATGGAGGCGGAGGTCGGAATCGAACCGGCGTCCACGGAGTTGCAGTCCGCTGCATGACCACTCTGCCACCCCGCCACGTCTTGTTGATGCGTATATTATCAAGCCCTGAAAAAAAAACAATAGCATATTCATTTGTATGCGCATAAAAACAGCATCTGGCGGAAAATATTTAAATTATTCATGTAGAATGTGCAAAATTGATTCATATCAACACTTGGGAGAAATGCCGTGGCATTAGTTCTAGACGGTCGTGCATTGGCGAAGCAAATTGAAGCTGACTTGTTTACTCGCGTAGAAGCGCTGAAAGCAAAATCAGGTCGTACTCCAATTCTTGCGACGATTTTGGTAGGTGACGATGGCGCATCTGCAACTTATGTGCGTATGAAAGGCAATGCTTGTCGCCGTGTTGGTATGGATTCATTGAAAGTTGAGCTTCCAACCGAAACCACAACTAAACAACTTCTTGCAGAAATTGAAAAGTTAAATGCCAATCCAGATGTACACGGTATTCTGCTTCAGCATCCGGTTCCTGCGCAAATTGATGAGCGTGCATGTTTCGATGCGATCTCGCTTGAAAAAGATGTCGATGGCGTCACTTGCCTGGGTTACGGGCGTATGGCGATGGGCGAAGCTGCCTATGGTTCAGCGACGCCTGCCGGGATCATGACGATTCTGAAAGAAAACAACATTGAAATCGCTGGTAAACATGCGGTGGTTGTCGGTCGTTCTGCAATTTTGGGCAAACCAATGGCGGCAATGCTGCTTGAAGCCAACGCAACTGTGACCATTTGCCATTCACGCACTCAAAACCTACCTGAATTTGTAAAACAAGCCGATATTATTGTTGGTGCGGTCGGTAAAGCGGAATTGATTCAAAAAGACTGGATCAAACCAGGTGCAGTGGTAGTTGATGCAGGTTTCCATCCACGGGATGGCGGTGGGGTAGGTGATATCCAGTTGCAAGGCATTGAAGAAATTGCGTCTGCTTATACCCCGGTTCCGGGTGGTGTGGGCCCGATGACCATCACCACTTTGATTCGTCAAACTGTTGAAGCTGCTGAGAAGGCTTTGGGTTAATTCCTACAGTGTTCCTTCTCCCTCAGGGAGAAGGCTAGGATGAGGGAGATTTTTTATAAATAATCCTCTCCCTAGCCCTCTCCTTTAATAAAGGAGAGGGAACTTTCTTTATTAATTCGGGTTTCGTGTTTGAAACTAAAATTCTGAATATTCAAAAATAAAAACCAATGAGCTGTACTTTCCAATTCCCTAAAGCCCCTGAGCATCTACTAAAAGCCTTGCATAATGTGATTCCATACTGTGAGCTGCATGCACAGCAATTGCCGGATACACCCATTTCCCTGTGGCTGATTCCGCCAGTATTTCCAACAGATAAACTGGATGATGAAGTGATTCGTCGCATCTGGAATGATACACCATACTGGATCTTTTGTTGGGCATCAGGTTTGGCGATGGCGCAGTGGCTATTGGCAGAGCCGCATCATGTCAAAGACAAAGTAGTTTTGGATTTTGGGACTGGATCGGGCGTAGTTGCCATTGCAGCGAAAATGGCAGGCGCAAAACGCGTCATCTGCTGTGACATCGATCAAGTCAGTTTGGATGCCTGTCGTGCCAATGCTGAGTTAAATGAAGTTGAGCTGGAATATCTGGATGACCTGTATAAGGCAGAGCAGCTAGACATTCTGTTAGCCGCAGATGTGCTCTATGATCAATGCAACCGTTTCTTCCTGGATGAGTTTTTAAAATTTGCACCTGAAGTCTGGGTTGCAGATAGTCGAGTAAAAAACTTTAGTCATCCTCAATATGAAAAACTGGATGAGCGCAGTGCGACGACCTGGCCGGATCTGGAGGAATCACCAGAATTTCGTAATGTCAGTTTCTATAAAACACGTTAAAGTTGGACAATCAAAAAGGGCAGTTAGCCCTTTTTGATTGTCTTACTTTGAATATATCGGATATTAAGAACAAGTATAACGAATGACACGCATCGTGGTTGGGCGGGCGTCTAAGGCTTCGCGTGCACCGAGATTCTCGCTATTATATAGATCTGGGGTATTGCTTAAGCTGATTTGCGTGCGGCTATTACCTAATTGGCGGCCATATTGTTCCTGCTCCGCAAGTGGATTAGAAATTTCATTAGTGCTTAAAATCTGAATATTATAGGTTTTTGAACCGCCCAAAGTCTGTTGACAGGCTGCCTGCAATTTTCTTTCATCCTGATTAGGCCGTCCTGAAAGCGTATAGCTCAAGGTTGCTGTATTGCCTGAACGTTCCAGAATTTCATAGCCACTTTTTCCGTTGAACTGATGTGGTGCAGTCTGACACGCACTCAACATGAAGCTGCTTGCAGCCAGAGCTAAAATGACTGTTGTTCTTTTCATATTTATATTTCCTAAAGTCTTGCGCTAATTATGCCATAGTTTGCTTCAACTGCTGCTCTGGTCAATTGTGATCAATTGTTTATCCATTTAATAAAAAAGGCCGCTTACGCGACCTCTTTTAATTTTAAATCAGCAATTATGCAGATTTTTTAACAGCTTCAATCAGTTCAGCTTGACGTTTTTTCAACGCTTCTGGCAGACGGTCACCAAGTTTATTGAACAATTCAGTGTGGCTTTCAAGTTCTTTGATCCATTGATCTTTGTCTTGAGAAGTTACAAGGTCAAATTGTTCTTTAGTGAAGTCAGAACCAGTCCAGTTCAACTGTTCATAAGTTGGTACACGGCCAATTGGAGTTTCAACAGCATCAGCACGACCTTCACAACGGTCAATGATCCACTCAAGAACACGCATGTTTTGACCGAAACCAGGCCATACGAAATTGCCTTCAGCATCACGACGGAACCAGTTCACGTTGTAGATACCAGGAAGCTTGTTGCCAGCAGCCGCAGCTTTTGCACCAACTTTTTCGCCCATTTCTAACCAATGAGAGAAGTAGTCAGCCATGTTGTAACCAGCAAATGGGAGCATCGCAAATGGGTCGCGACGTACAACACCTTGTTGTCCAACAGCAGCAGCAGTTGTTTCAGAGCCCATAGTTGCAGCTTTATAAACGCCATCAACCCAGTCGAATGCTTCTGAAATTAGAGGCACTGTGTCTGCACGACGACCGCCGAAAATGAACGCAGAAATTGGAACACCTGCTGGATTTTCCCAGTCAGCGTCGATAGAAGGGCATTGACCAGCACCAACAGTGAAGCGAGCATTTGGATGCGCAGCTTTTTCTTCGCCAGTGTGAGGTTGACCTTTCCAGTTGGTCAGGTTAGCAGGTACTTCTTTAGAAAGACCTTCCCACCAAACTTCACCGTTGTCAGTTACAGCAACGTTGGTATAGATCACGTCTTTGTGAAGCGTTGCCATACAGTTCGGGTTGGTCTTGGTATTTGTACCAGGCGCTACACCGAAGAAACCAGCTTCAGGGTTGATTGCATATAGACGACCATCTTCACCTGGTTTGATCCAAGCAATATCATCACCTACAGTTTCAATTTTCCAACCTTCGTAACCCGCTGGTGGAATCAGCATTGCGAAGTTTGTTTTACCACAAGCAGATGGGAATGCAGCTGCGATGTAGTGTTTTTCGCCTTGTGGGTTAGTCACGCCAAGGATCAGCATGTGTTCAGCTAACCAGCCTTGTTGACGACCCATATAAGATGCAATACGTAATGCTAGGCATTTTTTACCAAGCAATGCATTACCGCCGTAACCAGAACCGTAAGACCAGATTTCACGAGTTTCTGGGTAATGCACGATGTATTTTTCAGGGTTGCAAGGCCATGCAACGTCCTTTTGACCTTCTTCTAATGGAGCGCCCACAGTGTGTACACATGGAACGAATTCGCCATCAGTACCTAGAACGTCATAAACCGCTTTACCCATACGTGCCATTTTAGACATGCTTACAGCAACGTAAGGAGAATCTGTTAATTCGATACCGATGTGTGCAATATGAGAACCTAAAGGACCCATAGAGAAAGGCACAACGTACAAAGTACGACCTTTCATAGAACCATCAAACAAACCGTTTAGGCGAGCGCGCATTTCAGCAGGCGCTTCCCAGTTGTTTGTTGCACCAGCATCTTCTTTGTTTTCTGAACAAATAAAGGTACGCCCTTCAACACGCGCAACGTCAGAAGGATCAGAATTCGCAAGATAAGAACCAGGATGAGTTTCTTGATTCAGTGCTTGCATTGTGCCGTTAGCGATCATCAAGTCGATATAACGTTGATATTCTTCTGCGCTACCGTCACACCATTCAATTTTTGCTGGTTTTGTTAATTTAGCAATCTCTTCCACCCAAGCAATAAGCTTAGGGTGACGAACGAATTCTGGTGCGTTCACTTGGGTCATGGTGAGGCCTATCTCAAATGTGTACAAAAAGGATGTACAAAGTACAATCCGAACAATAAAAATGTTGCCCGGATGATATATGAAAAAAAGTGGCTGTATTAAAGCATAAAATGATAAAAAAAATAAGACCAAAGAAGCACTAGATTTCTTTTGGCATATAATGCTATTTTATTTGTAAATATAATGAAAACAATAAGATAAAACTAAATATTTGAATTACCTTGGTTATTTATTTTAATTATGGGTGGTATTTATTTTAAAAATTATTAATAAAATCAATTTATTAATTTTATAGCACGTCTCATATTCGTTATTGATTAAATAAATGGTTGCCATTTGAATTTTACATAAAGCTACTGTTAATTGTCTATGAATTGGACAAAATGCCAATAGGCTTCATAAAGTTGTGCGAAAAATGTCTAATCAATCTAAACCCTTATCGCTTATTTATAATCATAATGCTGGTTTTCGCATACAAGGGCCAGAAGGGATCTATGAACAATTGACTGAAATATTTTCAGCGCAAGGTTATCAGACTAAAGCTTATGAAATCAATGATTCACAGCAATTTGATCACGTTATGGCGGAGGTGTTGACACGACATTTAGCGTCGGATGAAGCAGGTATCGTGGTGGCAGCAGGTGGGGATGGTACTTTAAATACAGTCGCCAAACATTTATTGAATACGCAAATTTCTGTTGGAATTTTACCCTTGGGTACTTTTAATTATGTAGCCAGATTATTAGATATTCCTCTGGATTTAATTGAAGCCGCTAAAGTGATTGCCACGGGACAATCTAAACGTATCAATGTAGCCCAAATTAATCAGGATATTTATCTGAATAATGCCAGTTTGGGCCTGTATCCCTTATTTATCAAAAAACGTGAAGATTATAACCGGCGGTTTGGTCGATTGCCGTTACATGCCTATACTTCCGCACTGGATGTGCTGATTCGCGACCGTAAGGAACTGAAACTGGAAATCTGGGTAGATCACAAGAAATATCCGGTAAAAACACCCCTGATCTTTTTTGGCAACAATCCCTTGCAACTGGCAGATATGAAAATGCAGATTGCCAAAGCAGCAGAGCAGGGTAAAGTCGCAGGAGTAGTGGTTTCTAAAAGTGATAAGCTAACTTTGTTTAAGCTTGTGTATCAGTTGGTTCGTGGCAAGATTGATCAGGCTTCGGATGTTTACAGTTTTGCTGCCGATCAAGTCCGTATCGAATCTAGATCCAAGAAATTGATGGTGGCGATTGATGGCGAAATCGCAGAAATGGCACCGCCCCTCAATATTTCTGTTCTAAAAAACAGCCTGAGTGTAAGGGTGCCGCATGATCCTGCATCTGTCTGATCTGCATTTTGGGACAGAAAAACCCGAGTGTTTAGAGGCAATTCGACAGTTCTGTCAGACTCATCCTCTGGAAGCGGTCGTCGTCAGTGGTGATCTGACCCAACGCGCACGTTTAAGTCAGTTTTTGGCCTGTAAGCGGTTTTTAGATCAGCTTGAGACACCTTATCTGGTAATTCCGGGTAATCATGATATTCCGCTCTATCATTTGTGGAATCGGCTGTTCAATCCATTTACCCGTTATCAGCTTTTTTTTGGTGAACTTGAACCCACACTTGAAACAGACAACTTTTATCTGGTGGGGGTGAACTCAATCCGGCGCCGCTATCACACCAAAGGGCATTTATCGCTTGAGCAGATTCAGCGTATTGATCGGAAATTAGGCCAAGCACCTTCTTCCAAATTAAAAATTATTGTCAGCCATCAACCGTTCTATGTGCCTTTTCAAAATAAGCGCGGTTTTAAGGATAGTCCATTGATGGCCAAAATTGCTTTAGAGGCTTGGGCAGCACATGGCCTGTTTGCAGTCTTGCATGGACATCTGCATCAACCTGCGGTTTATGATTTGAACCTGATCTTTGAGTTGGGGGCAGATCATCCTGTTTATGATGTACATGCAGGTACTTCAGCCTCGCATCGGCTACATAAAAAAGAGCCAAATAGTTTTAATCTGATTGATGCATCAGGAAAAATTTCCCAGTATTTATTCGATGACGTGACCCAGTCCTTTCTGTTAAAGCCTGATATGTTGAATAAATAGACGAAAAATCAGTATTCGTTAAAAAAAAGCAATTTTTTTTCATTTTTGCCCTTGAAGCGTTTTATTCCATCTCCATAAAAGTGACATCAAAAATTTTTGATGATGACCCATGGAATAATTAAGTCGTCATCAGTGACCTAAAAAGACTTAGTCTGATGGAGTTAAATATGAGCAACATTCGTCCATTACATGACCGCGTTGTTATTCGTCGTGTTGAAGAAGAAACTAAAACAGCTGGCGGTATTTTACTTCCTGGTTCTGCTGCAGAAAAACCAGCTCAAGGTGAAATCATTGCTGTAGGTAATGGTCAAATCACTGACAATGGTGTACGTGCACTAGATGTAAAAGTTGGCGATAAAGTATTGTTCGGTACGTATGCGGGTACAACTGTGAAAGTTGACGGCGAAGAACTTCTTATTATGAAAGAATCTGACATTTTAGCGGTATTTGCTTAATTTCCGTTTAAAGTCGTCTTATGTTCATCAGAATTTAAAAGATATTAAAAGTATTTGGAGTCAAAAATGTCAGCTAAAGACGTAAAATTTGGTGATTCAGCGCGCAGCAAAATGATTGCTGGTGTGAACATCCTTGCAGATGCAGTGAAAGTAACACTAGGTCCTAAAGGCCGTAACGTTGTGATCGACCGTTCTTTCGGTGCGCCGCACATCACCAAAGATGGTGTAACGGTTGCCAAAGAAATTACCCTGAAAGACAAATTCGAAAACATGGGTGCGCAACTGGTTCGTGAAGTGTCTTCTAAAACCAATGACATCGCAGGTGACGGTACAACCACTGCAACAGTATTGGCACAAGCTATTTTGAACGAAGGCATCAAGTCAGTTACAGCGGGTATGAACCCAATGGACTTGAAACGCGGTATTGATATTGCAGTTAAATCTTTGGTTGCTGAAATTAAAGCAACTGCTCAACCTGCGTCTGATTCTAAAGCGATTGAACAAGTCGGTTCGATCTCTGCAAACTCTGACACCACTGTAGGTAAACTGATTGCGCAAGCAATGGAAAAAGTGGGCAAAGAAGGCGTCATCACTGTAGAAGAAGGTTCAGGCTTTGAAGATTCTCTAGATGTGGTAGAGGGTATGCAGTTTGACCGCGGTTACATCTCGCCATACTTCGCAAACAAGCAAGACACACTAACTGCGGAGCTTGAAAATCCGTTCATTCTTCTGGTTGACAAAAAAATCAGCAACATTCGTGAGTTGATCACAGTGCTTGAAGCAGTTGCGAAAACAGGTAAACCGCTTTTGATCATCGCTGAAGATGTTGAAGGCGAAGCGTTGGCAACTTTGGTTGTCAACAACATGCGCGGCATCATCAAAGTATGTGCAGTAAAAGCGCCTGGTTTTGGTGATCGTCGTAAAGCGATGCTGCAAGACATCGCGATCTTGACTGGCGGTACGGTGATTTCTGAAGAAATTGGCATGCAGCTAGATCAAACTGCACTTGAACATTTAGGTACTGCACATAAAGTGACTGTATCTAAAGAAAACACAGTGATTGTGGATGGTGCGGGTAATGCAGGTCAAATTTCTGAACGTGTTCAGCAAATCCGTGCGCAAATTGAAGAATCTACGTCTGAATATGACAAAGAAAAACTTCAAGAACGTGTTGCTAAATTGGCAGGCGGTGTTGCAGTGATCAAAATCGGTGCTGCGACTGAAGTTGAAATGAAAGAGAAGAAAGACCGTGTAGACGATGCCCTTCATGCAACGCGTGCTGCGGTTGAAGAAGGTGTGGTTGCAGGTGGTGGTGTTGCACTGGTACGTGCAGCGAAAGTATTGGATAACGTAACTGGCGCGAATGATGACCAAAACGTAGGTATCAACATTCTACGTCGTGCGATTGAAGCGCCGCTTCGTCAAATCGTATCGAATGCGGGTGATGAGCCTTCAGTGGTGATCAATGCTGTGAAAAATGGCGAAGGCAACTTCGGTTATAACGCGGCAACAGGTGTTTATGGCGATATGCTCGAAATGGGTATTCTTGACCCAGCAAAAGTAACGCGTTCTGCACTTGAGCATGCTGCTTCTGTTGCTGCATTAATGTTGACAACTGAATGTATGATCACGGATATTCCAGAAGACAAGCCTGCAATGCCTGATATGGGCGGCATGGGTGGTATGGGCGGCATGATGTAATTCATGTTGATCATCCGATCTTAAAAAAATCCCCGCAATAGCGGGGATTTTTTTATTCTTTACAAAATTATGATGAAGACTTTTTAACTAATTTATAATTTAAATTACTCTCAATTTTTTTACCTGATTCAACATCACGTGCTTCGATAAAATTTTCGCCAACAAAGAATTTACGGTTTTCAGCTTTGTTATCTAATGTGATGAGTGACGGATCCTGAGGATCAAAACTAAAACTGCCTTTGAGTTCAAATTCATTATTATTAGCTTTCCCTAAATATTCTTCACTCAGTTCATAAGTCTTATCTGAATTAAGCTGTAACTCGACTTTAATGCCTTCACAGTCGGCACAAGGAAATACACCTTCATATTCACCTGCCCAATCTAATGAGGTCTCTGCGCTATCAGCCCGAGTCAGATTGGTACCGGGGTTATTTTGCTCCATCATTGCCGGACTGGATTGTGCATTATGATTCATTGGCTCATTGTCATTCTGTTTCGAACATGCTGTCAACGTTGCTGCAAGAGCAACTGCCATTGCAGCAGAGAGTATCACTTTCTTCATTGTTCTGACCCTGTAGATTTCTTTATTAGACATTACATTAAAAGTAGTCTGTATGGATAAATAGGGCAGTCTTGTTAAAGTTTGATTCATTAGGTGAATTAGACCAAATTTATTCATCAATCAGTAGGCTTAAAGAGTTTTTGTAAAATATTTAAGTCATTTTATGTCGTTTCAGCGGACTGTGCTTGGCGCTATGATGCAGAAAGAATGATAAAAAATGAGGCAGTAATGAAATTAGAACAAGAAAATAATCTTATTGCAAAAATTTATGATGCTGCATTATTACCGGCTTTGTGGCTTGAGGTGATTCAAGATATCGTAAGCTATACCCAAAGTAAGAGCGCCATCTTTACCGGTCTGGATCAGCTCAATCCTGGCTATGATTTTGTTTATACGCACAATATCCCGAATAAAAGCCTGAGTGCCTATCAAGATGAACGTATCCGGGTGATTGATATGAAACTGCATATGCCATTATGGAATAGCATTGAGATAGGCGATGCGCTAAGTCAAAACTGTCAGCATTATGCCGAGCTGCCTGGTACGGATCATTATATATTTTATGAAAAGTGCCTGAAGCCGACGGGAGTCTGTTATCTGGCGGGCGTGTTGCTAGATCGAGGTCATTATCGCTGGGCAGTACTCGGCATTCATCGTGCACCTGAAGTACAGCCTTTTGAACAGCCTGAGCTGGATTTTCTAAGACGTATCAGTATTCATTTACGCCGGGCTTTGCAAATTCACCGGCAAATCAACTTGATTCAGCAAGATAATTTAAGCTTGTATACCGTATTGGATAGTTTAAAAACCGGGATTGTACTGCTCGATCAAAACCTGTGTTTAAGTTATTCCAATCCTGTGGCACAGCAGATGATTCATCAAAGTTCATGTCTGGATCTGGATAGACATAATCATCTAAAAATCCATCCTTCTCAGCAGGCACGTCTTGATCAGTTGTTAGAAAGTGCTTTACTGGATGCTACAACGGTTCAGGCTGAGGTCGGTGGAGTCTTGGCACTGAGTGATAGTACGGGGTCTCAATTAATGCTCACAATCGTGCCGTTTAAAAAATTAAAAAATATGCAACCTTTACAAGCAGATCAGCACCAGATTGCATTATTTATGACCGACAAGAACCAGCATTACTCACTGTCTAGAGCTTATCTACAGCAGTGCTACCATCTGTCAAAGCGAGAATTTGATTTATGTGAATTGTTAATTAATGGCTATAAGCTGGAAGATATTGCAGAGCAATGTGGCATTACCTTAAGCTCAGTTCGAACCTATTTTAAAAATATTTATGAAAAGACCAACTGCGAGCCTGTAAATAATTTTGTGTAATTGCTTTTCATAAATTTAAAGGTGATTGCTTAAGCGGTCACCGAATTCAATAATAAAGCGGCTCATGGCTAAACGCCAGTCGCGAATAGGCATATTCCACTTTTTAGACGCTGCATCAATTGCCAGGTAAATCACTTTACGTACAGAATCATCCGTTGGAAAGACTTTACGCTTTTTGATCGCCTGACGTATTACGCTGTTTAATGATTCGATCGCATTGGTGGTATAGATGGCTTTGCGTATCTCGGCTGGATAAGCAAAGAAGGTATTTAGATTCTCCCAGTGTGTACGCCAGCTTTTGCTGATCTGTGGGTACTTGTCATCCCATGTTTGGGCGAATTGATCCAAGGCCATCAAGGCTGCCTCTTCAGTAGGTGACTGATAAACGGCTTTTAAATCCTGAGTGACGGCCTTGTAATCTTTCCATGATACGTATTTCAAGCTGTTACGCAGCATATGGATAATGCACAGCTGGATATGGGTTTGCGGGTATACGCTGTTAATGGCATCAGGAAAGCCTTTTAGTCCATCCACACAGGCGATCAGAATATCCTGCAACCCTCGGTTTTTAAGCTCAGTCAGGACATTCAGCCAGAACTTTGCACCTTCATTCTCAGCCATCCACATGCCGAGCAGTTCTTTCTGTCCATCAAGATTAATGCCTAAGGCAAGGAATACAGCCTTGTTGATAACACTGCCATTATGACGGACTTTAACTACAATACAGTCCATATAGACGATGGGATAGAGTGCATCCAGCGGACGGTTTTGCCATTCAGCGACTTGCTCCTTAACAGCATCAGTCACCTTGGAAATAAGCGTTGGCGATACATCAGCATCGTACATTTCTTTGAAAGTAGCCACGATTTCACGGGTAGTCATGCCTTTGGCATAAAGGGATAGAATTTGGCTATCCATTTGCGTGATACGAGTCTGATTCTTTTTAATTAGCTGTGGCTCAAATGTGCCATCACGATCTCGTGGTGTGGTGATCTCAATCTCACCATCATCGCTCAGCACGGTCTTACTGGAATAACCGTTACGAGCATTTGAACCGTTCTTACGAGCATTCTTTTCATGTCCGAGATGTTCGGTAAGTTCGGCATTGAGAGCCGTTTCAACAGTGAGTTTAGTCAACAATCGGGTGAATTGATTGAGATCGTCTTCTGTTTTGATTCCTTTAGCAAATTCTGCTGCAAGGTCTTTTAGTTTTTGTTCGTTCATCATGTTGCCTGACTCCGTTGTGAATATGAACATAGCAAATTCAGGCAATTACACAATTTAATTTACAGTCTCCCAACTGCACCTCACAAATTGAGCTGATGCACTTATTAATGGGATGTACGATTCAGTTTGAACATATTGATTAAAATAACGCCATCTTCTGATGGGATTGTCTGAGTTGATTTTATTTTAGTTGAGTCGAGAGAGTGTAAAACCACCTTCGCCACTTCCCGTCAATGTGAGGATAATAGCATCAATTGTACCTGACAAACCTAAATGTGCATGAGTCTCGGAAAGACCTGCACAACCGTTGGTATCAATGATCTGAACAATCTACAAATAATTTACTATCTCGGATCTGGTAGTTACCATATTCGATTCCCGCTCCACTACAAGATGTATCTCCACTTTCGACTTGATCATGCCCGATAGCATCAACTAGCGTATATGTATGATTTGCCTTGAAAACGAATAATTGTTTACCCGAACCTAAGCTCCAGGCACCTATAATTCCCGAATTATGAGGGGTAATTTTCGTAAAAATTGCACTTTCATCTGGATTTTGGGCTTCCGAAATTTTTAATTGAGTGCTGTCGAAGAATATTTTCATATGGCTTAATCATTGTCCGAACCGCCACATGCCGTGATTAACCCCGTTAAAGCAAGACAAATTAAAGTCTTTTTCATCAGAATCTTGCTGAAATTATAATGTCAGGGAAGTATAAAAAGACGTGATGTTTTGCCATATCCCAAAATGAGGAGGTTAGGAGCATTTCAGTGAATAAACTCTTGAATTTATTTCACAATCATCGTTGATGGAGCGAGGTAGTCAAACCTGAGTGCTGCTTGATGGGTAAATTAAGTTGAAATGTATAAGTGTTTAATTCATTTTTTATTTGAAAAATCTAATTATACAAATATAGATTAATTGGTTATTTGTTGTGCAATTTGCACTATCTATATTTGCTTAGATTGCTAGAATCTGCGCAGATTTGAATAGAACTGGTGCATAAGGTGTTTGAGAAGTTAGCAGAACAAAGTCTGAACATGATGGGTTGGGAAATTGATAACCATTGGCCCCTAGATTTAGACCAATGTGTCATGATTGCTGCTCCTCATACCAGTAATTGGGATGCACTGTATGCGCGACTGGCCTTAAAAGCATTGGGCGTAAATGTTCGCTTAACCATTAAAGACAGTTATATGAAATTTCCATTGGGGCCTTTTGTACGGGCGATGGGCGGAATCGGGATTGACCGTCGACCTAAGCAGCCGGGTGAACCGCGTCCGAGCATGGTACAGGTGATGACGGATTTATTTAAGACCCATCCCAAACTGGTCATGCTGGTCACACCAGAAGCAACGCGTGCCAAACAGGAACAGTGGAAAACCGGTTTTTATCATGTTGCGATTAATGCCGGTGTGCCGATTGCATTGGCCTATATGGACTATGCCAAGAAGAAAACTGGCGTAGGTAAAATCGTTTATCCGACAGGGGATTATGAAAAAGATATGGCGGAAATCATGGCATTTTATGCAGATATTCAGCCAAAATTCCCTGAATGTTTCAGTGTCGATCAGCGTTATTATCAGAATTAAAATTGCGTTGTAAAAAGAGCAGGGTATTTTCCCTGCTTTTTTATTGTCTAAGAATTAAGAATATCAGACAAATACTACTTAGTTTTCAGAAGCGGGTAAAATTCCACCGAGGCTTTGACAGGCACTTTTATACAGCTCATATTGCTGTTGCACAACTTCCGATAGGGGAATATCAAATAACTTTTCACCTTGGTGATAATGCTCGATATACGCTTCGGCCTTGGATTTTGTGCTATAGAGCGAATGCTGATAATAATCGGTCATGCTGGTATGCGACATCTGTGACATCTCGATCTGGGAGCACTGGAAATTTTGCAGCAGCTGTTCCGATTTTTTCAGATCGCTAGACATACAACCTGCCAGCAATAAGGTACTGAGCAATGTCGTGATAAATTTCATAGAAAATAGACAAAAGGTTTTATGGGAACACCGTATTGTAGAAGTAAAATCCGGTCACAAAACCTTTTTAATCTACCAGATGGTCAAAAAATAGAACAATAGAATCTAAAATCCCGGTCTATTCTCTGGTCATCTAACCTTTAACCAAGCCACCATCCACAATCAGGTTTTGTCCGGTCACGGCACGTGAATAAGGCGATAAAAACATCAGGATTGCAGCAGCAAACTCTTCTGGTGTAATCACGCGGCGTAAAGGAGTTGATTGAGCAATTAGATCAAAAACAAAGTCTGGTGTGGCTTTACTGGCATCTGTGGTTTGTAACAGGCCGCCAGAGAGCATATTGACATTAATACCATATTGTCCCAAATCCTGCGCCGTAGTGCGGGTAAAGGCCAATAAAGCCGCTTTTGCTGCGGTATAGTCATGATAAGGAACCACCGGATTTTGCACTAAGTTTGTGCCGATATTGATGATCCGGCCAAAACCCGCGTGCTTCATATCATCTAGTGCGGCTTGTGTGGTATTGAGGGCGGCCTGTACTGCACCACTGAATTGATGTGACATGGTCTCCCAAGTCAAATCTTCAACCTTAGGACGATCATCCCCATTAAATTCAAACTGAATCAGCGCATTATTGACGACCGCATGAATCGCTTCCCCGAAATGGTTTTTTGCCGCAGCAAATAAAGTCCGTACCTGATCAGCCTGAGTGACATCGGCCTGATAAATAAAGATCTGCTCGGGATACTGCTGCACAAGCTGTTCGGCGGTTTGCTGACTGCTATGATAATTGACGACGACGCGAGCACCTTCTGCCAATAGGGCTTGAGTAATCGCCAAGCCCAAGCCACGTGCTCCGCCGGTAACGAGAACAATCTGATCACGAATCTTCATAATGATGATCTATATTACGAAATATTGGCCCTAACATAGCAGTTATGTCAGCGGATTCAAGCCTGAGGCAAAGTAAACCAACTCTGCATGAGATTGGGCTTAAATGAATTGGGACGCTATAAGAAAACAGCCGGCGCTGAACAGCAAACTTAGGATAATACGTTTAAACAGCAGTTCAGAAATTTTATAGAAGAGTTTTGCCCCTAAAATGGCCGGAATACTGACAAAAACTATTAACACTGCCATATAGGGTAAATGACTTTGATCGATCATACCTTGCCATAGATAGGTACCGAGTGCGAAGACCTGAACTGCAAAATTAAAATGCCTCAAGATATAGCGTTGCTGGGCTTTCGGGAGTTGTTTCAACATCACCCATGCTGAAGGGACGGCTCCACAAAAACCACCAAGTCCGCCTAATATTCCACCCATCAATCCGATACTACTGTCGGCTATCTTTCCCGAGCGCTGAATGGTTTTGATGTGTGGATTGAGCAGCATCAGCGGAGACCAGAGCACCAGAAAAATGCCCAAAACCAGTTTAAATGTATCAGCTTGGATGATGTGCAGCAGGTAAGTGCCGAGCGGTACGCCAATCAGACCCGCTACTAAATAAGGCAGTAGCCACTGTTTAGATAATATGGGTGGTTTCTGTTCCTGCGTCAGTGAAATTAAATGACTCCAGATGGAAGCAAATACCAGCAAGGGCGCTGCCAGTTGCGGAGCCAATACCCAGACCCAGAATGACATGGCAATCAGGGCAAAGGCAAAACCGGTCAGCCCCTGTACGAAACCAGCGACCATTGCACCAAGAATAAATAACAGCCAGGTCATAAAGGTAAGGTCAGAAGGAAAGGCAGCAGTATTCTAAAGATCAGGGCAAAAGCCAAGCTTTTAGTTAGCTGTATTTATGCAAATTAAAGTTCAAATGTGCGTAAAATATTAAAACGAAAATAAGGAATGAGTTTTTTATTCCTGCATAAAAAATGCATAAATCACTACAACAGAGCAACAATGAGTTCGTTTAGTCTCCATGAACTCGCCTGATACTGATAGGGTGCAGTAAAGAGATTAGGGACATGATTAAAAAAGCGATTTTACTTTCTGTATTGGCAGTGTCATTAACTGGTTGTGTGGTTGATCCATGGGATGATGGTTCTCGTGATCACCGGGATCGCAACGGACATTATGATCGAGACCACAAGGATCGTGACTGGAAAAATCGGGAGCATAGAGATCATCGGGATTGGAAGCGTGACAGAGGTGACAACCGTGATTGGCGCCGTGATCGTGACTAAAATGATTCTCGCATCTTTCAGTTTGACTATTATTGACAAAAAAGGATTCCATCGCGGAATCCTTTTTTAATAGGTCTTAATTGTGACTTTATTTAAGAAACACTTTTTTGATAAAGCCCTGCACGCACTGTGCCGGCTTTGGTATTTTTAATGAGTCGCCATGACGCTGGTAATTTAAGCAACTGTAGATCACGGTCTGCTTCCACATAAATATAAGCATTATTTTTCACCAGATGATCTGCCTGTAATGCCAGCTCTTCCCATAAGTTCAGGCTATACGGTGGATCGAGAAAAACCAGATCAAATTGTGTTTGCAGGCTGGTTAAAGCTTGCTGCGCCGTTGCTATTTTCAATTGGGCGCGTGCTTTGGTGACTTGTAATAGTTCAAGATTCTGGGTCAGGAATTGTGCCTGAGTACGATCTGGTTCAATCATGACGACTGAGGCCGCACCACGCGATAAGGCTTCAAAAGCCAAGGCACCAGATCCTGCACAAATGTCCAAAACCTGTGCATTTTGTACGTCCCACATAAGCCAGTTAAACAGGGTTTCGCGTACTCGATCAGGCGTCGGGCGTAAACCCTCAATGCTGGCAAAAGGTAGTTGACGACGTTTCCAGTCACCCCCAATAATTCGAAGTTGGTTTTTCATTTTAGTCTCGTTCTACCGGTGTGGGAGCAGGAGGTGCTACAGCTGGAGCAGCTGCATTTGCAGATGGATTGGTGGCAGAATCTGGTGGCTGAATATTGGCTGGAGCTACAGTTGCTGCATCTTGACTCAACATGCCTGCACCACTTGGCAATTCAGCAGGCTTGATTCCGGCTGTCATCAGACCACCACTGAGCTGATGACCTTGCGGGCGTACCGGCTTCTTATCTTTATGCAGCAACCAATAATCAAAAATCGGACGAGCCAGCATAGTGGCTGCACTACCGCCACGACCATTTTCCAGAATGACCGCAATCGCAATTTCAGGATTTTCAGCAGGTGCAAAACCGACAAACAGGCCATGATCCAGCTGACGGTCGGTCAATAAGGATTCATTATAACGCTTGCCTTGAGCAATGCTCTTCACCTGAGCTGTACCGGTTTTACCTGCAATGGAATATTGTAAGCCACTTTTGATGCCTCGGCCTGTACCAGATTGAATCACGTCGACCATGGCATCACGCATCTTGATCCAGTCTTCTTCCTGACCATTAAAATCGATCTTGCCGTGGGTACCATTATGTACCTTGAACGCTTTGGCACCGCGACTTTCACGTAACACATGCGGAATGACTTTATTGCCATGGTTGGCGGTAATGGCCGTTGCCATGGCCAGTTGTAACGGCGTTGAAGTGAAAGCCCCCTGACCGATACTCACCGAAATAGTTTCACCACGTAACCATTTGGCGTTACGGGTACGCATCTTCCATTCCGGGTTCGGGTACAGTCCTGAGCTTTCACTTGGTAAATCCACGCCGGTTTTTTCACCAAAACCAAACTGACGCATCCAGGTGTTCATTTTCTCAATGCCCATGCGGTAGGACATGACATAGAAATAAGTATCACAAGAAACGACCTGAGCTTTGTGCATGTTGACTGCGCCATGCCCGGATTTTTTATGGTCACGGAAGCGGTGACTATCGCCCGGCAGACTGAAATAGCCCGGATCAGAAATAGTGGTATCCCAGTCCACCAGACCATAATGCAGGCCGCCCAATGCAAACATCGGTTTAATGGTTGAACCAGGAGGATAAACCCCTTGCACGGCGCGGTTGTATAAAGGTTGATCCAGATTATCACGCAGATCACTATAATCTTTATGACTGATACCGGTCACAAACAGATTTGGATTGAAACTTGGGCTGGAAACCAGCGCCAGAATTTCCCCAGTTTTCGGATTCATCGCCACAATCGCACCACGGCGTCCAGCCAGTTGCTCTGAAGCCACCACCTGCAAACCATAATCCAGTGACAAGAACAGATCATTACCGCGCACCGGATCCTTACGGCCCAAATGCCGTAGCACATTACCAAAAGCATCCGCTTCTACCGATTCATTTCCTGGCACCCCATGCAGAAGTTCTTCATAGGATTTTTCTACCCCAATTTTCCCGATCAGGTTGGTCCCGGCATACAGATCCTTGTCAATGGCTTTGAGTTCTTTGTCATTAATCCGGCCCACATAACCAATCACATGGGCAAACAGGTCGCCATGCGGATAATAGCGGGTCATCTGGGTTTCAATATTCACGCCCGGAAACTGATATTTGACCTCGCTAAAACGGGCAATATCATTTTCATTCAGGTTGAGCTTGATCGAAACCCGTTCGGTTCTACGTGCTGTTTTGATCCGGCTTTGGAAGCGTTCAATATCTTCTTCAGTCAGCTCCAGAATAGGCTTCAGACGTTCCAAAGTCTGGTCAATATCCTGCACATCGGCGCGGCTTAAAGTTGCGGTAAAAACTGGGTAGTTATCGGCCAGCAATACGCCGTTACGGTCATAAATATAACCGCGCGCTGGAGGCAGAGGTTGCAGACGAATCCGGTTTTGGTCAGAAGCGGTACTGAAGGTCTCGAAATTAAAGAGTTGTAAATAGGCATAGCGGCTAACCAGCAGCAGCATAAAAAAGATGACTATTCCAACAGAAATCCATACTCGACTACGATAGATGCGCTTTTCTTGTTGTGCATTTTTTAAAGGAAAGTGCTGCTTCATACGCGATCGACTTGAGACCTGAGGAAAGGAGGAAAGAATCAAAGTGGAATATTCTAACGCAACTGGACTTGATTTGATAATGAAAAACTGCCATTACGATCAGTTCCTTTAAGCTTTGACTTTGCAGACATGAAAATTGTAAAGTGCTGTATATAAGAGTTGTGATAATTCTGATACAGTAAAATCGAATAAAAATAGGACTATACCAAAAACTATAATTAAGGAAGATGGTGAAGGAATGAACAAGGTTTACCCTTTGTTGGCGTTTGCATTGTGGGCGAACGGGGCCTATGCACATGATCAAATCAATAATACTGCAGATAAAGTAGAAGCTACTCAGGCAAAAGCCTTTAATGTTGGGGCTGGTTTTACCCGGAAGCTGGTACATTTAAATACTGAATGGGTTAATCCTTATGGGATTGCTTATGTGAAAGGTGGGGTTTTTCTGGATGATGATCGAACGATAGGGGGACAAGTAGGCTTTCGTTATCCTGCACATCTGACCGGCAAGGATAAAAATGGGTATTATGTCGGAGGCTATGCGGGTCATATTGAAAGCAAACGCGTCGACAATGAATACAAGGCCCGCTTAGGTGCTGGAATTGATTTGGCCTATGTTTTGTTGAGTTCAGAGCGAATCAGCAGTTTTAGTGTCGGCATTGGTGCCGGAGAGAAATTTGAAGATCGAAATGGTCGTGTGGTGGCCGAAACTGAACCGCGACTACAATTTTCCTATACTTTAAGTATCGGTTTATAGACAAAATATTTGACCTTATAAATATGTGTATTCTGTGAACAAAAAATTAAATATGGAACTTATGCATGCTTGAGTACGTCAACGAATTGTGGCAAACCTTTGTGAATCGCCCGGATTTTTGGGCTGTGCTCAGCATTATTCCGGTGACCGCATTTGTAACGTGGGCTCACGTCTGGATGGCACTGAAAATGGTGTTTTATCCGATCAATTTTTGGGGTGTCCATCTCGGTCCTGTACCTGTCGGCTGGCAGGGGATCGTGCCACGCAAAGCTGGCCGTATTTCAGGCATTATTACCGATAACACTTTGTCTAAACTAGGTTCCATCCGCGAATTTTTAGAGGCCATGGATCCAGATGATATGGCACGGATCATTGGTGAACAGGTCGGTTTCGAACTGGAACATCTGATTGATGAAGTGATGATGGATCGTAATGCAGTCCTTTGGGAAAACCTGCCTTTTGCCATCAAACGCAGAATTTATGCACAGGCACAAAAACAAATGCCGGCAATTTTGCGTGAATTGGTGACCGAGCTGACCATGAACGTCGAGTCACTTGTCGATATGCGTGAAATGGTGGTCAGCCAGATGGAAGGTGACCGTCGGTTAATGGTGCGCATGTTTCTGAAAGTGGGCCAAAAAGAAATCAATTTTATTTGGCATATCAGTGCACTCATCGGCATGTTCTTTGGTATTTTCCAGATGATTGTCTGGTTCGTGGTGCCTTGGCACTGGACTGTTCCGTTCTGGGCTGCCATCTGGGGCTTTTTGACCAACTGGATTGCAATCTGGATGGTATTCAACCCGCTCTATCCGCACCCGGTAAAGTACCCGCAATTCTTTAGCCGTACCACAAGTCGCAAGTTTCCATGGATTAAACCTGTCATTCCGCGTATTGGCACCTATAACATACAAGGCGCATTTATGAAACGTCAGGATGAAGTCTCTGATGTTTTCGCAAGTGTAGTCACAGAAGATCTGATTACGTTAAAATCGATCATGACCGAGATGATGTATGGCGGGAAAAAAGACAAAACCCGCCGCATTGTCAAACGTCATATTAATGAAATTATGGAAACACCCCTGGTTCGGACCTCTTTACAGCTGTCTTTAGGGCCAAAAGAGTATGCAAAACTCAAGACGGACTTGATCGATCGCTCGATTGAAATTACGATGGTGCCTGTATGCGACCCAGCATTTAATGCGAGCCGTGCACAGAAAATCTATCAAATGTTTAGAGACCGCATACGCGAGTTGACTCCGAAGGAGTTTCAGAATCTGTTACGTCCTGCATTTCAGGAAGATGAATGGATTCTGATTTTATTGGGTGGGGTAACCGGTTTTGTCGCGGGTTTAATCCATTTGTTTGTGGCTTTCTTATAATGAGATGCCGGGGGACACAATCGGGCGATTGTGGTCGTGGCGTCATACATATTGTTTAAATGAGGATGTTTATATATGCGCATTATCTTACTCGGACCACCTGGAGCAGGTAAAGGTACACAAGCTCAGTTGATCTGTAAGCGCTACAATATCCCACAAATTTCAACCGGTGATATGCTCCGTGCTGCAATTCGTGAAGGAACTGAATTAGGTCTACAAGCTAAAAGTGTCATGGACAATGGCGGTTTGGTTTCTGATGAGTTGATCATTGGTCTGGTCAAAGAGCGTATTGCGCAACCTGATTGTGTAAATGGCTGTATTTTTGATGGTTTCCCGCGTACCATTCCTCAAGCAGAAGCTTTAGAAAACGAAGGTATCAACATCGATCACGTGATTGAAATCGATGTTCCAGATGAAGAGATCGTACAACGTCTTTCTGGCCGTCGTCAGCACCCGGCATCTGGCCGTGTGTATCACATCGTTTACAACCCGCCAAAAGTGGAAGGTAAAGATGACGAAACGGGTGAAGATCTGGTTCAGCGTCCAGATGATCTGGAAGCGACAATTCGTAAACGTTTAGGTTCTTACCATACTGAAACGGAGCAACTGGTGGGCTTCTACCAAGGCCGTGCAGCATCAGGTGAAAATGCACCGACTTACAACAAGTTAAACGGTCTGCGTCCAATCGATCAGGTTCAGACTGAGCTTTTCGCGATTCTGGATCAAGCAAAATAATCGGCTAACGATGATTTTGACAATCGAAGAGCCCTAAGTCATATTAGGGCTCTTTTTTATTGCGTATTTGAACAGGTGCTATGGCTATGAAATTTGGCGTGTTGGTATTAATGGTTATATTTCTGGCAGTGTTGATGGGTCTGTTCTATATGAGTTTTAAAATACTGAATAAAGTACGTCAGGAAGAACGTGCAGAAAATGCAGCCAAGCATCCACAACGCCAGTTGCACCCGAAATTGCAGGCGGAGCTTGAACAGCGCAAAAAAGAACAGGAACAGGCTGAACACGATCAGAATAAATAATTCGGCATGCTTCAGTGGAAGCTGAGTCCAGTTTTAAATAAAAGCGGTATGCTGAAAATTGTAGAAAAGGTGAGGTATTGATCACCTTTTTTTCGGTCTTAGTTTAGTTCTGCAATTCTATTCAGAAATAGCGATATTCTTCACTGCAATTGCGCGTGCTGCACCAAATTCAAAACGATCAGGCCAGTTACACACATCGGCGACCACACATTCATGACATTTCGGTTTACGGGCAATACAGCAATAACGGCCATGTAAAATCAGCCAGTGATGAGAATCAATGATAAATTCTTTCGGAATCACTTTGACCAGTCGATGCTCAACTTCAAGCACATTTTTACCTGTAGCCAGCCCGGTACGGTTACCAACCCGGAAAATATGTGTATCCACCGCCATGGTCGGTTGACCAAAGGCAGTATTCAGCACCACATTGGCCGTTTTGCGTCCCACACCCGGCAAGGCTTCCAGATCCGCACGATTATCCGGTACCACGCTGTTGTGCTTCTGAATCAGCATCTCACAGGCTTTAATTACGTTGACTGCTTTTGAGTTATATAAACCAATAGTCTTGATATATTCCTTTAAACCATCCACACCAAGCGCATAAATCGTTTCCGGTGTATTGGCGACTGGAAACAGTTTGTCCGTGGCCTTATTCACGCTGACATCGGTGGCTTGGGCAGACAGAGTCACGGCGACCAGTAATTCAAAGGGATTGGCATAATTCAGCTCGGTTTTCGGATTGGGGCGCTGTTCACGCAGGCGTTCAAAAAAGGTCTGAATCTGTTTTTTGGTCATGTTTTTTACAGGTTTTGTGCTCGCAGTGGTCATGTACTTATCCCTGTAAGGTCTGTAATTTTTCAGCTAATTCTGTCAGTTGCAGGCGTTTGCTGGCATCTTCACGAACCGAAAGCTGTTTTTCCAGCTTTTTAATTTGGGTGCGTAGTTTTGCCAGTTCAATCGTGGTTTTAGAATCTAGCGTAATCGGAGTATTCGCCGGCTTATTCACAACTTCAATCACAGGAAGCTGCTCATTTAAAGCAGAGAACTGGGCAAACAGGGCAGTATTGATTTCTGCACGGACGACTGGGCCCTTGCGGTCAGTACGGCGTTTTTCTTCACGCTGGATATGCGCATAATAGCGCTGACGTAAATCGTCCTGCTCAGCAATACGCTGTGCTTCAGTCGGCAAAGGCTGTGGGTCTTCGACCAGATCGATACAGTCAACCGGACACGGTGGAATGCACAGTTCGCAGCCAGTACACAGATCGGTCAGAATTGTATGCATCAGTTTGCCGGCGCCAATAATCGCATCGACCGGGCAGGCGCTAATACATTTGGTACAGCCTATACATTCATCTTCACGAATTACGGCTTTGATGCGCTGCGGGCGACCGTCGGCTTGAATGGGCCAGACACTTTCTTCTGCCACAAGTTCAGGACGATTTAATAATGCAGCCAAAGCATCGGCAACAGGCTGTCCGCCTGGCACACATTTATTGGCATTTTCACCCTCAGCAATCGACTGGGCATAAGGTAAACATCCGTCACGATGACCACAGAGTCCACATTGGGTTTGAGGGAGTAAAGCATCAATCGATTGGACCAGAGAAATTGGCGAATTCATGAATAACCAGAGCTGCTCATGCTGAGCTTTGCAGTAAGTGAAACAAAATATGTCGAGTTATGTATTTTAACATATTTTTAAACTCCTAAGTCGTGCGCAATTAAGGGTCAAGTTATGCCTTATTACTAGGCATAAATCTGAATCTAAGCCTTGATTCAATTGGCATTTCCTGACATAGAAAAAATATTCATAATCAATATAAATATTTGTTATCAAATTAATTTTAAAGTATTTTCAAAAAAAGTATTGTAGATTAGTTACAAAAGATATTTAATATTTTGCGCCAAAATTTAACATTGATTGTAAATTTGACCAATTTTGATCCATTTTCTGCTGAGGATTAAGCGTTGAAATACAACACACTTAATGAGTTCCTAGATTACGTAAAATCACGTGATGCACACCAACCAGAATTTCTTCAAGCTGTCGAAGAAGTGATGACCAGTTTGTGGCCATTCATTCAAAAGAATCCACAATACGCAGCACATGGTTTGCTAGAACGTCTAGTTGAGCCAGAACGTGCGATCCAGTTCCGAGTTTCTTGGGTAGATGACCAAGGTCAAACTCAGGTAAACCGCGCGTTCCGCGTACAATACAACTCAGCGATCGGTCCATTTAAAGGTGGTATGCGTTTCCACCCTTCAGTGAATCTTTCAATCCTAAAATTCTTAGGCTTTGAGCAAACATTTAAAAATGCTTTAACCACACTTCCTATGGGTGGTGGTAAAGGCGGTTCTGATTTTGACCCTAAAGGCAAATCAGAAGGCGAAATCATGCGTTTCTGCCAAGCTTTAATGATCGAGCTATATCGTCACCTGGGTGCGAACACAGATATCCCTGCAGGTGATATTGGTGTGGGCGGTCGTGAAGTGGGCTATATGGCCGGCATGATGAAAAAATTAAGTAACGACACTGCATGTGTATTCACCGGTAAAGGTTTAACCTTCGGTGGTTCATTGGCGCGTCCGGAAGCAACGGGTTACGGTACTGTGTATTTCGCTGAGGAAATGCTCAAGTCTCGTGGCGAAAGCTTCAAAGACAAAGTTGTCGCAATTTCAGGTTCTGGTAACGTTGCGCAATATGCTGCTGACAAAGCGTTGTATCTGGGCGCGAAAGTGGTTTCACTTTCTGACTCTGCGGGTACGGTTCACGTCAAAGACGGTTTCACTGAAGCATTGCTTGCTGAAGTGATGGAACTTAAAAACGTAAAACGGGGTCGTATTTCAGAATTTGCCTCTAAACATGGTTTTGAATATCTGGAAGGACAACGTCCTTGGGGTATTCCATGTGATATCGCACTGCCATGCGCGACTCAAAACGAACTGGATGCGGAGGATGCTGAAAAGCTTCTCGCAAATGGCGTGATCTGTGTCGCTGAAGGTGCAAACATGCCTTCAACCTTGGCTGCTGTAGAGAAATTCATTGAAGCGAAAACGCTTTATGCGCCAGGTAAAGCATCAAATGCAGGTGGTGTTGCCACTTCTGGTCTGGAAATGTCGCAAAATGCATTGCGTTTAGGCTGGACCTTTGAGGAAGTTGATGAGCGTTTACATGCGATCATGAAAGAAATTCACCGTAACTGCGTAAAATTCGGTACCAAAGAAGACGGTACTGTGAACTATGTAGACGGTGCCAACATTGCAGGCTTCGTAAAAGTGGCTGATGCAATGCTTGCTCAAGGCGTATTCTAAGTCTGATTGAGTGTCGCTTTAAAAAAACCGAGGCCATAGCCTCGGTTTTTTTATGGATAGATATTTTATAATGAACCTTTCACGGCTTCGCGCTCGACTGCCATGTCATAAATATAAGCATATTTAGATTGATCTGCCGCAGGGTTCTTAATTTCAAAACGTTTTAGCCGAATAATCTGGCGTTCATTCGGTGAATGCTGAAAACCTTCAATCTGGTCATAGAATAATGTCCAGTCCTTATCGACCTGGGTCTTCAGACCGTTTTGATCATATTTAACCTGTTTAACTTGCAAGCAGCTTTGCTGAGCCACACCGGTACATGATTTGGTATCTGGGGAAATTTCCAGAAAAATTGTTTCAGCTTGCCCCTGATATCTGGTTTCCGGAGTCATTTTCCCGGTAAATTCATATTTTTGACCATCGGCAGCGGAAAGCGTTAGGGTCGGCTGGTCAAGGTTCGTGGTATTGAGCGCAAAAGGAATTGCACGTTTTTGTAAAAGCTGGCTGACAAAGCGTTCCTGTTGCATCAGTGCGGTATCGCAGGCCATTTCGGTTCCTATGACTTCGCTGGTGCTGATAATATTATCTTTCACTGACCAGTTTGTACTGAGTCCATTACAGCCCGTCACGGCACTCAGGCGGCCTTGAGCATCGAAACTGAGCACGATTGGCCGTTCCAGCCCGCGATCTAGTTGCCAGTGGTAGGCAGAAAGAAGCTGATTTGCACTTTTTTGTTGTAGGGTAGCCACTGTACGATCTCCAGCCTGCTGGATATCACCCGACTGACAGGCTGCAAAAGTTAAAGGTAATAATGCCAGTACAATAAATTTTAATTTCATGGATTTATAATAAAGAACAAAGAATTGAAATGATAACGGATGCATTTCTAAAAGATATGGATACATATCGCAGATTTTGGTTGCAAAATGTATCCAAATTTAAAAGTTAAAATTTTAAGTTTTCAATCAAGATTAATCGAAGCGGTAAACATCCATGCCCAGAGAACCCATGCTAAAACTGCTATGTACCAGACTAAAACGGCTTCCGGTCCCCATCGCAAAGAAGATCGGGGCAAAATGCTCCAGTGTTGGATGATTACGCGCCATGTGTGGAATATTGGACCAGTCCAGTATCGCATCATAATCGCTATGGGCCAGTTTATGGACGACAAAATTGCGGAAATCTGATGCCCATACCGGTACATCAGCCGCCGTTCCATCCCAAGACAGTTCACGTAGGTTATGCGTGATACTGCCTGAACCAATCAGCAGGATTTGCTGCTCACGTAGCGGTGCCAGACTTTGACCAATTTTATAGATTTCATCGGCACTCATCGACATGGGCAAGGAAATTTCAACCACTGGAATATCCGCATCCGGATACATATGCAGCAGCGGCATCCACACGCCATGATCACGTGGACGAGTACTATTGGCATGTGCGGCAAAACCGGCATTGGCCAGCAAACCCAAGATCTGCTCGGCCAGTTCAGGATTTCCCGGTGCAGGATAGCGTAATTGATACAGCTCTGGCGGGAAACCACGGAAATCATGCCAGGTCTCTGGTCGAATACCGCTACTGACTTCCAGTGCCTCACTTTCCCAGTGCGCTGACATGATAATAATCGCTTCCGGGCGTGGCAGGTTTTCGCTTAAACGATGCAAGGCAGGACCCACTTGCTCAGGATTCAGCGCCAGCATAGGAGAGCCATGAGAAATAAATAAGCCGGGCAACGTTTGTAAGTTCATAAGTCAAACCACATCTGGAAGATGTCTCAATAATGCATTAAAAATAACGAAAAAAGCAGGGGGAATTATTCAACAAAACGTTGCATAAAAAGAACGCTTCAGCAACGTCATTAACCTGCACGATGGTAGGGATGATTATGGTTAATGGTCATTGCACGGTACAGTTGTTCAATCAGCATCACCCGAACCATGGGATGGGGGAGTGTGAGCTTAGACAGGGACCAATGCCATGCAGCAGCTTTACGTACTGCTTCCGAATGACCATCTGGCCCGCCAATCGCCAGTACCACATCATTGCCTTCCAGCATCCAGCCTTTCATGGTTTCAGCCAGTTTTTCGGTACTGAACTCACGTCCACCCACTTCTAGCGCGATCAGAATTTCGTTCTGCTTGAGTGCATTTAAAATGCTGTCACCCTCAATATTTCGATATTTCAGGATATCCGCTTCAGAATCATTTTTGCCGCGCTTGGCCATGGGCAGTTCAATAATCTGGGTCTGTACAAAGGGCTGAATACGTTTGAAATAATCTTCAAAACCAGTCAGCACCCATGCTGGCATTTTTTGACCAATGGTCAGGATACGGATTTTCATACAGACAGATCAATAATTGGATACTTCATTATAACGATCAAACAACACGAAGTTGAGTCAGGAAACAAATTGAAATTGAAATGAAGGATTTAGTGCTGCTTTAATGTCCTGAGTTCAAGTCTCCGCTTGATAAAGGAATGGATAATAATAAATGCGGACTAAGGTCATCATAAAAGGATGTTGTACTTTGCTGCTGTTGGTCACCGGTCTAATCGGCTCAAGTTTCAGTGCTGCCAATACCAACACACGCGCTCAAATTTCTCATCTGGAATTATTTTTCAGCCAGATCATGAGTGTCGATGAATTTCGAAATTACAAGAATGTTAAAGAACTGAATCGAGTGTCTGCATGGATTAAAGGACAGATGCAGCGTTTTGGCATTCCCTGTCAGTTTCAGGTCTATGTAGTTAATAGCCTAAGCTATCGAAATGTCATTTGCCATTTAAATGCTCAGGCCAAAACCAAAATGGTCATGGGCACGCATTATGATGTCTTTAGTGATCGATATGGTGCTGACAATAATGCCTCGGGAGTGGCAGGTTTACTGGAAACCGCAAGATTATTGGCCTTGCAAAAATCCAAGCTCAAACATGAGATCGAATTTGCTTTTTATACCTTGGAAGAGCCGCCTTTTTTCAAGACAGAACATATGGGCAGCTATATTCATGCCAAGTCGCTCAAGAAAAAAAAGCAGAAGCTGAAAGGTGTGGTGATTCTGGATTCAATTGGCTATTTTGATGAAAATCTGGTGCAGACTTATCCGGTGGGGTTGAAATGGATTTATCCAGATCATGGGAACTTTATTGCCGCGATTGGTCATTTGGCCTCGACCGGAATGACCGGAGATTATTGTACTGCCATGCAAAGTCTTAACCGTCTGGAATGTCAACGTTTTATCAGTCCAACTTTTGCTCAGGACATGAATTTTTCTGGTTATCTGAATTATGCCAAATTCAATTATTCGACCATGTTAATTACTGATACGGCGCATTATCGTAACCCTTATTATAATACTGAGCTGGACACCTTGGATAAACTGGATCTGAAAAAGATGACCTATGTGATTGATGGGCTGGTAGCGATGGCCTTGCAACCTTAAACAATTTCTTTACACAATAAAAAACCCTGCCGGAGCAGGGTTTTGGCAAATCAGCTCATCTTAATGACGGGCTGCTTTCGCTTCTTCTTTGGTTTTTACAATCGGGGCTTTCACCAAGGCTTTTGGCAAAGAGATGAGGGCCAGCGGTAAAATCTCATCAATCGATTTCACGGCTTTAATCTCTAAACCATCTTTTACATTTTCAGGAATTTCCGCCAAATCACGTACGTTTTCCTGTGGAATGAAGACCAGCTTGATGCCACCACGATGGGCTGCAAGAAGTTTCTCTTTCAAACCGCCAATACGTAATGCACGACCACCCAGACTGGTTTCACCTGTCATCGCGATATCCGGACGAATCGGAATCCCGGTAAATGCAGATACCAATGCAGTGGTCAATGCCAAACCTGCGGATGGACCATCTTTCGGTGTCGCACCTTCCGGTAAATGCACGTGCACATCGGTTTCTTCAAAGCGGGACGCTTCGATGCCAAGCTCATCTGCACGGGTACGCACCACAGTCATGGCAGCAGTAATCGATTCTTTCATGACATCGCCAAGAGAACCGGTGGTAATGAACTTGCCTTTACCTGGAACGGCTGCAACCTCAATGGTCAGCAATTCGCCACCCACCGAAGTCCAGGCCAGACCATTGACACGGCCGATTTGTGCTTCTTCTTCCGCCATACCATAGTCAAATTTATGTGCGCCCAAGTAATCTGGAAGATTGCCTGCTGTCACTTCAATTTGAAGGTTTTTGGCTTTTTTGCTCACCGCTTCTTTGACCACTTTACGTGCAATTTTGGATACTTCACGCTCAAGGCTACGTACACCGGCTTCACGGGTATAACGGCGCACGATGTCACGAATCGCTTCTTCATGCACAGTTAATTCTTTAGCACGCAGGCCATTATTTTTAATGGCTTTTGGTACCAGATAACGATCTGCAATATTGACTTTTTCTTCTTCGGTATAACCCGGAAGACGAATCACTTCCATACGATCCAGCAAGGCTTCAGGAATGTTCATGCTGTTTGCGGTACAGATAAACATTACTTCAGACAGATCTAGATCCAGATCCAGGTAGTGATCACTGAACTTGTTGTTCTGTGATGGATCGAGGACTTCGAGCATCGCAGACGCCGGATCACCACGGTAATCTTGCGCCATCTTGTCGATTTCATCGAGCAGGAACAACGGGTTTTTCACCCCAACTTTAGTCAATGACTGCACGATTTTACCTGGCATCGCACCGATATAGGTACGACGATGACCACGAATCTCGGCTTCGTCACGTACACCACCAAGGGCCATACGCACAAATTCACGACCAGTTGCTTTAGCAATCGACTCACCCAGTGAGGTTTTACCAACACCCGGAGGACCGACTAAACATAGAATTGGGCCACGCAATTTTTTCACACGCGACTGAACCGCAAGATATTCCACAATACGATCTTTGACATCGTCCAGACCATAGTGGTCTGCATCCAGAATTTCCTGTGCTTTGTTCAGGTTAATGCTGACTTTGCTGGCTTTATTCCACGGTGTATCCAGAATCACTTCCAGATAGTTGCGAACAACTGCTGCTTCACTTGAGGCAGGCTGCATCGCTTTGAGTTTACGGAATTCGTTTTCAGCTTTCTTGCGTACATGCTCAGGCAGATCTGCTTCAGCAAGACGTTTTTCAATTTCAGCGACATCATCTTCCGCGCCGCCGTTCATGTCGGAAAGCTCACGCTGAATGACTTTCATTTTTTCATTCAGGAAGTATTCGCGCTGGTTCTTTTCCATCTGACGTTTAACAGAGTCATGCAGGGTTTGCTCAATCTGCTGTTCTTCAGATTGTTGCAATAGATAAGTCATCAGCTCAGTTAAATGCGCTTCGAATTCATCATGTTCCAGGAATTTTTGTTTGACATCAATATTCAATGGAACACGGGTCGCCACGAAGAATAATAACTGTAACAGGTCTTCAATTTTGTTGGCTGCGGTGATCAGTTCACGCGCATTACGAAGTTTCGCTTCTGCATATTGAGCAAAAAGCGCACGTAATTCTTGCAAGCGCACGGCTTGAGTGTCTTCATCCACCGTAACGGTCATTGGGCTGAGTTCATGTTCTGCTGTCAGATACTCATTTTCGTCAATGATGGTTTTCAGTTTGGCACGGTGCAGTCCTTCAATCAGGACTTTGATACAGTTTTCATCATTTTCGTGATTCACAACTTGCACAATCTTCGCGACAGTACCGTATTGATATAAATTGTCGTGATCAATTTCTTCTGTAAGCGAATCTTTTTGCGCAACTACAAATACTAGATTGTCACTGTTACGAGCCACATCAACTGCATTGATCGATTTTTCACGACCGACAAACAGCGCAATTTGCATATGCGGATAAACCACCACATCACGCAGCGCCAAAAGGGGTAGTACACTTGGAACCTGAGGCTCTAAGGTTTCTTGATTCATAATAATTTCAGACATGAGCACTCCTAATGAGTGACAACGGTGTTGCCATGTTTTAATAGTGATGGGTAATTTAAAAAATACAAGGGGCGTTAAGATTAAATTGTATGAAAAATGACTAATTATGTGATTTTAAAGTAGTTCACAACAGGGAAGTTGAGAAATTAGCGTTTGAAAGCTAAAAAAACTGTCGGGGTAATAAGAGCATCCAAGGGTTGGTCCCATTTTTCCCGTTTTAAGGACTGGCTAAGCAGTTGAAAGTCATGCGCCAGTCCCAGACGGAATGGAAGCCCGGGCGCAGAAGCCAGGGTTCGATCATAAAAACCGCCACCCATCCCAATGCGTGTCCCTGAATGATCACAGGCCAGCAGCGGCATGATCAATAAATCCAGCTTAGAAACATGAGTACCACGTGTCGTCATGGGCTCCCGCATTCCCAGCCGATGATAGGCAAAGCGCTTGTTGCGATATTGATGCTGGCTGATTCGGATCCAGACCAGCTGTTGATTCATGTCGCAAATCGCAGGCAGATAGACCTGTTTGCCCAGTTTAAAGCAGCGTTCAATAATGGTGTGGGTATGAATCTCACCAAAAGCATGCAGATAAATGCCGATGTGCTTGGCATGAATAAATTGCGGGCTACGTATAAGGCGATTTAAAACTTTTTGTGCAGCTTGCCTTTGCTCAAATTTAGAAAGATGACGACGTGTTTTACGCAGGTATCTTCTTAATTCTTGAATGGTCATAGGGCAAAAGCAGATCTGACAAAAGTGTGCTCTAGTCTAAGTGGGAATTCGGGAAAAGTAAAAAATAATTGTGATCTTGATTCTCATATGACGAGGTAGCAACTTGGTTAAGTTCAGCAAATTTCATAATGAATCTCATCTCTAAAAACTTGATTAAAATTGGTCAATTAAAGGCATTGAATTATTGGCTGCTTAAAATGTCATAATTTTTTTATTTTCTGTGAAGCATGCGTTTTTAAGTCATCATTTTGATGATCATGAAACAGATTTTGATTAATAAAGGTACAAATCTAAAATCGATTTTTTGTGTTTTTGAGTGAATTATAGATAAGGGATCAGATCTCTGATTAACCCAATAGATCTAACACATTGTGCCTAGGCAGAGCGCGTAAGACCTAAATCAATGGAGATTGAACATGATGAATATTGCGAAGAACACCATCTGCCTCTGGTATGATAACGACGCTGAAGCTGCTGCACGATTTTATGCCGAGACATTTCCTGACTCCTCAATTGGCGCGATCAACCTTGCACCCGGAGACTATCCTTCTGGAAAAGAAGGCGATGTCATCACCGTTGACTTTAGGGTGCTGGGTATTAGCTGCATTGGACTAAATGGTGGCCCGGCATTCCAGCATAACGAAGCATTCTCATTTCAGGTGGCAACTGAAGATCAGGAAGAAACCGACCGATACTGGAATGCAATTGTTGGCAATGGCGGTCAGGAAAGCGAGTGTGGCTGGTGTAAAGACAAGTGGGGCATTTCCTGGCAGATTACACCAATTGTGCTTATTCAGGCAGTGACCAGTTCTGACCGTGCCGCCGCCAAACGCGCCTTTGATGCAATGATGACCATGAAGAAAATTGACATCTCCGCGATTGAAGCGGCATTTCGTGGTTGAGAGCCACGGATCTTATCTTTCATTCCAGTGGATCTGGCTGTGTAGCACAATCTTACCCAGCTGTTTGGAGGACTTCCCTTAATTGTTTTTGAAGTATTTCAGACGAATATCCGACTCTCTTATTCATAGATTCTCTAGGTTTATGATCATTCAGGTCTAATCTGCACGTAGAAGCTCATCAAAAGATGGGCTTTTATTTTGAACAGTATATGAAACCTTAAAACGGAGCTGTGCTTGGATGAACTACAACAATCCCTGAATCGAATGACTGATCAGAATTCTTTTAGCTCTTGTGTATCATGCTGCTACGACAAAAAAACAAATCTACTTCAAAACTGATAACCAATTCATAACCAGAAAAAACATCAAGCCACTAGTGGCATCTCTAATTGTTTTTTAAAGTAAGTCGATGACGATAAAAAATAACAAGAGATAAAAATGCCTATTCAGCCGGTTCACTTTTTTTTGCCTGGTGCAGGCTTGGCACTTCTGCTGGCGATGACGGCTTGTACTATGCCATCCAAGTCGCCAATTGCTGACAGTTATGGTTCCCAGCCACAGTTACCCAAACCAAAATCCAGCTTGCTGCCTACAGTCAATATTGCACCTGCCAAAGGTTGGCCTGAGGGCAAAATACCCACTCCGGCTACAGGTTTAAAAGTTCAGGCATTTGCCAAAGGGTTGCAGCATCCGCGCTGGCTCTATGTATTGCCAAATGGTGATGTGCTGGTGGCCGAAACCGATGCACCACCTAAGCCTGATGATAGCAAAGGAATTAAAGGCAAAATCATGAAATGGGTAATGCAGCGAGCCGGCTCATCGCATCCGAGTGCTAACCGCATTAGTCTGCTTCGTGACAATAATGGTGATGGAGTCGCTGAACAAAAAACTGTATTTTTACAGAATCTCAACTCTCCATTTGGCATGGTACTGGTCGGCAATATGTTGTATGTGGCCAATACTGATGCCCTGATGCGCTTTCCTTATCAAGCAGGTGCTACTCAAATTACTGCAACCGGCACCAAAGTACTGGATTTACCGGCGGGTCGTTTAAACCATCACTGGACCAAAAATGTCATTGCCGATCCTACGGGCAGCAAACTCTATATTACGGTAGGTTCCAACAGTAACGTAGCTGAAAATGGCTTGGATCAAGAAGAAGGTCGGGCACTGATCATGGAATTTGACCTGGCCAATACTCAAGCACGACCTTTTGCAACCGGACTTCGTAATCCGAATGGTATGGACTGGCAACCACAGAGTGGCAAACTCTGGACGGTAGTCAATGAGCGTGATGAGCTCGGCAATGATCTGGTTCCAGATTATCTCACCTCGGTTAAAGACGGTGCTTTTTATGGCTGGCCCTATAGTTATTATGGCCAACATGTAGATACACGGGTCAAGCCGCAAAACCCTGCACGGGTGGCACGGGCAATTCCACCAGACTATGCTTTGGGTAATCATACAGCATCATTGGGCTTAAGTTTTTATACAGCAGATCTAATGCCTCATTATCGAAATGGTGCACTGATTGGCCAGCATGGCTCATGGAACCGCAAACCGCATAGTGGCTATAAAGTGATTTTTGTTCCCTTTCAAAATGGCCAGCCTTTCGGTCAGCCTCAAGATGTCTTAACCGGATTTTTAAGCGAGCAGGGCAAAGCATTTGGGCGCCCTGTTGGTGTAACCGTAGATTCTGCAGGCGCTATTTTAGTGGCTGATGATGTCGGTGACGTGATTTGGCGGGTATCACCCTTGAATACGGCTGCCAAGTAGCAATCAGTTTTCACCTAAACAGCCCAAAGATGAGGGGTTTCAGTCGAGTGAAAGCTGCTGGGCAGCGCGAGTGAAAGCAAGGTCTTTTTCATAAAAACGTCAAGACGATAACTGAAAATATAAGTTCGCCAAGCTGATTTAAAATAATTTTTAAGCTGCATTTAAGCTAACTGAATTAGGCTTTTGAGATGTTTTTTAGAATGATACAGCATGCATATTTTTTTTGATAACACTAAAAAGAGCGAACACAGAGTCCAGTAAAAACTGGATATTAAAATTGCAAACACGAACACAAGAGGGTATTTAAAATGAAGTTGATGATTGCCTTTATTTTCCCCTGGTCCTTATTTATGACCATTCACAAACCGGTTGAAGCAACAATATGTCTCATGCTGCAGATTTCAATTTTAGGCTGGATTCCTGCCGCAATCTGGGCCATGTTTATTTTAGATCGAGATCAAATAACTTGAAAATTCAATGTGTATTTAAAAGAAAGTTAAAGCGATTTTCTTGTTAAGCATTTTATAGGCCTACCAGATAATGGTATGAATAAAATGAACTTTGAGAAATGACCGAGATAAATACTGAAATATAAAACTGAGAGAAAGTTTAGAAAGGATTTTAAGAGAATTATAAGTATATTTTAAGCAAAAAATTAAAGTACTCCGAAGATGCCGCTGCATGTCGTTACCCTGAACCCGATGAGTTCAAGGTGGACGCGACGCATACTTGCTGGGTTTCCTGCACGAAGGCAGGCATACACTCTAAATATGCAGAACGCATCCGGAGATATAAGTATCGGCAGGGATATAGACCCGCTGGCGAACACCTCAGAGATAAGTTAATTATAAACGATAATGTCGGTGTGGCAACTCTATGCTGTTCATGAACTGTAAACAGTTCAGCCAAATGGCCGAAGTTTAAACAGAATATGAGATTATTCTGTTAGTTCCTCAACTTCTTCTAAAATGGTTTGTAACAAACGCTCGCAATGCGCATATTGTTGAAGTGATCTGTTCATGTTCAAGACTTCCTGCATCAGCTCAAGTGCCACCATGATAATCAGCTTGCTGGGTTCCATGCGTGGTGCTTTACGACGAAATTCATCGTATTTATCATTCAATAACTGTGCCGCGCGCTCTAATTCTTCCTGCTTGTCAGGAGTAGAGGCCAAACGGAAACTATGCCCCAATACTCTGAGATCAATTGCAATTTGTTCACTCATGATGAGGCTTCCTCAGTTACTTCAGTCGGATGGGCCAGTTGTTGGATTTCTTGTGCATGATGATCCTGCGCAGTGCCGAGAATTGCCAGACGTTGAATAATCGCCTCAACTTTGGCTTTGGCATTTTCATTTTTCTGGGTTAAACGCTCAGATTCCTGATTGAGGCGCTGAATTTCCTGTTGGGCTTGACGCTGTTCGATCAGCATCTTTTCCTTCAAAACCCGCAGTTCATTTCGTTCAGCCAGAATTTCCTGAAAACGGTTTTTCAGATCGGTACAGCTTTTTTCCAGACGGCCATAACGGTCTGCCAGTGCAGTTGCATCATTATTGAGCAGTTGAAACTGGGCACGAGAATCTGTCAGCTGTTCGGTCAGGTGTTCATTTTCTTGTTGTTTTTGCGCAATCACGCTGTTCTTTTGTTCAATTTGCTGTTGATGTTGCACCATGGAAGAGTCTTGCTCTTCGCGCAAACTGGAATTCTCACTTTCAAGCCGTGCGAGTCGCGTTTTTAACACGCCAATCTGCACTTGTAGACGCTGTAATTCTTCTAACATATCGAGGTCGCACAGTGTTGCAAACAGAGGTAATATATAAGCAGTATAGAGATTGGATAAACGAATGCAAGACGATATTTCAGGTTGGACCGAATGGCACCGCAATTTTTCTTCAATTGAGGAAATTTCTAGCCCGAGTGAACTGCATGGTTTGCTGACCGGGATTGTTTGTGTCACCCAGGCACCGAGCAGTGAAGAATGGTTACAGATTTTAGAAACACTGGATGTGCCTGAACTGGATGCCGAAGCATTAGAACTGTTGACTGGCGAAGCTGAAGATGTTTTCCATGCATTGTCTGAAGATGAACTGGATTATTTACCTTTGCTTCCAGATGATGAGCATGTGCTCTCAGAACGTGTGCAGGCATTGGCGGACTGGTGCGCAGGCGTGGTGTTAGGTTTTGGTCTGGCTTCTGGTCATATTCGTCAGGACGAAGTAGAACTGATTGAACATTTACAAGATGTTGCAGCGGTTGAATTTGAAGACTCAGACGATGATGCCGAAGGTGAAGAAAGCTATCAGGAATTGTATGAATTTGTGCGCCTGATTCCAGTGAGCCTGTCTTTGGGACGTAAGAAAGTGGAGGTTGAGGAAACGCCACTCTTGCAGCAATTGACACAAAAAGTGCAGCCTCAGGTTTCTGCTACAGAGGCGCAAAGCGTGGTCGAAATTTTCTCGCCTAAACGTCCAAGCTAACTAAATAGTTAGCTATGTCATCACACTGCTTGAAATCAGGCATATATTTTGCTGTTTCATTAGAATATATGTTCTGTTTTCAAGAGAAAATTTCAATAAAAGCATGAATTGACAAGAAGTAAGGTGTAATGAAGAAATTAACACAAGCTGATTTTCAGGAACGTCGCAGTATTCTCGCAGGGGAAATTGGTTTACGCAGTATTGCGATTATCGCGACCAGTCCGGTGGCGATGCGTAACCGTGATGCAGATTATAAATACCGTGCAGACAGTAGTTTCTTCTATTTAACTGGATTTTCAGAACCTGAAGCTGTGGCTGTGATTGAAACCTTTGACACTGAAGAAGAAGGCTATAGCTATAGTTTATTCTGCCGGGAACGTAACCGGGAAATGGAAATCTGGAATGGCTATCGTGCAGGGATTGATGGGGCGATGCAGGATTATGATGCAGATGAAGCCTATCCGATTGATCTGCTAGATGAAGGAATTCTGGAAAAATTACAAAATAAAGACCAGTTATTTTATCGCATTGGCCACAACGCGGATTTTGATGCACGTGTAGCGAAATGGATTGCGACTGCAAGTGGTGAAAGCCGGCGTGGTACGTCTGCACCTGCTCAAGTGATTCAACTGGATCGTATTATTGACGAAATGCGTCTGCATAAAGATGACAATGAAATTGAACTGATGCAAATTGCTTCAGATATTTCGGCAGATGCACATACTCAAGCGATGCGAGCAGTACGTCCGGGCATGATGGAATATGCACTCGAAGCCGAGCTGAATTATATTTTCGGCAAGAATGGCGGTGTTCCGGCCTATAACAGTATTGTCGGTGGCGGTGAAAATGCCTGCATCCTGCACTACGTAGAAAATGATAAGGCACTGAAAGATGGTGATTTGGTACTGATTGATGCCGCGGCTGAATATCAGCTTTATGCTTCAGATATTACCCGTACCTTTCCAGTGAATGGTAAATTCAGTCCGGAACAGAAAGCCTTGTATAATGTGGTACTGGATGCTCAAATCGCTGCGATCAATGCCGTGCAAATTGGCAACTCCTATAAAGAACCGCACAATGTTGCTGTGCGCATCCTGGTGCAAGGTCTGCTTGATCTTGGCTTGATGCAAGGTGATATCGACGACATTATAGAAAAAGAAGCTTTCCGCCAGTTCTACATGCATGGCACGGGTCACTGGCTTGGTATGGATGTGCATGATGTTGGCGCGTATAAGGTCGATGGTGAATGGCGTCCGTATGAAGAAGGCATGGTGGTCACCGTTGAGCCGGGTGTATATATTGCACCTGATGATGAAACTGTGGATGCAAAATGGCGTGGCATTGGCATCCGGATTGAAGATGATGTCGTGGCCACTGCAAATGGCCCGTTGGTGTTAACCGCGAAAGTCGTGAAAACGGTAGAAGACATTGAAGCATTAATGGCGAAAGCACAGGCTGCTTAATTTTAGAGACATGAAAAGCCGATCCTTAGATCGGCTTTTTTTATGACTGCTCTAATAGATTTGAAGCCAGATCTTTTGAGAGATTGCGCAACGATAGTAAAAAAGATTTCAATTACATTTATCACGAACAAGTCAAATAAAACTCACCCAGTTAAAATTTGCAGCTTAAAAATTGACAGGAATTCAACACAGAAAATCGGTTTTTAGCATCAAAGCTACATATTAAATGCGCTTTGCTTCTCATACTTTCTCTGATCCTTAAATAAACTTAAAGAACAGCAGGAGAAGACTTATGAGACTAAATACGATTGACTGGATTGCTTACGCTTTAACAATTATTGGTGGCATCAATTGGGGTTTAATTGGTGCATTCGACTTTAATTTGGTTGCTACAATCTTTGGTGATATGACTGCGCTTTCTCGAATTGTTTATGTACTGGTTGGTTTGTCGGCATTGTACCTGATCTATACCGGTACGAAATTAGGAAAAACAGTGCATCACACTGAGCCGCATAGCCGAGTGGTGCGTTAATACGCCAACGATTAATCTATATGACTTACATCCCTACAAGGTTGATTTTAAATAATTAAAATTCGGCTTGAGTGGATGGAATAGTTATCAATAAAACGGAGCTGAGGCTCCGTTTTTATTATGGTGATTTGAGCTAGATGACTGGCTGACAGAGACGGCATTTTGGGTGTTTGGATAGCCATAAAATAGCGGAGTTATGAGGAAAAAACGTCCATAAACAAATGATTTTTTTACCTCCAAGCTGTAGATCTTAGTTCTCCTTAAAAGCTAAGCGACGATTTAAAAAAATAAATGTTGTGCCAATTTTAGTCATACAAAACTATAAATTTAGCTGAAAGTTACAGTTCTTATCTAAAATTTAAGTCTGCATTATTTACTATCATTCTGATTCATTGCATGATCTGAATGAGTCGAAAAATTAATCTTTAAAACTACAAAAGCATATATCTGAATATCTTTGATTCTGAGTAAATAGCCCATGCTCTTAAACGCTCTACCGGTATTTAATCGAAATGTCGCGACTTTAATTGGTCTTTCTGCGGTCATCTTCTGGAGTACGAATGTTGGCTTAATTCGTAGTGTCAGTGAGAGTTTTGGAGCGGTCGCAGGTGCTGCCCTGATTTACAGTATGGCATCCATTATTTTATTTTTTACCATCAGTCTACCCAAGCTTTCTACTATTCCAAAGCCTTATTTATGGTGGGGAAGTCTTTTATTTGTTGCTTATGAATTATGTTTTGCCCTTTCTATTGGTTATGCTCAAAATAGTCGGCAAGCCATTGAAGTAGGGATGATTAATTATCTATGGCCGACTTTTACCTTATTATTTGCAATCATTTTTAACAACGTTAAAGCCAATCTCTTAATTCTTCCTGGTTGCCTATTGGCCTTGGTTGGAATTTGTTGGGTTTTAGGCGGAGATACCGGCTTTGATCTCTTACAAATATGGAGCAATTTGAAAGCTAATCCTCTTAGTTATGGTTTAGCTTTTGCTGCAGCGGTTTTGTGGGCTGCATATTGTTCCGTGACCGTAAAAACTTCTCAAGGTAAAAACTTGGTCACGATATTCTTTGCCCTTGCTGCGGTTGTGCTCTGGATCAAATATTTCCTGATGAATGGAGCAGCGCTTAATTTTACTTATGATAATACCGTCACTTTGATTATGGCAGCCGGAGCTTTAGGTTTGGGATATGGTGCCTGGAATATTGGAATTATTTCTGGAAACATGACATTAATGGCGGGTGCTTCCTATTTTACTCCGGTGTTATCTGCTTTATTTGCAGCATTATTGCTGAGTACGTCTTTGTCTTTTGGTTTTTGGCAGGGTGTGGCAATGGTTACGGCTGGAGCAATTCTGTGCTGGTTGGCCACCCGGAAACAATAAACATCAGAGGCGAGACACGCTATTTCATTATAAAAAAGAATTTTTTTGAGCTAATATAAAATCCATCATGATTATAAGTATCTATTGACTTAGATACGACATTGAAAGGATTACAGCATGCAACAAGAAGTCATCATTGTCGGTGGTGGTATGGTGGGCTTAAGCCTCGCACTGATGTTGGCGAAAACCAATATTGCAGTCAAACTTTTGGAAGCCATCAAATATCCAGATTATGATGATGAACATCTTGCCCCGTATCATTCCAGTTTTGATGCGCGTAACAGTGCCTTGTCGCGCCGTAGTGTACAGATCTATCAGGAACTCGGCCTTTGGGATGCACTACAGCAACATGCCACACCAATTCTGGAAGTCAATATTACCGAACAAGGCAGCTTTGGTAAGGCATGCCTAAAAGCAGAACAGGAAAAAGTCGAAAGTTTCGGTCAGGTGATTGAAAATGCCTGGCTCGGCCGTGTGCTGCTGACCCAAGTGAAACAACAGCCGCTGATTGAACTGATTGATGGTGTACAAGTCACATCGCTGACCCAAGATGCCGATTGTGCTTATATTCAGGCGCAGCGTGGTGAGTCTGAGCTGACTTTACAATCTAAACTGGTCATTGCCGCAGACGGTCGTGATTCTTTCTGCCGTAAAGCATTGGGCATTGGTACTTCAGAACACGATTATAATCAGGTCGCGATCGTGACTACAGTACAAACCTCGAAGCCCCATGGTCATGTCGGTTTTGAGCGTTTCAGTCATTTAGGCCCTTTGGCGTTATTGCCATTGCCGGGTGAATATCGCCGTTCCGTTGTCTGGCCGATAAAAAAAGGCACAGAAGGTGAATGGTTGGGCGATGAAAATGATCAGCATTTTCTTGATGCCTTGCAAGAGACCTATGGCGATCGTGCCGGAAAATTCCAGAAAACCGGTCGCCGTTTTAGCTTCCCATTGTCTCAAGTCCTGGCAGAAAAACAGGCCGTTGGCCGTGTGGTATTGATGGGCAATGCTGCACATACCATCCATCCTGTAGCCGGACAGGGCTTTAACCTGTGTATGCGCGATGCTTATGTGCTTAATCGCTATTTGGCAGAGCAGCTTGAGCAGGGTGCTGATTTAGGTGATGCAGCCATGCTACAGGACTACGAAAAATCACGCCTGAAAGATCAGCAGCGGGTCATTAAATTCTGTGATTCAGTGGTACGCGGTTTTAGTAACCAGAATCCATTCCTCAAACTGATGCGTAACACAGGCTTAATCTGCTTTGAAAATATTCCAGGCATTAAACCCCTGGTTGCGAATTATGCCATGGGATTAAAAGCATGAGCTTAAATCAAAATAACGAAATCTTGGATGTGGTCATTATTGGCGGTGGACTGGTTGGTGGACTGACTGCACTTCTGCTGGCGCAAGGTGGTGTGCAGCCTACAGTTTTAGACGCTGCCCCAATTTTAGATGCAGATAAGGCATTAGGTGTAGCGAATCCACGTGTTTTGGCGCTGAGTCAGGCAACCATTCACCTATTAAAAATAGTCGGTGTATGGGAAAAACTGGCACGTCAGCAGCCTTATACCGGTATGCAGGTCTGGAATAAAAATGGCTATGGTGATATTAATTTCGGCCAGCCTTCAGAAAAAATACCCTCAGTAGAACAGGCCTTAGGTTCGATGGTGGAACCGAGTATCCTGAATCTGGCTATTCAGCAAAAGATGCTTGACGCTGTACAGGATTACCGTACCGAAGTTAAAGTCAGCCGGGTAGAACGCGGAGTCGGTGTCTGGATCATTCATCTGGCCGATGGCACACAGCTTAAAACCAAGCTGGTGATTGGTGCAGATGGTGCCAACTCCTTTGTCCGTGAGCAAGCTTTCATCGATATTGATGTACTGGACTATAAACAGGCCGGGATCAGCTGTGCGATTCAAACTGTACAGCCCCATCAGCATATGGCGCGCCAGATTTTTCTGGAAACTGGCCCTCTGGCTTTTTTACCGATGGCCAGCTTAAAAAAAGAAGAGCAGGGACATTGGCAATCCATCGTCTGGACTTTGCCGGATGATTATGCTGAAGAATATGCAGGGTTGTCAGATGCTGACTTTACACAGCTATTGACCCGTGAAAGTCATCATATGCTCGGTGAGGTCGTACAAGCGACACCACGTGCGACTTTTCCATTAAAAGCACGTGCCGCCCAACACTATGTTCAAGATGGTCTGGCTTTGATTGGTGATGCTGCCCATGTGATTCATCCGCTGGCAGGTCAAGGGGTGAATATTGGCTGTCTGGATGCTGCCGTGCTCTGTGATGTATTGCTGCATGATCAGTCACGTGGTGTTTGGGCACATGAGCAAAGCCTGAAGCGTTATGAGCACCGCCGTAAAGGACAAAACGATGCCATGATGCACAGCATGTCTGCGATTGGCTGGATGGAAACGACTTCATTTTTCCCGATGGTTTGGGCACGTAATTTCGGTCTGAAACAGGTAGAAAATCAGCCAATGTTAAAAGATGCATTTATGGCACAGGCCAATGGTCTGAGTTTACTTAAAGACACACGCTATGCAGCTTAACGTTGAAATGTAAATTTTTTAAACAAACATCCATAAAGAGTAACGATTTTGTTTAAAAAAAATACGATTTTTTAATATTTGGTACTAGGCGAATGCCACATAGATTGCTAAATTTCACTTAATTCGACACCTGGCTTTAAATACAAAGCGAGCGCTCATTTTGGGGGAGATGCAAATGACAGACATGAATGATTATGACGACGACGTTGAAGATTCAATCGTTGACGATGATGAAGCAAAAGCAGCTGAAAAAGGCGCAACAGAGAGTACAGAGGTCGTCAATGATAACGATCTTGCAGAAGCTGAAACTTTGACAGTGACTGCAAAGTTAAAGAAGCGTCAGGCACTTGAAGACGAAATTGCGGCTTTTCTCGCAAGTGGCGGCCGTATCGTTGAAGTACCGGCAGATGAGTCAGTAGCTAAAGAATAAGTCATTCCTTGACTTGGCTTTATAAAAAAACACCACATCAGTTGTGGTGTTTTTTTTGCAAAAATAAAAGTGATAGATAGCTAGAATATTAATCGTTGGCTGATGTCAGTTCTAAAGCACGTTGATAAGCCACTTTCTTTTTGATACCGGTTAAATCTGCTGCCAGTTGTGAAGCTGCTTTGACTGACAGATCCTGTAATAAGCGATTCAATAATTTATCCAGCTTTTCCTGATCCAGATCTTTTTCTTCGGTTGCTCCGCCAATCACCAGAACAATTTCACCTTTTTGCTGATTATGATCATTAGCAATGAATTCGACCAGTTCACCTAAAGTCATTTTCTTGATGGTTTCAAAAGTCTTGGTAATTTCACGCGCGAAGCCAACAGGACGGTCTGCTCCAAATATGCTCGCCATATCTTTAACGCATTCCAGAATCCGGTGCGGTGCTTCATAGAAAATTAAGGTCTGGGTTTCATCTTTGAGTTTTTCCAGATTCAGCAGGCGCTGACTTTGTCTGGATGGCAGAAAGCCTTCAAAACTGAAACGGTCACTCGGCAAGCCGACCGCACTTAAGGCCGCAATCGCAGCACAAGCACCGGGCACAGGAATAACACGGATATTATGCGCTTGAGCAGCCCGAACAAATTTAAAACCAGGATCGCTAATCAGGGGCGTGCCAGCATCACTGATCAGGGCCATATCTTCGCCATTGAGCAGACGCTGGATCAGCTGCTCAATTTTGTTGCTTTCATTATGTTCATGACATGCAGTCAAAGGTGTTTGAATATTAAAGTGTTTAAGCAACTGTGCCGAAGTTCGTGTATCCTCAGCAGCAATCAGACTCACCGACTTCAACACCTGAATTGCACGATAACTAATATCATCTAAGTGCCCGATTGGAGTCGCAACAACAAATAACTGAGCACTCATAGGTTTCTCCATGTGGAATAAATTGAATAATAAAAAATGGAAGATGAAAAATAAAATATTAGGCTTGTGTTTAGTCAGCTGCATCAGCAGCGTTCAAGCAGAAGTGTTGATCATTCTACCCGAATCCGGGCCTTTGGCGCGAGCTGCATCGAGTATCAAACAGGGTTTTCTCAGTGCCTATACCGCTTCAGGACACAAGATTCCGCTGAAATGGGTCAATGCCAATCAGAAAAATATCTCCCAGCTACTTAAACAGCATGTCAATAAAAAGACCAGAATGGTGGTGGGGCCATTGGCACGTAGCGACGTGGAACAACTGCTGCACAGCAAACCCAAAGTACGTACCCTCAGCCTGAATGAAGTGGCTGATGTCTCTCCCAATGTCTGGCAGTTCAGTCTATCCAAGAAAGATGATGCCGCTGCCTTAAAAGCACTTTTATTCAAAGACGGGATTCGGCAACTGCTGATTTTACGCCAGCCGGGCAGTGAAGCGGAGCATGAACTGTTGTTGATGTCCTTGCTGAGCCAGAGTGATCTGAAATTTAAAATCGTAGATAAACCACCACGATTTTTAATGCCCAAGCAGGGATTATTGTTTCTGGGCAATGCAGAATGGATGGCTGTCATGCCTGAATTAAATCGTTCACGGATGTATACCGTAGCCAATGCCATGAGCGAACAGCACAAGCTGCCACAAGGGATCAAGTTTTGTGATGTTCCAGTGCTTTACTTAGCGGATTGGCCGGATGTGCTGCAAGCTTATGCCAAGGAACCGGTTAATCTGTCTTATCAGCGCCTGATTGCTTTTGGCGGCGATGCCTGGCACATCACCCAGCAGTATTTATCTCAGCCGCGGCTGCAAACGATTGAATTTCAGGGCAGAACCGGCCGGATTCAGATCACTGAACACGGTGTCCAGCGTACTCCGCAATGTTTTCAGTACAGTGGCACAGGTGTAAAGCTGCTCTAACAGGGAAAGAGAATAATGCGACAGCAATTAGGTACATGGGCAGAACAGCAAGCCGCCCAACTGATGCAGCAGCAGGGATTTCAATTGCTTACAGCCAATTATCACAGCCGTTATGGTGAACTGGATCTGATTCTGGTACGTGAACAGGAGCTGATCTTTGTTGAAGTCAAAGCTCGTGCACACACCGGATATGCGCAAGCGATCGAGTCGGTGTCGAAAGCAAAACAGGGCAAGATGCTCAAGACGGCAATGTGCTTTATTCAGAAAAATCCACAATTTGCACACTATTACTATCGTTTTGACGTGATTTGTTTTGATTTTAAACAGCAATTTGCAAAAACCCTACAGCATGACTTTTCGCAATACCCTTATGATCTGGAATGGATTGAAAATGCTTTTACTTTTGATCAAGAGTTTATTAATCTGTGAATAAAATAAGGTCTAAAGATGCTTATATTTGCCTCAAGATCATTGTAAAGTTCAAGCAGAGTTGCCATGATCTGAGCTTAAAGACAGATTATTAGATTGAAAAAGACGTAATAAAATGAAGGAGTCTTGCTGAGTGGTTAAGCGTATTGCAATAACAATGCTGTGTGTCGCAAGTTTATCAGGTTGTGCCAGTTTTATTTCTAGCGGCACAGGTACGGCTCCTGTAGGAACTGAGAGTGGGGCGCGTACCTTGGGGCAGGTGTTTATTGATTCCTCGATTGTCCGTACTGCAAAAATTAATCTTTATAAACTAGATTCGCGCTTCAAACAGGCTCGGGTCAATATTGAAAGTTTTCATGGCAATGTCTTGCTGACCGGTCAGGTGCCCGATGCACATCTCAAGCAGCTGGCAGAAGACAATGTCAAATCTATGAGCGATGTCAAAGCGGTACATAATTTTATTACTGTAGGCAACCAGATCAGCTATAGCACCATCATGCAGGATACTGCGGTCACAGCGAATACTCGCGGCCTGATCATGAAAGCCACTGTGGTTGCGGACAGTAAAGTACATGTACATACTGAAGATGGCGTCCTGTATGTGATGGGACGTTTGAACAGCGCAGAAATTGCTGACCTGAATCAGGTATTGCAGCAAGTGGGCAATGTCACCAAAATTGTGACCCTGATTGATAATGTTGAACAGTCTTCAAATCTGAGCAGTCAGAACTTTGCAGCACCTGCTTATGCACAGCCCGGTATCGAACAGACGCCGGTTGCGATAGATCCTGATACGGTTGAACCAACCGATGCTCCATAAGGTCGGTCATTTTAAAAACCAATTGTCGAATCAGATTCTGGAAGTCCAGCAACGCTATAAAGCATTTAGACTCTATGATTTTGGCAGTTATGCGTTGAATCGTTTAACGCCTAAACAGGGTTACACGATCGAAACTCAGCTGGCTTATGGTCTAAAATCACGGCAACGCTTTGATCTGTTCCGTAGCCAGCAGCCTTTGCCCCATCGCCCCCTGATTGTTTTTGTACATGGCGGCGCGTGGTTGCATGGGGATAAAAAGGATTATCAGTTCATTGGTGAGGCCTTTGCCAAAGAAGGCTATGATGTGGTGGTGATGAATTATCATCTGGCACCACAACATATTTTCCCAGCCTATATTCATGATCTGCATTTATTATTGAACCACTTGCAGCAGTCTGCCGGCCGGTTAGATATCTGTGCTGAAAACCTGGTTTTGATGGGACATTCGGCTGGGGCATTCAATGTCATGTCTGCACTGTATCATCCGCAATCTGCCAGCATTGACCACAGTCTAATCCGTGCGATTATTGGTCTGGCGGGGCCTTATCATTTTGATTATAAAAATGATCCGATTTGTGCTGATGCTTTTGATCAGACGGTGCCATATCAGCAGGTCATGCCTTATTATTTTGTTAAAAATAGCCCAACCCGACATTATCTGTTTATTGCCGAAAAGGACAACATCGTTGGCCATTTTAATAGTCAGGATCTAGATCGGGTATTGCGAGAAAAGGGCAATCATAGCCATTTGATTCATATTCCGAAACTTGGCCATATTACAATCGTAGGTTCATTATCTAGTTTGTTCAGTCGCTATTTCCAGACCAAAGCGCAGGTGCTTTGGGCACTCGAGGATGCATTTAGATCTCGAGACTGATAGCGGGATTTAACCCAGTAGTAAGGCATAAAAAAGAATCCAGGAGATTATCTCCCTTGGATTCTTTTTTTATTGGTTCAGCCAAACTTGAGCTCAATAAGAGCTAGAGCCAGGTCTTGGTATCGTCTGCGACAGCCGTACCTTGAGTCACATGCATAATCATGGCATGGGCAATACTGCCCTTGAACGGAATTTCAGGCAGCTGATCGAATTTAAAGAATCGCGCATCGCTAATTTCTTCTTGCTGTAATTCGATTTCACCCGCGGCATATTCAGCCTTGAAGGCAATCATCAGATTGCTTGGAAACGGCCAGGGCTGGCTAGCCAGATACTGAATATTCTTGAGCTCTAAACCGACTTCTTCCAGCGTTTCACGACGTACTGCCTCTTCCAGCGTTTCGCCAACTTCAACAAAACCGGCAATCAGGCCATACATCTGGCTTTTGGTATTACGCGCGTTTTTGGCCAGCAAAATTTCGTCTTCACCCCGGGTAATGACAGTAATGACACAAGGCTGAACCCGTGGATACTGACGATAATTGCAGGATGGACAGAGCATCGCATGTTCAAGCGGATGTGCTTCGGTGGCCGTACCGCAATGACTACAAAATTTGTGATTCCGGCGCCATTCTAAAAGTTGTACCGCACGGCTGGCCTGTTCGAATTGCTGGGTATTCCAGAACTGTAATAACTGGCGGATGGGTACCAGTTGCAAGCCTGCAGGAATCGGCTCATCGGGAAGCAGGTCACGGGCAATCACTTGATCACCCGTGTGGAGTAACAAATCACTTGCGAGGGCTTCAACCTGTGGAAGCTGAAAATGTTGATCGACCAGCAGTTGCTGCTGCTGAAAAATATAAGCAAGTGATAATTTGGACATTAGGCAACTATTTTGAGTTTTTCACTACTGTCCAATGCTACCTTAAACATAGCCTGTAAAACAGGCTGTTTGTTCTTTAAGTTATCAATCATCATGTCGGCACTCGCCAGAGTATCCAGAGCACGATGAATCTCTTCCGGCGTTAATGCCATTGATAGATCAATACGGTTCTTGATGAATGCTGCAGTGGTGGTGAATGCAGTACGAACATGTTCTGCATTCAGGAACAGCATCGCCCCGCCAATTTCACAGAATTGTACTGGCACAGGTTCGAGTGCAGCCAAGTCCTGATCTTGCAGATAGTTGCTCAGAATCTGGCTGGAAAGCTCGATCAGGGCCTTGGTTTCAGTGAGTAAAGCAGCATGTGCTTCATCCAGGCGGTCCAGAGAAATATTCATGTTGTTGACGCGCAGCTGCAAACGGCTCGAGGTGTGATGACGTTCTAGTACCCCAATCGAGTTCATGGCAGACAGAATCACATTCATCAACTGCTGGGCAAAACCCGGATCTTTCAGGATTTCAGTCTGGCTCAGTGAAGTAGCTTGACGGTTCAGGTCATGATAGGCTTCATTCAGGTTCAATACCTTGAAGATGTTGGCCAGATTATTGAGCTGTGTCTGCAATTCCTGAGTTTTTTCAGGACTCATGTTCTGATAGTTAAACTCGATGTCATTACGAATCTGCGCCATTTCTGTGGTCACCAGTTCGCTAATGGTATGCATGGTTTCAAAGTCTGGACCATACAGGTGGCGACTAAAGACCTGTAACTGCATATCGGTCAGCAGGTCTTCACCAATATTGAGCTGACTGCGGATATGTTGTGCAGTATCATCTTCCTGGCTGATACACAGACTCAGGACATTGGCCAGGTCTGCAAGTGAAGCCTTGAAGCTGTCCGGCGCGCCAAAATATTGTGCCATGTTGCGCTCGATACTCACCAGAGTGCGCAGACGTGGCTCATTAATCAGCAAGTGATCAATATTGCTGAATGCAACGAAAACCAGATTCCAGTACTGTTTGCTGGTGTGCGATTGAGCGAGCCCAGCCAGATAAGCCCCCACCAGTTTAATCGCCTGCAGATCCAGTTCACTTTCTTCCTGCTTGAGCAGCTTGTTCAGGGACAGCTTGTACAGGCGCTGAACATATTTGGATTTTTCCAGACCGGGTGCTTGTGGTAACTGAAAGTCAGGCGTGATCAGATCGAGCAGGGATTCAATATGCTGACCTTCACTGGTGAGCGGTTTACCCAGCGCAATTTCCAGACGGTTCAGGGTGTCGAGCAGGAACTGTGGAATTTTTACTTCACGCAGGCAGATAAATTCGATATAGCGTTTCAGCATGGTGGTCCCTTCACTCAAGGCAATGACGTCCTGCGTATTGACCTGTGCCGGGTTCCCCATAATCTTGCGCATCAGTTCTGCTGAATAATGAGCGACTTTTGCCAGGCTGGACATGTCGATGAGTGCCAGAACTTGGGCACATTGTTCGAACTGATTTAATGCATCATCAATGCCAAAAGGTAAAGTCTGATCTTCTACCAAGGTGCTTACTGCTGATTCGACTAACTTGATCGAGTTATCAACCTCATTTTTTATTATCAGTAAGGCTGTTGGATCAAAATGTATAGAGGTTTGGTAAGACATGGATCTGCACCTTTCCTGAAGTATTATCTATATATGAGCTCCGCTTAAAGCTGCGGAACCTCTTTGTATTTACTATAACTGAAGAACTGTAGTTTTTAACCTAAAGCATGCTCGGAAATGTAGATTTTATTTCGAGAAAAGGCAAGCAGTTCCATGTTTTTCTTCGAATTGTTTGATCCATTTCTCATGTTCCTGCAATTCTTGTTCTGAGGGGAGAATCACCGGCAGTTCAATTTCAACTCTGGCCATGCCTGAACGGTTGTTCTGATCGTCAGAATGAGACAAAGCATCGATATCAAAAGATACCTGTCCACCGGTCATCGCCAGATAAACATCAGACAGGATTTCCGCATCGAGCAAGGCACCGTGGAACGTACGGTCACGCTTTGGAATCTCGTAGCGGCGCACTAAGGCATCCAGCGAGTTTTTCTGCCCCGGATGCTTGGACTTGGCCATTGCCAGGGTATCGGTTACTTCACAAACTTCGGACAGGGCTTTAAAACCTGCCCGTTTGAATTCCATATCCAGGAAGTTCATATCGAAGCTGGCGTTATGCGCGATAATTTCGGCACCGTGCAAATAGTCAAACAATACTTGAGAGATTTCCTCAAATAACGGTTTGTCTTGCAGGAACTCATCGGTAATGCCGTGGACATTGACCGAGTCGCCGACCGGTGTTTTCGGATTGATATAGATATGAATCGAGCTGCCGGTCAGTTTGCGGTTGATCATTTCCAGCGCGCCAACTTCAATAATCCGGTCACCATCCTGATAATAAAAACCGGTGGTTTCGGTATCCAGAATCAATTGTCTCGGGCCATGCAATTGTAAGGTTGCGGGGGTAATCACAATCTGGGGATGTAGTTGCGAACTATTGGCAACGGTTGCATCCACCTCTTGAAGCGCTGGATCACTTTGCTCGGTGTCGGCAACTTCATTCAATTCAATGATTTCTTCTTCCTGCATATCGTCCAGCTCTTCTTCGCTCTCGGCCAGATCCAGACCAAAAGGATCATCTAGCAGCCAGTCGGGTTCAGATTTTTTTTTATCTTCAGATATTGAAGGGCTTTGCTTGGATTTTTTCAGGGTTTCATCGGCGCCCTGATTGGCCAGCTGATCGGCCATTTCATTGCCGGCATGCCCGGCGTGACCCTTGATCCAGTGCCACTCAATCTCTCGTCCCTGACAGACTGCATCCAGTTTTTGCCACAGGTCAGGGTTTTTGACGTCTTTCCAGTTTTTCTTTTTCCAGCCGTGAATCCATTCGGTAATGCCTTGTTTGACATAATTGGAATCGGTATAGATCACCAGCTTATCCTGTTTGTCACAGAACAGAATGCCTTCGATGGCAGCCGTCAGTTCCATGCGGTTATTGGTGGTATGGTCTTCACCGCCACAGATTTTGTGTTCTTGCTGGCCGTTAATAATGTACGCACCCCAACCGCCTAAACCCGGGTTGCCGCGACAAGCGCCATCAACATAAAGTGTGATAGTGTGTGACATAAATTAAAATCCGATCAAAAGAGAACACGCTGGAAGGCTTATTGTATAGCGCAAATGCAGTCGATCAATCTCTATGTCCCGGATTTTTTAATTTCTTGTAACATTTAACGTGAAATCACGGTAAATTATTGCCTTGTGTCTGCAACATGCTTCACTACAATGGCATATCTAAAAAATAAATTTATATACGAGTTGTTTGGATTTCTTTATGTATAAACCAACCGCAATCTTGTGGCAGCCGACATTACCAACATTTTTAAAATCTTCTGTACTGGGAACTGCACTTGCTTCTCTGGGATTGACGGGCTGTTCATCTACGCAAAGTACATCCCAAACAGCAGCAAGCAAGCAAGTTGGATCACAATATCTGGATGCAAGCGGTCTGGATGGACTGGAAGATCTGCTTTCTGCAACCGATATGCGTGCAGTTGAAGGCGACCGTTTACTGGTTCTGAAACATGGTGATGTCTGGAAACGCATGACTGTGGGTTTCAAGATGGATTTAAGTGTCTGGAATCCGCGGATTGATGCGCAGCGCGGCTGGTTTATTTCACGTCAGCCTTATCTGGATCGTTTAAGTGCGCGTGCCTCACGTTATTTATATTACACGGTAAAAGAAGCAGAACGCCGTGGTATGCCGACCGAGCTGGCGCTATTACCGATTATTGAAAGTTCCTATGACCCGGCAGCGACCAGTAGTGCGGCAGCGGCAGGTTTATGGCAGTTTATTCCAAGCACAGGCCGTATTTATGGTTTAAAGCAGACCCCTTTATACGACGGTCGTCGTGATGTGGTGGAATCGACTCGTGCAGCCTATGAGTTTTTAGGCAGTTTATATAACCAGTTTGGTTCTTGGGAGCTGGCGCTGGCGTCTTATAATGCTGGCCCGGGACGTATTCAGCAGGCGATTAACCGCAATAAGGCAGCAGGTCTGCCGACCGACTATTGGTCACTCAAATTGCCACAAGAAACCATGAGCTATGTGCCACGTTTCCTGGCAGTTGCACAAATTATTAAAACTCCAGGTCAGTATGGGGTGAGCCTGCCACCAATTGCCAACCGTCCGCATTTCCGTGAAGTGCCTGTAGGCGTGGCCAATTTAAATGAAATTGCAGCCATCACCGGTTTGAGCCGTGCGGAGCTGTATCAATTGAACCCGGGGCATCGTGGTGATCATATTGACCCTACCAGTCCGCGTCGTATTTTGATTCCTGCTGACCTCAGTCCTTCAGTTGATGAAAAGCTGAAAAAACTATCTGGTTCCGGCGGATTATCTGCGAGTAGTGCCAGCAATCTGCCGAAAAACACCACCCCAGTGGTGCCGACCAAAGCTGCGCCTCCCGTATTAAATGCGAAAACGATTACACCGGCAAAACAGACTCCACCCGTTCTTGCCAGTACTCGGCCTGCAACGACTGCACCTGTGGTGACAACGGCAAATACAGTGGCACAGACCACGAAAAAGATTTCAACGCCTAGAGGCTCATCTGCCTTGGCCAGTTTTGCTGCCCAAAGTGATTTGCCGATTCCAAGTGCGCCACGTATTCCGGTCGCAGTGACACCGGCAGCGCCAGCGAAACAGATTCAGGTCGAACCACCGATTTCTGCAGCCGAGCGTCAGCAAGTTCAGCAGGTCGTCACCACGCAGGAAACTGACAAAACTGTGGATGACGTTCTGCAGCCTGTTGCAACACCGGCAGAGCAGGCTCAGGTAGTTGAAGAGCTGAAAGCATTGGCGCCGGCAGGCACAGAAATTGTCGATCCTTATGATGGTAAAATCAAGCTGACGGCTATTCAAACCAGCCTGTCTGTGGCTGAGCAGCAAGGCAAGGAACTTACCAAAGGCTTCTCTTATCCGAAAGAAGTTGCTGACAATACCACAGCGACTTCGGTCGAAGCCCAGTTGAACCAGGGTAAAAATTACGTCAAGACTGATTCTGAAGTGGTGGTGGTCGCGCCTAAGGGCAAGCGTAGTACCTATAAGGTTTTACCGGGGGATAATCTGGCACTGATTGCAGCAAAAAATGGGGTGAACTGGCGTGATGTAGCGAAATGGAACCAGATCGATCCAAACTCTACGCTATATGTAGGCACCACGATTTATTTGTATGATGCCAAGCCGGTGCAGGAACAAACCAAAGCCAAAGAAAAGCCGGAATCTTATGTGGTTCAGGCCAATGATTCTCTAACCAGTGTGGCAAGCCAGTTTGGTTTAAGTCTCAAACAGCTGGCTGATTTTAATGGTTTAAGTACCAACAGTGGTTTATTTGTCGGTCAGAAGCTGTCGCTGAAAGAAACGGCTGCATCTAAAGCCAAAGTAGAAGATGCTAAAAAAGCTGAAGCTGCCAAAGTTCAAACCAAATCCTATACAGTCAAGCGCGGTGAATATCTGAAACTGATTGCCGATCGTTATGGACTGTCAAATGCTGAACTGGCGTCATTCACCTCAGGTTTAACTGCGGGTAGCAGTTTGATGGTGGGACAGAAAATCAATGTGCCACTTCAGGAAGTTGAAGCACTGACCGCATCGACCCAAAAGACTGAACAGACATTTGAAAATGTTAAAGTTGATCAGACAGCAACTGAAAATTATCAGGTCAAACGCGGTGAAACCCTGTATAGCATTGCCAGTCAAAGCAAGCTCAGTGTGTCTGAGCTGGCAGCTTTAAATGGTTTTGCGGCCAATAGTGGTTTACGTATAGGCCAGACCATCAAGATTCCGGCCGGCAGTCAGGTGCCTGAAACTTATACAGTTCAATCGGGCGATACCTTGACCGGCATTGCCGCAAAATACAATCTGTCGATGGATCAGGTGGCGAGTCTGAATGGTATTTCTCGTAATGCCGGCCTGCGCGTCGGTCAGCGTTTAAAGCTGACGGGTGAGGCAGCTGAACCCGTGCGTGAGTCTGTGGCGGAAACGGTGTCGAAACATATGAAATCCGATTCGCATGTGGTGAAATCGGGTGAAACCTTAAGTTCTATTGCGCGTCAGTATCATCTTCAGGTCAAGTATCTGGCCGATTTAAATGGCCTGAATGCCAATGGCAACGTCCGTATTGGTCAGCGTTTAAAAATTGTGGGTGATGTTCCGACGGATAAAAAAGTAGAAGACGTGAAAGTGGCAGCTAAGCCTGTGTCTTCTAGAGCAACTGAATTTTATAGCGTCAAGTCAGGCGAATCCCTGAATGCGATTGCCAGCCGTTTAGGAATTACGGTCACTGAACTGGCCGAGTTAAATAATCTCAGTCCACGTGCCGGATTGCGTGTCAGTCAAACCATCCAGATTCCAAAACTGGTGACTGATTATAAAGTCAAACGCGGCGATACCTTGATCGGTCTGGCCTCACGTTACGGCATGAATAGCAATCAACTGGCGGAAATGAATGATCTCAAACCGAATACACAACTACGTATTGGGGATGTGATTAAAGTGCCAAACTAATTCATTCATCGTGAGATTTTTTAGTTTATTTGTTTTAAGCATGGTTGTCCCGCTGGTAATGAATACCAGTTGGGCAGCCCTGATCACCACGCCTTATATTGCGCTACATAGCCCACCGAAATATAGCCATCTGCAATCCTTACCTTATGCCAATCCGCAAGCCCCCAAAGGTGGTGCACTGATTCTGGCGGCCGATGGCAGCTTTGATAATTTAAATAGCATGAATGGCAAAGGCAATGTCACTGAAGGGATCAACTATATTTTTGACAGTTTGCTGTCGAAATCACTGGATGAGCCCGGGGTGTATTATCCCTTGCTGGCGGAAAAAGTCAGTTTTGACCCCAAGAAAACCGCCTTTATCATTTTCCATTTAAATCCGAAAGCGCGCTTTAGCAATGGTCAGCCCTTAACTGCGGAAGATGTCAAATATAGCTTTGAGCTTTATCAGACCCAGTCCAATTTTGGCTTGCAAATGTATCTGGCAGATATACATCAGCTGGAAGTGCTGTCAGCTTTAAAAATCAAAATGCATTTTAAATCCGGGCATAATCCGGAAATGGCCATGATTGTCGCGCAGATGCCCATTTATTCTAAACGGCAATGGCAAGGGCGTGATTTTAAAGACCTGACGCTGAAACCGATTCTGGGTTCAGGGCCCTATGTGATTGAACGCATAGATCCCGGCCGCAGTATTTCGTATCAGCGCAATCCTCAATATTGGGGCAAAGATCTATTGGTGAATCGCGGTCGTTATAATTTTGACCGGATCCAGTATCGTTATTATCGTAGTCCGGAAATCAAGTTCGAAGCCTTTAAATCGGGCCAATTTACTTTGCATGAGGAAAAACAGGTCAATCGCTGGATCAGGGATTATCAATTTCCTGCGGTTCGGCAAGGACAAGTCAAACGTTATCGTTTTCGGCATCAAAATCCGGTCCCGACCCAGAGTCTGGTCTTTAATACCCGGCGTCAGCCCTTTGCCGATATTCGCTTCCGTCAGGCCTTAAGTTTCGCTTACGATTTTGAATGGCTGAATAAAGCCATGTTCTATGGTGAATATCAACGTCTGAACAGCTTTTTTTCCAATAGCGAGCTGGCTTCTCGTGGACGGCCGAGTGCCCAAGAGCTGCAAATTTTAAAGCCTCATTTGCAGAAGCTTCATCCGGTTCAGCGTCAGGCTGTACTTCAGGACTGGCAATATCCTCAATCCGATGCCTTAGGGTTTAACCGGCAGAATTTATTAAAAGCCCGTCAATTGCTGTTAAAAGCCGGTTATCGTTATCAACAGGGGCAGTTGGTCAATGCTTCCGGTCAAGCGGTCAAGATTGAATTTTTGCTGCATCAGGTGGAACAGCAGCGTCATCTGATGCCTTATTTACGTCATTTAAAACGTTTGGGGATTCAGGCGAATATTCGTATGGTCGAAACCGCGCAGTATTATGAACGGCTACGAAATTACCAGTTTGATATGATTGTCGACAGCATGCCACAGTCCCTGACACCGGGGCAGGAACAAAAACAGTTCTGGAGCAGTCAGGCTGCCAAGCAGGTCGGTAACTATAATTATGCCGGTATTCAGAATCCTGCTATTGATGCGGTGATTAAGCAAGTAATTCAGGCGCAGAACCGGGAGCAGGTGATTGACAGTACCCGAGCTTTAGACCGTTTGCTGCGGGCAGGTTATTATCATATTCCGACTTATGGTACGGGTGAATACTGGTATGCTTACTGGAACATGTATCAGCAGCCCAAGCTTAAACCTAAGCTCTCCGCGGGCATTGACTACTGGTGGGTCGATGCGGCAAAGGCTCAACGTGTGGCCAATTATTTCAAACAGCATTAAGCTCCAAGCCTATCAGGGAGTGCCATGAGCACTTATATACTCAAGCGTCTGTTGCTAATGATTCCAACCTTGCTGATCATTTTGCTGATTAACTTTATGGTGATCCAGCTGGCACCGGGTGGGCCGGTGGAACAAGCGATTTATCAGGCACAACAGGTCAATGGCTTGACACATACCGGATTACAGTATCAGGGGCAGCAAGGCCTCACCCCTGAGATGATCGAGCAGATCAATATTCAATATGGTTTTGATCAGCCTGCCCATATCCGCTTTTGGGACATGTTAAGGCGCTATGCCCAGTTTGATCTGGGCACTAGTTTTTTTAAAGACAAGGCTGTGACTGATCTGATCTGGGAAAAACTACCGGTATCGCTGTCTTTAGGTCTGTGGAGTACCTTAATCATCTATCTGGTGTCTATCCCTTTAGGCATCGGCAAAGCCAGAAAACATGGCAGTGTTTTTGATCAGATCACCTCTTTAATGCTGGCTGTGGGCTATGCCATTCCAGCCTTTATTTTTGCGATTTTACTGATTGTATTTTTTGCCGGTGGATCTTTTCTGCAATGGTTTCCCTTACAGGGACTCAGCTCTGAAAATTTTGCCGAACTCTCATTTTTCGGGAAAATTCAGGATTATTTCTGGCATATGGCATTGCCATTGTTGGCCATGGTGCTGGGTGGATTTGCCAGTTTGACTTATCTGGTGAAATTTTCTTTTGTGGAAGAGCTGAGTAAGCAATATGTTCTGGCTGCGCGGGCCAAAGGTTTAAATGAAAATGCAGTGCTATATCGGCATGTGTTTCGAAATGGGATGTTAGTGTTGATCGCAGGTTTGCCAGAAGTATTAATTGGGGTGTTTTTCGTCGGCAACCTGTTTATTGAGATTATATTTAATCTCGATGGTTTAGGTGTTTTGGGTTTTGAGGCGATCATCCAGCGCGACTATCCGGTGATTTTCGGTACTCTGTTTATCTTTACTTTGCTTGGTCTGATATTGCGATTATTAAGCGATTTGCTGTATCAACTGATCGACCCACGGATTCATTTCAGTTCACGTCGGGGATCCTCCTAATGTCGTCCTTGATGCAATTAGGCTGGCAACGCTTTAAGCAGCACAAGCTGGGATTTGGCTGTTTTATTATGTTTGGCCTTATTTTTATCATGTCCTTGGGCGCAGAACTGATTGCCAATGATAAGCCCTTGCTGGTGAAATATGATCATGCAGTGTATTTGCCTATCTTAAAATCTTATCCGGAAACGGCGTTTGGCGGTGTATTTGAAACCGAAGCCGAGTATAAAGATCCTGCCGTTCAACAGTTAATTGCAGAAAAAGGCTGGGCGATCTGGCCAATCATTCCATTTTCATATCAAAGCCCGAATCTGGAACTGGTTGTTCCGGTGCCTTCGCCACCAAGTACACAAAACTGGCTCGGAACAGATGATCAGGGTCGTGATGTGCTGGCGCGGATTCTGTATGGCTTGAGGGTTTCACTCTTATTTGGTTTTGCACTGACTTTATTGTCGGCGGCGATTGGAGTTTTGCTGGGGGCTGTGCAGGGCTATTATGGCGGCTGGATCGACCTGATCGGGCAACGCCTGCTTGAAGTCTGGAGCAGTTTGCCGATGCTATTTATGGTCATGGTGCTGGTCAGTCTGTTTAGTCCCAATATTTACTGGCTATTTCTGATCATGCTGTTGTTTGGCTGGACCACTCTGGTGGGCATGGTACGGGCTGAATTTCTGCGTGCACGCAATCTGGAATACGTCTGGGCGGCACGAAGTATGGGTGCAGGAGATGGGCGAATCATGTTCAGGCATATATTGCCGAATGTCATCGGTTCAAGTCTGTCACAACTTCCCTTTATGCTGACTGCCAATATTACCGCACTGACGGCTCTGGATTTTTTAGGCTATGGGCTACCACCGGAAACAGCCTCTTTAGGAGAGCTGTTGCTGCAAGCCAAAAATAATTTAAATGCGCCGTGGCTGGCTTTATCAGCTTTCTTTAGTCTGGCCATTGTGCTGAGTTTGCTGATGTATATTGGCGAAGCAGTGCGTGATGCTTTTGATCCAAGACAATAAATCACGAAACTTTTTAATCATCGTAAAAATAAGCAGATGAAAATTGTGTAAATTTGACAAGTTGAATTGTCAATTATCCTGACTTGCGTTATAAACGAATACAAAATAAAAGTAATATCAGGACAGATCATGACCCAATTGGCCGATTCCATTCAAATTCGTCATACCAATTTCAAAAACCGTATTATTAAAGGCGCTATGAGTGAGGCGCTGGCCAATGATGCCGGCCAGCCCAATCAGGCACATTTCAAGTTGTATGAAGCCTGGGCCAAAGGTGGACTGGGCTGTGCCATTACTGGCAATGTCATGGTGGACTTTCGTGCCAAAAATGAGCCGGGCGTGGTGGTGGTAGAAACCGAGCGTGATCTGGAGCAGCTTAAAGTCTGGGCGGAAGTGGGCAAGCAGCAGGGTATGGTACAACTGGTGCAGTTATCACATCCGGGTCGTCAGTGTCCCAAAGGCTTAAATAAAGAAACAGTTGCGCCGTCGGCCGTACCTTTTAGTCCGGCATTGGCCGTCAGCTTCGGCACACCACGTGCGCTGACTGAAACTGAAATTCTGGAGATTATCCAGCGTTTTGCCACTTCAGCGCAAATTTGTGAAAAGGCCGGTTTTGAAGGCGTCCAGTTGCATGGTGCGCATGGTTATCTGATTAGCCAGTTTCTGTCACCGCTGACCAATAAGCGTCAGGATCAATGGGGTGGCAGTATTGAAAACCGTACCCGTTTTCTGCTGGAAACCTATCAGGCTGTCCGTGCTGCAAGCTCAGAAAATTTCATTATTTCAGTCAAATTGAATTCTGCTGACTTTCAGCGCGGTGGTATAAGTGAAGAAGATGTGATCTATGTCTTTAAGGCGATGGATGCAGCCGGGATTGATATCATTGAAGTATCCGGCGGTAGTTATGAAGCGCCTGCCATGGCTGGTGTAAAAGAAGACAAACGCAAAGCTTCAACCATTGCCCGTGAAGCCTATTTCCTCGACTTTGCTGAAAAGATCCGTCAGGAAGTCAATTGCCATATCATGGTGACCGGTGGCTTTAGAACCGTCGACGGCATGAATGCTGCACTCGACAGTGGTGCGTGTGATTTTGTTGGCATCGCCCGACCTTTTGCGGTAGAGCCGGATCTGGGTGATCGTTTGATTGCAGGGCAAGATGTACGTTATGCGGTTGAGAAAATTAAAACCGGTATTCCGCTGGTTGACAAAATGGCGATTATGGAAATTATCTGGTATGCCGCGCAGTTTAAGGAAATTGCCAAAGGCAAGCAGCCTAATCCGAAACTCTCGCCATTAAAAGTCTTTTTGCAGTATCTGAAAGGCAATGTCAAAGCGGTGATCAAGGGACAATTAAACTCGCGTAAATCGGCTTAAATTTATCATCTAAGCATAAAAAACCGGGCAATTAGAATGCCCGGTTTTTTATTCATCATATAGTTAAGAATAATGCATCGCCTGGGTCTGGAAAGGAAATAATAACTGTCCCAGTTGACGGGTTGCCCATAAACCCACTTCAGTATGATGCATATGCGGTGAAGTATAGGGAATCAGCAAGTCAATTTTCTGTTCCGCACCTTCACAGCGCATAAAGCGATTTTTTAACTGATTTAAACGTTGTTGATCCATACGGCTTAAGGCAGGTTCAACTTTCGCCTGAGACGGCGCTGCGCTACGTGAAGACAGCCGAGTTGCTAAAGTTGCCCCCTGAATCCAGTCTTTAATGATCTGTTTTTCAGTTGCATTAAACACACCAAACATTTTACCTTCAGGATGATCAATCATTTTCCAGAAACGGCTCTGTTCAACAGGAGCATCTTTAATAATCCAGCCTTTCTCAATCAGCACGTTCAGGAACTTGAAAATTTGTGCCGAATCAGATAACCAGTCATTGATGGTTTTGCCACTAAACTGACATTTTTGATTATGAATATATTGGCCAATCAGTGCCTTGTTCTGGAATACTTTTAAGGCCATGCGCTCAATATCCAGCTCTCTTACAATCTGGGAAGAACTTTTACCGATGTCATTGAGCAGATAGCCTTGCTTGATCAAATCAAGATAGGTCTCTGGATCTTCCGCATTCTCATAATGCTGGATAAAGGCTTGCAGGGATTTTTGTGCATGGCCATTGTGGGCATTATCAATCGTAATATGCACATTGAAATAATGGGGATCAATCCCGAGTTCAGCCAATTCGTAATTGGTAATGAGTAGATGCAGCGGCAACTGTTCATAGCCGAGATTAAAACCAATCACCAGAGGCAAGTATTTGGCCGGCGCATAAGCCAGTGCTAACTGTACCGCGGCCTGCTCATAATAACTGGCATCCAGTTGTTCGGCATAACTGTTCAGCTCATAGTGACTTAACAGGTGCTGATACATGGTGACATGATTGGCACGTGGATGTCCCAGACCCAGTTCTTCCAGATAGATATAGATCAAATCTTTCAGCTTGGGTTGATTGCAGTTATGTACGGTGGAATATAACCAGGAACCATCGACCAGTTTAACCGGTGCAACCTTGGATAGAAATTCGAAAGCATGTGAAACCGTTGGGAAATACTCCCGGGCCTGATGCTGTTTACGCCGTCCCAGATAAGCCTGAAACTTGGCACAAATTTGATGATGTTGTTCTAAAAGATGCTGTTCAACTTGTGCCGGTTGATCCAGCCATTCAAGTGCTTCTATATTCAGTTTTTTAATCAGATCACTCAAATAAGATTCAGCTTGTTCGGTTTTGGTATTCGTCGAGATTTCAGTATCTTGAAAAAAGTCGACCCAATCCTTAAAGCTTTTAAATTGATAATTATGATTATTATTTGGCGATAAAGGCAAACTTAACTCTGTGCTGACGAACATAATCTGATCCTTGCAGATATCTCTTCAGTTACCTTAACGTGCGACTTGACGTCTAGATGTTGAATTTTTGTTCTAATTTATTGGTGTATTGCTTTAAATGAAAATGAACGGATATTTATATGAATAGAAATGTTAAAAGAATGCAAATTGTAAAATATGAATTACATGGCAGCCTATGTAACGAAGAGCATATTTTAATGAGTGGTAAAAAATTATATTTAAATATTCAGAATGCAAAAAAGCCCAAGTCGCAATGCCCGGGCTTTTTTGTTGAGATGTTGCCATCTCGAATATGGCGTCCCTACGGGGATTCGAACCCCGGTTACCGCCGTGAAAGGGCGATGTCCTAGGCCTCTAGACGATAGGGACAGTACAGAAGATCAATTTTAAAACCCTTACTTTTAGCTGGAAGTAATGGCGTCCCTACGGGGATTCGAACCCCGGTTACCGCCGTGAAAGGGCGATGTCCTAGGCCTCTAGACGATAGGGACTTAATAAAATGTACTTCTGAAAATTGGCGTCCCTACGGGGATTCGAACCCCGGTTACCGCCGTGAAAGGGCGATGTCCTAGGCCTCTAGACGATAGGGACGTTTCAGAGGTGGGCGTATAATAGGGTGAAAACAGGGGGGTGTCAAACGCATTTCTATAAAAAAATTGATTTTCTGGATTGAGTGCGTAATTTTAAAACAATCTGATGGGTATACTGGAAAATTACCTGAATTAAGCCGGATTTTTGAGCAATTCCAGCATCGCGGTTAATACCTGTGGGTGCTGTAAATAACCCGCAATATCGTGTGGGCGTTGCACAAACGTGCGAATTTCCTGATTGATAATGGCTGGCTGAAAATTAAAAGGGCTTTCTGAGAGGGGGAATGCTGTGAGAAAATCATCATGTGAATAGAAATTTATCCAATCGCCTGAAATTGCAGCAGGTCTTATCATTGGTTGCGGAAGATGCGCCTGAATGACACGAAATGCCAGTGGTGATCCGAGGGTAATAAAACGCTGGATATTCAGTTCTGGATGTTGAAGCAAATAATTATAGGCGATCACGCTGCCCAGCGAATGTGCCACCAGAATCTGTGGTTTGCTGCTATGCAGTTGATGATGAATGCGCCGATGAACTTCCTGCATAAAAGTCGGATTGGCCAAATAAAGATAGGTTTCCAGCAGGAACTTATGCAAAAAACTGGCGTGTAAACTGGGGAAATAATTAATGAGTACCGCAAAATCCCGCAAGGCAATATCTTTGCTTAATGCTGTAATAAAATTCAGCTTTTGATCAAAGTTGAGTGTCTTATCTGGATTTAACTGGGGCACATCACAAACTTGATATCTGCATTGATTGGTTGGTGGTACGGCTTGCCGCTGTGCCGGATGTAGAAAAGGGAAATGCGGCCATTGCTGCGGCATTAAGGTGCTGGCATTGAGTAGATTATGCAAATGATGTCGAGAGAGTAAATCACCATAAAAAGGGATACGGATATGCCGTTTTAAATAGCTAAAACGGGCTTGCTGTTGCGGGTTATTTCTGAGGCCTCTTTTGAGAAGATGCAGCCAATGTTGGCGTAATGAAGGCGCCGTATACTGTTGCTTGTTCATGCCGTGAATAAATACAATTTTCATCGACGCACCATTGAAGCTGCTCAATATACAATCAGTATAGACAAAAAAGAGCGACCGAAGTCGCTCTTTTAAAGCTGATGCTTAAGACTTGTTATGGTAGAACGTATAATAACTGGCATAGCAGGCTGCAATAAACAGCAGACAGCCAAAGAAGCTGATGCGCATTGATGGATCAAAGACCATACTGACACAGGTAATAAAACAGAACACGAAGCCTAAAATCGGCACAATCGGAAACAATGGTGCTGCAAAGCCCAGTTCTTTGACCGTGCGACCCTGTTTATACCACTGCCGGCGGAAGTTGAACTGACTTAAACAAATACTCATCCAGACCACCACCATGGTAAACGCCGCAATGCCCAGTAGGTTGGTAAAGATGGTTTCTGGCGCAAACTGTTCAGACAGCAGGCCTGGCAATGCACCGAGCATGGTCACCATGACTGCAATATACGGTACACCGCGAGCATTGAGTCTTGAGAATACGGCAGGTAACTGTTTGCTGTAGGACAATGACCACATCATACGAGAAGCGGCAAATAAGCCCGAGTTGGCAGCAGAAAGTAACGCAGTGATAATCACAAAGCGGATGATGTCTTCAGCATAAGGAATACCGATGTGCTGGAATACTGTTACGAATGGACTGCTACTGACACCTTCAGCTGCCAAGCCAGCTTCCTGATGCGGGAGTAAGGCCGTCACCACGATAATCGTCCCCACAAAGAAAATTAATAAGCGGAAAATTGCAGTATTAATGGCTTTAGGGACATTTTTCGCAGGATCTTCAGTTTCACCCGCCGCAACACCAATCAGCTCTGTACCCGAAAAGGCAAAGTTCACGATCAGCATGGTCGCAAAAATCGGGAATAGACCTTCAGGGAACCAGCCCTGGGCCGTCAGGTTGGTAAATAGAGGCGCAGCTTCGTAGCCCTGATAGCCCAAAACACCAAAGATGGCCAGTAAGCCCAAAACAATAAAGGCAACAACAGTGACTACTTTCACCAGTGCCAACCAGAATTCGGATTCGGCAAACCATTTGGTCGAAATCATATTTAAGCTAAATACAAAGACACCAAAAATAATGGTCCATAACCACATGGAAATATCCGGGAACCATTCCTGCATCAGCAAGGCGGCTGCAGTAAATTCGGTTCCCAGAGTGACAGACCAGGTCAGCCAGTATAACCAAGTGATGGTATAGCCTGTACCCGGTCCAATATAACGTTTGGCATAAGCACCAAATGAACCAGATTCTGGCATATGAACAGCAAGTTCGCCCAGACAGAGCATAACCATGTAAGCGATAATGCCGCCCAGGAGATAAGCAATAATGGCACCTACAGGCCCCGTTTGTGCAATGACTTCACCCGACCCTAAAAATAGGCCTGTTCCGATTGCGCCACCAAGCGAAATCATGACCAGATGTCGAGTACTCATAGCGCGTTTTAAAGGCGCAGAATTGCCCTGATGCGTAGCATCATTCGGAGATGAGTGCATAGGAGTTGAAAAAAATCAGAAGAATGAAGCGAGTTATTGTAGTGAAAAACTACAAATCTGCAATGTATTAATAATAATTTTGAATAAGGCTTGATCGTATGCGATCAATAGATGGCGTCCCTACGGGGATTCGAACCCCGGTTACCGCCGTGAAAGGGCGATGTCCTAGGCCTCTAGACGATAGGGACGTTGCGAGGTGATGCGTATATTAAGGACTCAATTGGTTTTTGTCAAAAGGCTTTTATATAAAAAAGCGCTAAAAGTTCAAACATTAAACAGGAGTAATGCATTAATTTTATTGAGGGCTTAAATAAGTCGAATGATTGGGCTTATTTGCTCGTCATTTAGGCGGAAAATGAAACTCCCGCGGCTGGCAGGAGTTTAAAACAGCCAGATTTTAATGATCGGGTGTTTGGTATTCTGTCGAGTTATGCGCAGGAGCAGTCTGCTCGACAGGTGTTTCTACTTTCTCTTCACGGTTCACGATATAAAGATAAAGCAGTGAAGGAGCTAAAATCAGTAAAACCAGTAAGATCTTTTTTAACATGGCACATAGACAAAGTACGAAATTGCATTAATTATAGCCTAAGCAAATTAAAAAGAGCACCGGAGTGCTCTCTATAAAACTTAGAATTTGAAAGTGACATCGGCGATAAACTGGCGGCCGATTTCAGTCATAACTCTTGGTTTGCTTGCGATTGTTGATTTGGTGGTATACGTGTTGGTGCGGTTAGTTACATTGTTAATAGTTAAACCAAAGATTGCATGTAAATCTTTTGAAAGTTTCCAATCATAAGTTGTACGCATATCCCAGATAAATTTAGGTTTAATTTCAGAAGCAATATAAGTATCAAGAAGATTACCTTCATATTCTACTTTGTCATCTTTACTGGTCACTGTGATCATATCGTCGTAACTGTCTTTATAGCTAAAGAAGTTTGAGAGTTTTACTGGTGCGTGATCGAAAGCAATATCCCAATTTACACGGGCAGTCCATGGTTGGTTGAAGTTTTGTGCAGGACGCTCTGACCAATGCATAATTTTACCGTTATAGGACACGAGTTCATCTTGATCTGCGGTTATGAATTTGTCGGTATAATCGGTATAACTGCGGAATACATCGCTATAGTCAAAACCAAAAGCAATGAAATGCTGTGTACTAGCGAATTTCAAAGCTTCACGATTTTTTAATGTGAGTGTGTAGATGTCGGCTTCACCATGACCATCATTGCTATATTCATAAGAGAAGTTGAAACCATCTTTTGGGATATCGGTGTGGGTACGTGAAATTTCATCTTGGTATTTGCGATTCACCCACTTAAGACCTAAATCCCAAGAATGTAATTGGGTGTTGATACCCAAAACAGTTTCATCACTAAATGGTGTGTCTAGGTCAGAGCGACGTGTGGCATTTGCTGAGTTCGTTGCAGATGTGACCCAGTCCGCCTGCGGATTCTCACGTGAGAATTTATACATCAACTCACCAATACCATCGTTGAGTTCGGTGCCTAATGTTTGCTGACCATAGTAACGATTCCAGCCTGCTAAAAATTGCAGTTTGTCATTCGCAAAGGGCTTATAAGACACGGAACTACGTGGAGCAATATTGAAATTACCGCTTAAAGAGTCGTAGTCGGCACGGACACCTACTCGGGTCGATAATTGATCGTTCCATTGAATGTTGTCTTCAAGGAAAGCATTGAAGCGGTCTTGTTGAGCAGAGAATTGTCCAGCTTTATACAATGAACCTGCAGCGACATATTGTCCTGTCCAACCTTGAATCGTGGGTGTCGCATCGCATAAAGCATCATCAGCTAAACAGGTATTGTTAGCTAAATTTTTCATATTGACAGCTGAAACATTTGACATATATACATCAGAGGCACGTTTCCAATCCACTTCTGCATGAGTGTATCCTGTACCCGCTGTAATCTTATGCTGAGTCATACCAATTTTGAATGGATCAAAGGCTGCTTTTAAGTCGTAGTTGAGCGCAGTTTGATTTTGTTCTAGCTGACCAAAAAGCGTACCTTCAGATACGGTTTTTGAGTCGGTCCAATCTTTACTGCCTTCAGCATAATGCCAAATAAAACCATAGTTGTTTTCTGAGTTTCGGACATTATCAGCACTTTGGAAGTTGAGTTTATGCGTTAATATTACAGATCCTATGTGGTGTTCTAACTCTGAAAACACTGTTGTCGTTTCTGTGTCAAGCGTACTGGCTGAGTTGCGACGGCTTTCAGCATAATTCAAGCTGTCAAGTAAAGCATAATCAAATCCAAATTTAGCTTTCACTGTCTCGCTTGGGTTATAGAAGAAGGTTGAACCAATGTTGGTATTACTGCGTTCTTGATCAATTTTTTTCGGGTCATCAAAACCACTCATTACAGGAATAATAGATTTACGTTTTGATGCATAACTATTAAACCCCCATTGCTCTGAAAGCTTGCCATAAATATTGGCACTTAAACCTTGTTTGGTATATTCCTTTTGATAGGCTTCAGTCGGCTCTTCAAAGAGCTCTTCTTCTAATGGGCTAACAGCATTAAAGCGAGCCCAGTCACTTTCTGTGTAATCATATGTGACAGTACCATGAATCTTTCCGATTTCAGTTTGTGGTGCACAGGTCTTTGCATTGACCACGCCACCGGTAAACTGACCATATTCAGCAGAAACATTGCTGTCGAGTACTTCCAAATCACACAGTAAGTCTGTATTGACAGCCATCGCTTGAGAGCCAGTGCTAAATGTATTGTAGTTACTTGGACCATCAGCAGGGTTAATTAATAGGTTATTGGATACGCCATTCACAATAAAATTATTTTGGAAGGTTTGAGCACCATTGATAGAAATTTCAGAGGGTTTAAGTTCACCTTGTGAGCCTGCTGCTAACTGTGATTGGCTAAACTGCACATTCGGATTCACCTTTAAAAAATCAGTTATATTCTTTGAGCTATTCGGCGTTTTTGCTAAATCTTCTTTGCTATAAATCGTTTTCCCAACTTCATTTCCTTGCTGAGCTTCGACAATAATCGTGTTGAACTTAAGCGTTGCCTTATTGGGGACAGATTCTTGATAACTGGATTCTTCTGCGAAACTAGAGGTTGATAAAGCTGCCAATATAGCAAGTGAAAGTGAAGAGTAGGCAAAACGCATGAGAAGGTTAAATCTTTGAAAGATAATGAAAGCGATTATCATTAACTTGATTGCTACAATCAATAGTAATGAGAATTATTTGCATTAATTGGGCTTTAAATGTGTAAGATTTAAGCAGCTTAAGTCGCTGAAAAATAAAAATATGAAAAGAGAGGAAAATATATGGCGTCCCTACGGGGATTCGAACCCCGGTTACCGCCGTGAAAGGGCGATGTCCTAGGCCTCTAGACGATAGGGACGTTTAGAAGATGGCGGTATCTTATTGATCCGCCACCAGAGTGTCAAGCAGGTGAGGCGCGAGTTTGTTTAAAATATAGCAAAACAGTTCAGCCGTCTTCTGTGTGTCATATAACGCAGAGTGAGCTTCTTTGCCATCAAAATCGATCCCGGCCTGAATACAGGATTTCGCCAGTACGGTTTGACCAAACATCACCGCACTCAAGGTCACCGTGTCAAACACAGAAAAACTATGGAACGGGTTCTGGTTTTTGGTGCCGGTACGGGCAATTGCTGCCTGAACAAAACCTAAATCGAAATGTGCATTGTGACCCACCAAAACCGCATGGGTACAGTTTTGCTGACGGCGCACGTCATTGACCGATTTGAAAATACGCTTTAATGCGGTTTTTTCATCTTCAGCCATGGCAATCCGCATCGGATTCGATGGATCAATGCCGATGAATTCCAGTGACCTGCGATCGAGGTTGGCCCCTTCAAAAGGATTGATATGTGCATGGTAAGCTTGACCCGGCACAAACTGGCCATCCTCATTATAAACAATCGGAATGGCCGCAATTTCCAGCAATGCATCAGTCTGTGCATTAAAACCTGCCGTCTCGACATCGACAACTACAGGTAAGAATCCACGAAAACGTTGACCAATGATTGGGAGGGTTTCATTTGTCACACTTTTCTCCATTGAATGGTTTTACCCGCATAGAGCGGAATAATCTGTTCACCATCCAAATAGTCTAAACTTTCAGGGATTACTTGATCTTCTTTAACCAGTGTAATGGTGCTGGTATTACGTGGCAGGCCATAGAAGTCTGCACCAAAGTGGCTGGCAAAACCTTCCAGACGTTCAATTTTACCCACTTGATCAAATGCCTGAGCATACAGCTCAATGGCAGTCGGCGCACTATAACATCCTGCACAGCCACACGCATTTTCTTTTGCATTTTTTGAATGTGGTGCGCTGTCGGTGCCTAGGAAAAATTTAGGATTGCCACTAGTCGCCACTTCCAGCAAGGTTTGCTGATGGGTTTGACGTTTTAATATTGGCAAGCAGTAGAAATGCGGCTTGATGCCACCCACCAGCATGTCATTGCGGTTGAACAATAAATGTTGCGGCGTAATGGTTGCAGCGACATTACGGTCTTGCTCAAGCACAAAGTTTGCTGCTTCGCTGGTAGTAATGTGTTCTAACACCAGTTTCAGCTTAGGGAACTGTCTGAGCAAGGGTGCGAGGACTTCGTCCAGGAAGCGCTTTTCACGGTCAAAAATATCGACATGATTATGTGTCACTTCACCGTGCAGCAATAAAGGTACCTGATGCTCTTCAAGCTGCTCAATTACGCCATACACTTTGCTCATGTCGCTGACACCACTATCAGAATTGGTGGTTGCACCCGCAGGATAGAGCTTGATGGCATTGACATGCGCAGATTCTTTGATCTTTTTAACTTCACTTGCCGGGGTGTTGTCTGTGAAATACAGCACCATACGCGGGTCGAAATTTATCCCTTCAGGTACGTGCGCCATGATGCGTTCACGATAGGCATTGGCCTCTTCAACGGTTTTAACGGGTGGTACCAGATTCGGCATACAGATTGCGCGAGAAAACTGTCTGGCTAAATCGGGAACAGTACGTTGAAGTGCTAAACCATCACGCAGGTGAACGTGCCAATCATCTGGCTGGAGAATCGTAATCGTATTCAAGGCAAATTCAGTCGAACAAATAAAACAAATGATAATCCATCTATAGCAAAAATGGTAATGAGAAAGGGCTACAAAATAAGGGATATCTATAAATTAATTTGAAAAAGTATGTTATTTTAAAATTACTAAAAAAATTACATAAATACTTGCAATGGAATACAAGTACAGTTTAGCGAAATTACAAGATGACAAGGAAAACATAGAAGAATTAATTACACGGCAAAGTCAGCGTGTAGGCCCGGTCTTCCCTCAACATCTGGAACAGGAATTCTGGACAAAAAATCTGGAACGTGCCCGCAAACATGTCGAAAAATATGTTTGGGGTGGGGTATTGGCTTATTTTATTTTTCTGGTGGTGATGATCCCCACAGATTACTGGATTATCAGTAAAGAATATTTCGTGCATGATTTTGTGCTGTCTATGTTCGGGCTACTGAATGGCGGTATGTCATTAATTCTCTTTTATATGTTTTCCTGTTTACCCAAGATCAAGCGCTTTTTTCCGCAAGCTTCAATGCTGCTGGTATTCTGGATGCTGGTGTCGATTTCCTGTATCACGATGTTGGTTAAAACCCCAGCGTTACAACATCAGTCGATGGCAATCGTCACCATTATTTATATTCTGGGTTATATCCTGACCGGTATTAAGTCTGTACAGATGCTGGTCACCGGACTGGTCGCTGCAGCAACGACCATTATTGTATTATCAATCATGGCCATAGACTTTAATCCGCTGGTTTTTGGGCGAATTCTGATTGGGAGTTGCTTACTGGGTTATGTAATTAGTCATATGATTTTCGCGCGTGAGCGTGTGATTTTTTTATACAGTATCCGGGCCAGAATCAGTGAGCAGATCCAGCGTATTCATACCACCGAATTATTACATTTAAGCCAGTATGATGAACTGACCAAGATTTCCAATCGGAGAACCTTCGATGAAACGCTTGAAGTGTATTTTGAACGGGCCCGTCGTGAAGACACTGCCTTGGCGATTCTGTTTATCGATGTGGACTTTTTTAAAAACTATAATGATTTTTATGGGCATCAGAAAGGCGATGATGTTATTTCAACCATTGCCAGAACCATCAAGAATGCGATCCGTCATATGGACTTTGTGGCGCGTTATGGCGGGGAAGAGTTTGTTGTGTTATTGCCAGAAACAGATGCACATGGTGCTTATGCCGTAGCTTCAAATATTTTCAAGGCGATTGACCGTCTGGAAATTCCCCATGAAAAATCTTTGGTTGCGAAACATATTACCATCAGTTTAGGCATTACCGTCTATCGTGGTGAAACAGATACTGATAAAGATATATTATTGGGAATTGCAGATCAGGCGTTGTATCGTGCCAAGCAGCTTGGGCGCAATCAGATTTATTATCAATCACTTCGTTCCGTCAACTCAGATACCGCCAATGGCTCGATGCTTTAAACATCAAGAACAACTATCCATAAAAAAACCGCTCATCAAGAGCGGTTTTTTAACAAAAACAAAACTTAGTTTTTGTCTTTCAGTTGTGGCACTGCAGATGCTGTACCCACTGCAAGCAAACCAGTTTCTGTATAGATGCCAAGTTTTGCGCGGGTATCGGTAATGTCCAGATTACGCATGGTCAACTGACCAATACGATCCATTGGAGAGAACATAGAATCACCTTTCTCCATAGTCAAACGCTCAGCTTCATAAGTGAGATTAGGAGATTCAGTGTTCATGATGGTGTAATCATTACCACGACGCAGTTCTAAAGTCACAGTACCGGTCACGGCTTTAGCCACCCAACGCTGTGAAGTTTCACGCAACATCAGCGCTTGAGAATCGAACCAGCGGCCTTGGTACAACAAACGGCCTAAACGTAAACCGTTGATGCGGTATTGTTCGATGGTATCTTCGTTATGAATACCGGTCACAAGACGCTCATAAGCAATATGAAGCAGCGCCATACCCGGAGCTTCATAAATACCGCGAGATTTTGCTTCGATAATACGGTTTTCGATTTGATCCGACATACCTAGACCATGACGGCCACCGATACGGTTTGCTTCAAGAATGAATTCAACTGGATCTTCGATACGTTGACCGTTGATCGCAACAGGGAAACCTTCTTCAAAAGTAATCGATACTTCTTCAGCTTTAACTTCTACGTCATCTTTCCAGAAGGCAACGCCCATGATTGGATCCACGATTTTGATGCCCGCATTCAGGTATTCAAGATCTTTGGCTTCATGGGTCGCACCCAACATGTTTGAATCTGTTGAGTAGGCTTTTTCTTTTGACATTTTATAGTCAAAACCGTTGTCGATCAGGAACTGCGACATTTCTGCACGGCCGCCAAGCTCATCGATAAAGGTTTGGTCTAGCCAAGGCTTGTAAATTTTAAGCGCAGGGTTGGTCAACAAACCATAACGGTAAAAACGTTCAATGTCGTTACCTTTGTAAGTAGAACCGTCACCCCAAATATTGACGTCATCTTCTTTCATGGCAGTGACAAGCATGGTACCTGTAACAGCACGACCAAGAGGAGTCGTATTAAAGTAAGGAACACCGCCAGTTGAAATGTGGAACGCGCCACATTGAATTGCAGCAATGCCTTCTAATGCAAGCTGTAAACGGCAGTCGATTAAGCGTGCTTTTACTGCGCCATAAGCTTCAGCTTTTTTTGGAATCGCATCGTAATCGTCTTCGTCTGGCTGACCCAAGTTCGCTGTGTAAGCATAAGGTTCAGCGCCTTTTTGTTTCATCCACAAAAGAGCAGCAGAAGTATCTAGACCACCAGAGAAGGCAATACCAACTTTTTTACCTACTGGGACATTCTGCAAGATAGTTGCATTATCAGACATTGTTCATCCTAATGATATGAAATAGGCACGCCAGAATTGGTGGCCTGAAAAAATACATATTGTCTCAATTGTATCATTAATTTATTTAGGTTTGCTTTAGAAAAGAAAAACTCGTTTTAAAATCTATATTCAATAGGCTTAAATAATCATAAATCGCACGATTTTGAGCAGAATCCTGCTAAAAAAGTAAAAATTCGCTATATTCAGCCGAATAAAGTTAAAAATCAGATAAAACAGGAATAAAAGCATGGCGACTCGCATCCCACCTTTACCTAATTTAAATCCTAAAACCAAGAATGAAACGCTGGCACTGTTGCATGGGATTTATGCCGGTCTGATTGGTTTTAGTACACTGGTATTTTTATATCTGGAATATCAGCAAGCCAGTATTTCTACGCTGAGTTTAGGTATGGTGCTGCTGCTTTTAGGCGGCCTGGTATTTTTTAATATACAGGCCAGCATCAAAGTCAAACAGGGCAATGGTTCAGGACGGACTTTATCCAGAATTATGGCCATCCTGATGCTCCTGAGTTTTCCGATTGGTACAGTATTGGGCGTGATTGCATTATGGAAATCTAGCGCGCGACAATGGCAGGATTAATCCGCCAAATAGAAAGTGATCCTCTTCTAAAGATTGATATTTGTGCCTGAAAATGCTGAACTCCGGGTCATAAAAAGCCACTGAAAATCAGTTAAAGTAAGGGAATGACTTGCTCAGCCAAATATAATCAGGGATTTGTTATGACTACGACGCGCTATGCCAACATTTTAAAGCCACTGCATTTGGGTTTTACCACCATTAAGAACCGGGTGGTGATGGGGTCGATGCATACTGGCCTAGAAGATCGTTTTTATAATTATCCCAAACTGGCTGCGTATTTTGGTGAGCGTGCAAAGGGTGGCGCAGGTCTGCTGATTACGGGTGGAATATCGCCCAACCGTCAAGGCTGGTTGTTACCGGCGGGCGGTACCATGAATACTTTGGGGGACATTGCGCCGCATCGTTTGGTGACGCATGCAGTGCATAAGCATGGTGCCAAAATTCTGTTGCAGATTCTGCATGCCGGACGTTATGGCTATCAGCCTTTTGTGGTCTCGGCCAGCCCGATCAAGTCGCCGATTTCTCCCTTTAAACCACGTGAAATGTCAGATAAACAGATTCTGAATACCATTCAGGATTATGTCAGAACGGCCAGTATTGCAAAAAAAGCCGGCTATGATGGCGTAGAAATCATGGGTTCTGAAGGCTATTTGCTGAATCAGTTTTTAAGCCGGCATGTCAATCAGCGTGCTGACCGTTGGGGTGGCCCGATCGAAAACCGGATGCGTTTTGCCGTAGAAATTGTCAAAGCGATTCGTGAGGAAATTGGCGAAAAATTTATTATCTGTTTCCGTTTGTCGCTTCTGGATCTGGTACATGATGGCAATACCATGCAAGATGTGATTACCGTGGCTAAAGCTTTGGAAAAGGCGGGGATTACTTTACTCAATACCGGTATTGGCTGGCATGAAGCACGTATTCCCACCATTGTGACTTCTGTACCGCGTGCAGCTTTTGTCGATTATACCGCTGAAGTGAAAAAGCACGTGGCGGTGCCGGTCATTGCATCGAACCGGATCAATATGCCAGATACTGCTGAAGAAATTCTGGCTTCCGGCCAGGCAGACATGGTGCAGATGGCACGTCCATTCTTGGCAGATGCCTTCTGGGTCAATAAAACCGCGACCAATCGTGTTGATGAAATCAATACCTGTATTGCCTGTAATCAGGCCTGTCTGGATCATACCTTTAAAAACCAGCGCGCAACCTGTCTGGTCAATCCACGTGCCGGCTATGAAACCGAACTGGTCTATGTCAAAACCAAAAAAGCCAAAAGTATTGCAGTGGTCGGTGGTGGTGTTGCAGGGCTGTCTGCGGCCACAGTCGCAGCCAGTCGCGGGCATGATGTGACGCTGTTTGAGGCCAGTCATGAAGTGGGTGGACAGTTTAATCTGGCTAAAGTCATTCCGGGGAAAGAAGAGTTTCACGAAACGATTCGTTATTTTAAAGTCCAATTGGAAAAAACCGGCGTTGATGTGCGATTAAATACCCAAGTGAACCGTGAACAGCTGGAACGTGAAGGTTTTGATGAAGTCATTGTCGCGACTGGTGTCGTGCCGCGAGCGCTTAAGATCGAAGGCAGTCAGGCACCGCAAGTCTTGTCTTATGCAGAAGTACTACGCGGTGCGCCAGTCGGAGATCGTGTTGCAGTCATTGGTGCAGGCGGTATTGGTTTTGATGTGTCCGAGTTTTTGTTAAAGCCGCCGCATCAGGTACAGCCGCAACCAGTGAATGAATGGAAACGTGAATGGGGTGTAGACCCGAATCCAAATTATGTCAGTGAAGGCGGCATGCAAGGTGCAGAAATTGAAGCACCTATTCGTGAAATTTATTTATTACAACGTAAAAAGACACCGCTTGGCACAGGCCTAGGCAAGACTTCAGGCTGGGTACATCGTGCCCAATTAAAAAAACACGCGGTGCGCATGTTGCGCGGTGTGCAATATAAATCTGTTACCGATGAAGGCTTATGGATTGAGGTGGATGGCCACGCTCAATTATTGCGTGTGGATAGTATTGTGGTGTGTGCAGGACAGGAGTCGGTAAAAGATTTGATGCCACTTGCCGGGGAAAATACCTTGGCACAATATCATATTATTGGTGGGGCTAAACTGGCTGCCGAGCTGGATGCCAAGCGTGCCATTCGTGAAGGAGCCGAATTGGCCGCCAAATTGTAGGGATTTGATGAAACTATATGCAGTTAATCAGATTCACTGTAACTTTCACTTGTCAGTTACATAAAAGCGCCGTATTATTGCGCCCATGGAAGCGTGGCAGAGCGGTTTAATGCACCGGTCTTGAAAACCGACGAGGGTGTGAGTCCTCCGTGAGTTCGAATCTCACCGCTTCCGCCATACAAAACTTTCCAACATTGCTTAGCACAATATAAGCGATTGATTATATTGGTTAATGTTGGAATATAACGGTACGACGCACGTTGACACTTGACGTAAATCGACGGTTATAAAGTAGTAAGAAATGTAGTAAGTTAAAACTTACTACATTTTTTTGCGTGGTTTTTTATCATGGCACGTACTCAAAATAAGCTCACAGCACTACAAATTAAAAAACTGAAAGCTGATCCTCAAAAGAGCATAAAGATTGGTGATGGTGGAAATCTTTACTTTCGTGTTGATCCGAATGGTAGTCGGTATTGGATATTTAATTATACCCGCCCATATACAAACAAGCGCAATGAAGTATCCCTCGGTACGTATCCCGAAATCTCTTTAGAAGATGCACGTAGAATTAGAGATGAGTACAAGATACTTATTCAACAGGGGATTGATCCAACAACAAAACGTTTACAAGCTAAACACCAACGCCGACATGAAATAGAAAATACCTTTGCCGTGATTGCATCTAAATGGCTAGACAAGCGAAAAGTAGAACAAAAGCAAGACAGCGAAACAATTCGTCGCTTAGAGCATGACGCACTGCCATATATAGGGAAGTTGAGTTTTGATCAATTAACATTGGAGCTACTGGAGGATCGGGTATTTCAGCCTATTCTTGAGAGAAAAGCTTATGCTGTTGCTAAAAGATTAAAGTCCGACTTAAATCAAATCTTTAAATTTGCTAGAAAAAGAAAACTCATAACTTACAACCCGATTGAAGATATTGAATTACCTACACCACCGAAAAAAAACCATCCAGCCGTAACTGAGGCGAAAGACTTAAGTGCATTAGTCAAAGCGATATGGATTTACCCTGAGCAGTTCCCTAGAAGCATGATTACGACGCAAGTGGCACTCAAGATCTCTTTGTTGATCTTTCAACGCCCTGGAGAGATTAGAAGCCTTAAGAAAGCATATTATTATAAAGATGAACGATGCTTAAAATTTGTAAGCAGTAAAACTAAGCAAGATCATATCGTACCACTGTCAATACAAGCTATTGAATTGCTTGAATCCATCATTGACTTATATCCCGATAGTGAATACTTCTTTATTGGACGGGATGGAAAGAACTATATTTCTGAAAATACCATGAATAAAGCACTTGAAAGATTAGGCTTTGCAGGAAAGCATACAGCCCATGGATCTAGAGCATCAGCAAGAACAATCCTTGATGAAGTCTTAAAGAAGCGTATCGATTATATTGAGCATCAACTGGCACATCGAGTTAAAGATCCAAATGGACTTGCTTATAACCGAGCAAAATATTTAGAAGAGCGAAGAGATATGATGCAGGATTGGGCGGATCACTTATATGAGCTTATGGGTAAACCGAGACTCAGACCTAAATATAATTTATATATATTTAAGCCTGTCTAGTGACAGGCTTTAAGAGAAATAAAATAGTCGCTATGCAGCTCTATTTTTACTTGCTAACCATTCATTGATTTGATTCTCAGACCATGTTGGCATACTTGCAGTAATATAAGTGGGGGCAGGGAAATCCCCACGCTTTACAAGCTTCCAAAGCATGGACTCTGAAATGTTCAGTAATCCAGTGGTTGCATCACGATGGGAGAGTGTTCGTGTTCGACCAGAACGGTCTACATAGACCTTACCAGTACGTGCTGGATAGTTTACGAGATCTTTTACTCGATAAAGTTTTGCAATAGACATTGTCTGTCTACTCCTTATTTTTATAGTTAAGCAAGATTGCTTAATGAGAAGCTTAGCAAAAGAAAAAAATAGACAAGTCTAAAAGTATAAAATGAGGGAAAAATAGAAAAGATTTTTTTAAGTAGGTTGAGTTGTTATCTTTGGATTTAAACAGTAGAAATTTAAAAGGCTGTTAGCCGAGCGATAACCCCACTCACTCATCACATCTACACACAGTAGAAATTTAAAAGGCTGTTAGCCGACCTTTGAACGTAATTTAGAATCTGATCTACACACAGTAGAAATTTAAAAGGCTGTTAGCCATATCTTGAGCCGATGGTGGAGCTGCAATCTACACACAGTAGAAATTTAAAAGGCTGTTAGCCCTTTTGGTAATGAATTACGCTCAACAATAATCTACACACAGTAGAAATTTAAAAGGCTGTTAGCCTTCTGGCGCATAAGTCTTAAATTGAAGATCTACACACAGTAGAAATTTAAAAGGCTGTTAGCCCAATTCGATGAACTAACGCCGTAATAAATCTACACACAGTAGAAATTTAAAAGGCTGTTAGCCATTTAAGGAGGGCGACACGCCAGTTCAGATCTACACACAGTAGAAATTTAAAAGGCTGTTAGCCATAAAAAAAAATGGTTCAGACTTTTCAGATCTACACACAGTAGAAATTTAAAAGGCTGTTAGCCCTCGTGCTTATTAATGTAGATTCAGGAAGATCTACACACAGTAGAAATTTAAAAGGCTGTTAGCCGCCCACACTTCACTACGAACACGACCAAGATCTACACACAGTAGAAATTTAAAAGGCTGTTAGCCACGGTGATGGAACAACGCACTGTTTAATATCTACACACAGTAGAAATTTAAAAGGCTGTTAGCCATTGAACGTAAACGCTTAGGCTTGAGCATCTACACACAGTAGAAATTTAAAAGGCTGTTAGCCCAAGGGGTAAATCAATAGGGTAAATTATCTACACACAGTAGAAATTTAAAAGGCTGTTAGCCATGAATGTCGTTATGACCACTTAGAGATCTACACACAGTAGAAATTTAAAAGGCTGTTAGCCACTTGGCGAAATAGAAGAACCCTATTATCTACACACAGTAGAAATTTAAAAGGCTGTTAGCCCTACCAGAACTTGCGTAAAGCCACTCATCTACACACAGTAGAAATTTAAAAGGCTGTTAGCCAAACCAGGCTTAAAATTGGCTTTTGCTATCTACACACAGTAGAAATTTAAAAGGCTGTTAGCCCTGCAAGTTCACAGCAGTGGAATATTGATCTACACACAGTAGAAATTTAAAAGGCTGTTAGCCCCGTTTTTGCATTAAAATAAAGCTAAAATATTGATATTCTCTAAAAAAATACAGAAAAAACATCAAATATCTCCTTAAAGTGCATCATTTTTGGCATGAAGACGGAGGTTTGCAGCTACAACGACACTAAACGCATTGTTCTGTGTGTTGCATGACCATAACGAATTAATTCTCGTTCATGGAATCTAAATATTAACACACTATCAGCATTGCTAAAGCGTTTTTCAAATCTATTTTCGATCTCTGCAGTAATAATATTTAATACGCGATTTGAGTTTTTGATTTCATAGACGGAGTACTGTAATCGATCACCATATTCCATTAGAAAGTGTGAAAATTGGGTGCGTAACTTATTATCGCTAATATCATAACTGACAATAATCATGGATTTATTCCTCCTGAATGAACTCGAAGTTTTCATAACGTTCAGGCTGTTGCTTCATAAAACAACGGTAATACTGTTGAATAAAAACAAATATTTCAGATTTATGCACTAAAATGCTGGTCATTAAAATTTCATTATATTTTTTAATATGTTGATTTTGTAATACGTACCTTTGCTTGATCACAGTAAAATGATCATGCTGAAATTGTTTAAGTTGAAAACTTTTTAGAACTTGTTGATCCACAATACAGCGAAATGGCTCGACCAAATCACAAACTAAAGATTTTCGTTTAAACCAAAGTTGATGTAATACCCCTGCATAGGGATCAAATCCAAAGAGTTTTGCATTGGTTTCGATGTAGTTAAATAACAGGGTATAACCCATATCTAGAACCACATTAATGGGATCTATTTTTAATCTCGGTTTTCGACCTTTCCAATCAATGGCTTCAAAATGATGCTTAAAATATAATTTGGCACAATTACCCTCAATCCCCATGAGTTGATCTAAACCTTGTGTATCTATGATCGCATCGTGATAATTTTGTAGTTGTACGAATGCATCTTTCAATTTATCAGATTTTTTTCTTTTTAATTTCAGTAGATGTACATGGTTAAGGATTTTATTGGCAACAATTTTTTGAGCAAACTCAAAAGCTAAATCTGTTGATATCTGATACTGCTTTTGCCTTAATAGAAAATTGGCCTCTGCTCCTTGAGATAGAAAGAAAATCGGGCGTAAATGCGTATTAAAGACGGTTAAAGCAATAGCATTCTTTTGGCAGTGATCAATCAATGGGCTGCTGAGCGTATAATGCCCAATAATAAAAAGTGCTAAGGTCGTTTGTCGGCTAAGTTTAGTTAGAACTTCGCCTTCTTGGTTTTCAATTTGAATATTGCCTAAAGACACTTTGAGTTTATATTCGCCATCAAAACTATGCAATAAAATGATATTACGCTGTTCTATATCAGATAAATTCAGCATATTTGGTCCTTATTCTGTTTTGTCACATAAATTGTTATAAATACAAAAACGACATTTATTGGGATTAGCCACAAGATCTTGAGATGGATGATAGGACGTAAATTTTAAAATATGATCTTCAAACCATGCGGTAATCTCTGCATCAGGTAAGGGTAGAGGGAAATTTTTATTATCCGTTAAAGAATGAAAATTTAAACTTTTGACCTCATAGCCCATTTCAGTGAGGCAAAAATATTGCGCATAGAGTTGTAATTTATAGCCGTCGTAAATGGTTTTTATGGTTCTTTTGCGTTCTGTAAGTTTGCCTTTCTTAATGTCAAACATATCAATTTTGCCAGTCAAGCCATAACGCTCACTATAGACTTCTGTACCGAGTAAAATATGTGCACTGGTGTTATGTGTAGCGTGATCAATACTTTGGTGTGCGTGCTTTCCTTTAGTTTGAGGGATATCGTGATATTGTTTTTCATCTAAGCCCATATAGGCATTGTGTAAGTAAATGGAATAGGGGCAAAAAATAAAATCGTTGAGTAAACTAATATTGATAAAGTGTTCCATCAGTATGCTCCTCGATACTGAAATAGAAAGCCCGAATAGAAAAACTATTCGGGCATTACGATTTAAGTCAGATATAGTTTTTCTTGCGCAAAGCGTAGCCACTCATCATTGCTAATGGCAAGATTTACTTTCTCCGTATTTGCAGCAGTTTTGAGTTGTTCAATCACCCATAGACCTTTTAAAGCAATATGGTATGCACCGTTGGCATCGGAATCTTGTGGTAAGTGTGTCGATGCATGGCGTGAATCAAAAAACTCACCTAGTACATTGGCAACAGGCGACAAGATATAATCGAGTTTATCTTTACTGCTGCTATAACGCAGTGCCAACAATACTTGTAATAGCCATATCAAACGTTTAAAGAAGTCGACTTGTGTTTGGGCACAAATCATTTCTTTCAGTTCAACACCTTCTGCAACTTCAATATTGTTCTTTGCAAACAGGGCTTTTAATTCTTCAGTCACGTTTACAATGACTGTTTCACCCTGCTGGGCATTTTTCTTTTGATACACATGGCGTTCAGGACCATAGGAGCAAATTGTCCATTCAGCTCGAGCCGCTTGTGCTTTCAGTCCTGCAAACTGATTTAAATTGACCTTAAATTCAAAATAGTCTTTTTTGGCATTAAAAATGATGCTATCAAAAGTTTTAAAAAAGGCTTGGGCTTTGTCTAGGTTTTCATATTTTGGTTTGAGCAAATCGACAAAACCAGTGACAGGATCAATTTTACTGGTGTTCCAAGCAGGGACATAAAATAACACCCCTGATTGTTTACCTAATTTTTCAAATGATTCAAATGGGGCGGTCAATTGATAGGCTTTTCGTACGCCACCAAGTTCATCAGCTTGGGTAGATTTATCAACCACATAATTGAGCTTATGAATCAGGGCTTTTTCAAATTTTTGGTAAATTTGTTTTTCAATTTTAAAACGACCACGTTTAAATCCAAAATTGAGGTCTTCTAACATCACAATCGCATTGTATTTTAAGATTAACTGCTGAATACGATGCACCACTTGACTTAAATAGCCATCTTTGAGTTCTTTAATATTCTCAATCTTTCCCCATGCAGTACGGGCTTGCGCACGACCTTCTTCACGATGTTGTAATAGTTGATGATAAGGCGTTTCAAAATTTTGCGCTTCCGATTTAATACTGTTTAGGCTTTCTTGATAGACAATGTTGCCTTTTAAATCGATCACACTGACATAGAGTAGATGCTTTTCACCACGGTCGATTCCAATGATATGCAGATCTTGATGATTATGTTTAATCATCTGACGGACTAAGTCATTATGCTTTTTAATACTCATCGATTCTTGTGCATGAAAATTTAAACTAATCGGGATATGCAACAAATATTTGTCGGTGGTAAAACGTCGATCTTTGATAATGTCATAAGCCAAAGTACGAGTGGCATCTGGTGTCAATGGATTCTTCGCCACCATTGCTTCCCCCGCTTTATGAATAGTGGTGTTTTCCAATTGTAGTGAGGCAGGGCGGTAGAACATTTCTGCTTCGCCACTCAGTTTAAAGACAGGCTGTTTTAAATTTTCCTCACTAAATAAGGCTTTAAAATACATAGTATGTAAATTTTCTTTGCCTTTGGCATGTGGTGAAAAGTCCTTGTTATAAATCTGGAACAAATACAGTTTGCCTTCAGCCACCAATTGCTCAATATAGTCGGCAGGAATGTCTTGGAAATGGACTTTGTAATTTTGTTCGCTGACTTCTTTATAAAAATCACTGATGTTGCTGTATTGAGACGTCGGTGAGAATTTAAAATTAAAGTGCTTCCAATCTTCATGTAACTCAATACATTGTTTAAACCAATCAATCAGTGCATGGCATTTTTTAAGATCAAAATGGGCTTCACTGCTAATATGCTCTTTTTTGTTGTATGATTCGATGATGTGTTGTGGTGGATTAAATTGTGCTTTACGACTTTCCGAAAAGAAGACTTTAGGGAACATTTTATTTGGTCCTGGCAACAGCTTATAGACCATTTTTTCATAGCAATCGGTAGTATCATCGACTTTGAGTTGATTTAGTGCCTTTGGCTCAAAGGCTTTATTCGCGCCTTTGGCTGTGTCCATGATCGCCAAATAATAATTGCCATTTTTTCTAAGCAAAATACTTAAATTATCGGCTTCTTTATTGGCATCCCAACCACTCAGTAAAGTGGGTTTATTAAAATTCAGTTTAAATTTTTCAGTGCTATACGGTTTTTGCGTAATGTAATTGCGGACTTTGTTATACAGTGGTACAAATACCAATAATGCCTGATAAATTTCTTCAAAATCACTATAAAAACGAGCGTCTTTTTCTACACTTGCAGCCAGCTTTTCATTCAGTGCAAATGGTTTAAGTAATTTTATGACATTGTTAATGGCATCCATAAAGGCTTTAATATCAGTCGCCAGTTTTTCATTTTGTAATATTTCACGTTTCGACTCAGACGTAGACTCAGTATTGACTAGGCCTTTAATACAGCTATATTTGCCTTCAATATCACTAAAAATATTAATGATTTTAATGCTTTGATCATCCGCTACAGTTTCGTATTGTTTGAGCAAGGAAATAATAAAGTCGGTCAATTGTGTATGTGGCTTGCTACTTGGTTGTAATTGCAGATACTTATCAATGGCAGCTTGAATCACCACTAGGCTGTGTGGGGCATCTAAAAATGCAGTTTTTAATTTTTCGATTGCTTCAATTTTGGCGGTTGTTTTGGCACTTGCTAATAACAGCTCATAATCAGGTTGTATCACTTGCATATAATAGTAGCTCAATGCACGACTGATATAACCAAAATCTCCAAACATTTGATGTGAAACAGCACTCAGTTGATTCGGTGCTAAATAGACTTTACTCAAATCATAGTTGGCCAATTCATTGATGAGCAATTGGACACGTTCTAAGAGCGTATAAGAGTGACCATTGACCATGCTTTGATAGTGTAAATGGTCCAAGTAGAACATATTGATTGCATGATACAGCTCAGCATCATCTGCAAATTGTTGTGGTAAAAAAGATAGGGTACTACGGTCACTTAAAATTTGTTTATAGAGTTGTTTAAGTTTTGCGACACGATTTTTCTTGTCCTGTTTTTGGTTATATAAATTAATGAGTTCATTAATACCTTGAATCTTCTGACGGTTTTCACCTTCAGAAATACCACCAATGATGGTGTTGTATTGGTCAATCCCTGTTTGGGTCAAGGTATTGCTAAAGAATGACACTTGCAGCAATTGCGAAAGATCCCAACCATTAAACAGTTGTGGCATGGTGTGATGAAGTGCTTGCAGTTGTTCCCATAATGCTGGGTGATCATTTTGAATTTTGCGTAAAATTTTATTGTTTTCTAAAAATTTAGGTAAATTTTCATGAATTAAACGATAGGCAAGGGCAGTTTTGTGGGGTTCCTTGCTATAAATGTTTTTACGATTATCATGGAAACCTAAGAAGTAGGTAGTAAATTTATTAAAGTCATTATGATAGGTGTAGTTGTTGTCACCTGTTTGGCTCTGTTTTTCGACCCAAGGCTTTAATAAATTGGTGATTAAATTTTTATCGAAAAGAGATTTATATTCTTGTTTAAACTCGCCTTTCTCAAAACTATTAACGATTAACTCTCTCAGTTTCGTTTGCGTTGTTTCGAATTCTTTTTTATAGGCTTCAGTCGATCTTTCTGCTTGAGAACGGAGAAATAATTCTTGAAAAGTCTGTAATGCCTGTTCAAATGATTGGCTATCAATATTGCCGAGTGCACGTTGGATAAAGTCTTTATGGTAGCCATCAATTGCCTGTTTCATTTCAGGGTATTTACGTGCTCTGACTTCATCTTGTAGCAAGACTTGTTTTTCTGTAATAAATTTCTGCGTTGCACCCTGTGGAATCAATTCAAAACGTAAAGTTTTGGAAATTGGATATAAGTGTACAAATTTTTGAAAAAGTAGTTGATAATTCATATATTTAGCTTTCATTTTTAATGTTGAAATAACTTTGCTAGATATATGTTTTTTAGTCAATCTCTCTCATAGGAAGATACGACAAAATATGTCGTACTGTTTTTTAGAGGAGTAGCTGTTAGTAATCGTGTATAAGCACGTTATTAATGAAGTTAATTAAGCAAGCCTACCTGTAGCTACAAAAATTAATCCTACGGATCGATTTTTGGTACGCAACAGGGCTTGTCAGGGGCGACCCCCTGAACCCCAAAACATTAGTTATCAAATAGTATGGGCAATATTCTTAGGATATTTATACTAAAAATTGGCTGAATTTAGCTAATCTATGTTGTGGAACATGATGAATCGCACAAAAAACTAAGCATGAATACTTGTTTTTTTACATTTCTTTAAAAAGTAATTTTTAACTAAAATTATGAAGCTTTTGAAATCTTATTTTTAAGATAAAATATAGCTACTCCACAATATGGTATCTTTTTACCCTCTGCATCTACGTTGCTCCATTTGCTCAATAAACTCTGTAATTCACTTTTGGGTACTGTTCCTTTGTGCTTAGATAGTTGAGTTGTAATCGCTCTTAAAACAGCTTGCCTATTACTTTTTATGCGACTATGATTTAACCCCAAAATAATATTTAACGGCTTTGTTGCACAAACCTAGCATCAAAAGCTTATTCAGCAATATAATTTCAAAATGAATAAGCCTGCCTCTAAAATCTACCGTACAACCAATTGGTCATCCTATAACCGAGCCTTAATTAACCGAGGTAATATTTCCATTTGGTTTGATCCAAAGACTCAGTGGTATGCACAATCACAAGGCAAGCAAGGTCGAAATCAAACCTACTCCGATACAGCGATTCAATGCTGCTTAATGATCAAATTAC
>NZ_VPAV01000041.1:0-8307 GCF_013418995.1 Acinetobacter sp. YH12106
AATACCAACGAACAGCCCAAAGAATGATTTCACCTTGAAAGTGCCGACCGTGGAAGGGATTCATCTGCTGTATCTCGAAATAAATAAGATATTTAGCTTATCATGTCAGCCTATTTGCAACAGTGCCAAATACCGACCGACCGAAATTTCAGGAAATGTTGAATTATGTCCGGGAAGGAGACAAAGTGATTGTACATTCCATGGATCGTTTTGCACGAAGCCTAAAAGATTTGGTCACTGAAGTAGATAAACTGATTAAAAGGGGAATCGCCATCCAATTTGTAAAAGAAAATATTACTTTTACCGCTCAATCTACCCCAATGGATAATTTGATGCTGCAACTGATGGGTGCTTTTGCACAGTTCGAACGTGAGATCATTTTAGAGCGGCAAAAAGAAGGAATTAAACTCGCCTCTGCTCAAGGGAAGTACAAAGGCCGGGTACATAAATTGAAGCCTGAACAGGCTGAAGCTTTAAGGCAAGCATGGAAGGAGGGGAAGTACCCTTCAAAAATGGCATTAGGTCAGGCATTTGGAATTAGTCGACAAGCGGTATACCGCTATTTAAAAGCAGGCGAGTTATCCAATTAAAATTTTACTTAGCCACTAAAAGATCTTAAAAGTTGATTTCACTTAAGCTTACAATGGAAATTGATAGACTTTTGCAGGCACTGTTGCAAATAACCACGAATGGTAAGCTGAAGACTGTTTTAGCTAAAGGTGCAGCATATGAATCCTTTCCCATGGTCGACATTTTCAGGGGGAAATCATTCTTTGGGCTGTTTGTTGGTATTGTAAATATGGCATCAGCTATCGTGAACTTTAGGAAATGCTTGCTGAACGAGGCGTAAATGTGGATCACAGTACAGTTTATCGTTGGGTTCAGCGTTATGCTCCAGAAATGGAAAAACGGTTACGCTGGTATTGGCGTAATCCTACAGATTTACATTCATGGCATATGGATGAGACTTATATCAAAGTGAAGGGGCGATGGACTTACCTGTATCGTGCAGTTGATCAACGTGGTCATACGATTGACTTTTACCTTTCCGCTAGACGGAACAGTAAATCAGCCTATTGTTTTTTAGGAAAGATCTTCAATACGGTGAAAAAATGGCAAATTCCACGGGTTATCAATACAGATAAAGCAGCGACCTATGGCCAGGCTTTATCACGGTTAAAGCGAGAAGGAAAATGTCCAGTAGATATTGAGCACAGGCAGATTAAGTATAAAAATAATGTCATTGAATGTGATCATGGCAAGTTAAAGCGGATCATCAGGGCCACGCTAGGATTCAAATCTATGAAAACGGCTTATGCCACAATTAAAGGGACTGAAGTCATGCGTGCACTGCGTAAAGGACAAGCATCGTCATTTTATTATGGTCAGCCTCTGGGTGAAGTGTGTCTAATCAACAGGGTTTTCGGTCTCTAAGCACTTTTTAAAGGGAACTTCATCGACTCAAATCTCTATTTGCAACAGTGCCATCCTGATCAGGCCCAAGCCCTGCGACAAGCTTGGGACGAAAAGAAGTATTCATCCAAAGTTGATCTAGCAAAAGCATTTGGTATCAGCCGGCAGGCTGTGTACAGGTATTTAAAAAGAGATGGACTGCCCTCAGTATCCTGGGCATGATGCACATTCTCTTAAGCTAACTCATTTTCTTGGTTCCACCTATTAATTTCTCTTATTGTATTTAAAAAATTTTAGACATACTTCACCTTGAAAATGCCAATCATGGAAGGAATTTATCTGGTGCACCTTTAGCCAGAACAATCCTCATTATCATTAATAGTTATTTGTAACAGTACTTGTTGTTTCAACTATTAATTAATACAAAAATGAGTATAATTACAGAACGTTAAAACAAAATTAGGAAAAAAAGATGGGGTATGCTGAAAATTTCTATTCACAGGGTAAAGCAGATATATTTCGTTTAAGTTCAAGAGCTTTAATAAATACAGATTTTTCGAATGAATTTATCGTAAATCAAAATGTTATTAACTCAACTCTACAGAAAGTAGCGGAATTAGACTTTACACCACACGGATATAAACTTCAGAAAGAATACGGCTGGTCTGAAGAAAAAATTAATCATACAATCAAACTATATCAGGAATGGTTAACTTTACAGGTGCATTACGAAGAATTATCTTTTGCTCCTAGTGAACTAGTCGACGAGTTTTGGCATATTCATATTCTAGATACTCGAAAATACTTCCAAGATTGTAATAAAATTAAAGGATCATTTATCCATCATTATCCATATTTTGGTCTAACAGAACAGGAAAATGAAACTGTTTTAGAACAAGGGTTTGAATTAACTAAAAAGCTATATAGCTACCATTTTAATAGAACTGAATTAGGCTTCAGAGGCGAAGCTGCTGCCTCATGCGGTTGTCGTTCAGGTAATGGAAGTAGTTGCCGATAATGGCTACATTGTTACTTTCTGATAAACTCTATGCCAATATTTTAAATTGGCTAGAGTTTCAAGATGATCCATTAAAGATTTATAAACTTCTTTCAAATGAACAAGATTTTCTTTTCTTAATTGATTCTCTAAAAAAAATATTGGAAAATGAAAAGTTTGTGGTTTTAAAAAATACTCCTTTTAGAACCATGAATCATTTAGAAGCATTGATTCGGTTTTTTGGAAATTATTATGGATGCGTTGAACATACTGGGATTAAGGTAGATTGCAATTACACTGGATGTGCAACAAATAATTTAGTTTTACATAATGATGATGCTGTTGATATTAATAGTCAGCCCAATATTGGATTTATACAAGTTATTAAAAAAGATCCACTATTTAAAGTTGAAAATGGTATTGTTGTAATAAGAGAACTAATCAGAAAACTTCGTTATGAAAACCCTGAACTTTTGGAAAAATTACTAACTACTAAGGTTCCAATGATTTCTAAGGGTATAAATTTCGACTCCGAAAATAAAGAAATAATAGATTTGAAATCTAATATTTTATATAAAGAAAACAACGAATATAAAGTAAGATTTGATTATGATCGAATAATGTATTATTACCAATATCATAAATTAAAACAATCATATGAAGAAGGTAAAATGATTTATCAATTTCTTATGCATTGCGAAGATTTGAAAAAAAATATTTTTTTAGATATTGGTGATATTCTTATTCATGATAATAAGGCTACTTTACATGATCGAAATGAATGCTCTATAGGTATTGATGTTAGTCAGAAACTATTTACAAGAGAAATATTTGTTAGTTTTGCTTTATGAACAAAATTAGGCACAAAATCCCAAGATATTTAAGAAATAAATCAAATTTTACATTTTGGTATTCTGTTATTAATGAAACAAACTTTCTACTTGATTTAAGTAAAGTAAAAAATATTATAGATTTTGGATCTGGAGACGGTGGTTTTTTAGAACTGTTTAATTTTCTACATAAAGACATTAACTGTATAGGTGTTGAAATACAAGATGAATTGATTATTTATAGTAATTATAATAATAAATTGAGTAATGTTAAATTTATAAATTATGAATCTTTTAAGGAAATAGAAAATTTATCGCAGGATATAATATTTTCTCAAGAAGTAGTTTATACAATTCAAAACATAGATGCTCATGCATTAGAAATTTATGAAAAATTAAATAAAGGTGGTTATTATATATTTACTATAGGTTGTCATATAGATAATCCAACTTGGATTAAGAGGAAAAAACGTATAATAAATGAGGAAAAATATAATGCTTACGATTATTCTATTAATCAAATAGCTAAAATATTTTATCAAGTAGGTTTTAGGGTTAGTATAAAGAAAATCCCAATACATTACCCATTAGTATTTGATTTTTCGGGAAAAAATGAATTTGAAACAATTGAGGAGTTAATTGAATCTTCTCATGTTCATAAATATTTGTTCATATTATTAAAACCAAAATATGATAAATAAAGAGTGCGAATGATGAGTCACAGTATTAGAACTTTGAATGTACGTGAAAATAACTTGAAAAATATTAGCGTAGAGATACCAAAGAATAAGATAACAAGTATAAGTGGGGTCAGCGGTGCTGGAAAAAGTACTTTAATGTTTGATGTAATCCTTAATGAAAAAGAAAGAAGATATAGAATTGAGAATAATATTGCGACAGAACATGAATTATATAATAGAAAGAACTTCGATAGACTAGAAATATTAGACCAAGTTTATGGTGTTTCACAGAAAACTATAAGAAAAAGTGAGGTATCAAATGTAAGCACAGTGTCAAAATTAAATGAAAATATTAAGGAAATTTTTATAAAATATGGAGAAATTATATGTCATTGTGGTGCACATGTAGATAATAGTTGCCCTCTGAATGTTTTTTACAAAATAATTGATAAAGATAGTCTTATACTTTATAAAATTAAAGAGCGCAATAAAGAAATAAATAATACTAATAAAAAAATAGTAGAGGAGTATGGTCTAAATAAATATTTTGACTCAAACTTTAAAAGAATTGATGAGGGGAAAATAAATAACTCAAAAGGAATGGATTTATTTGTCGAGATTGAAAAATTTTTAGTAAATGAAAATAATATAAAAAAGATTATAATTTTAAAACAAGGTAAAAAGGTTTTTGATTTCTCAATTCAAACTTTTTGTGAAAATTGTTATACAGAATATCAAGTAAAAAATAAATCTTTATTTACAAAGTCTGAATTAAGTGAATATAATGGAAAATGTAAATCATGTAATGGTTCAGGTAAGGTAAGTAAAGTAGATTTCGAAAAGTTAATTAATAAAAATATTAGTATTTCTAATAATTTTTTAAATATACCTCACACTGGTAAAGCCTATAAATATATTTATTTACAAGATTCAGAAGTAAAAAAAACTGTAGGTAAAGAGAATCTTGATGTTTTATTTTATGATTTGAGTCCTGAGATTAGAACTAAATTAATTGACTTGATTAATTCGAAGTTATTAAGTAAGAAAGACAATGAATTCATAAGCCAGTATATAGGTTATGAAAAATGTGAAGAGTGCCATGGTACAGGATATAACTATAAGTGTAATGCAGTAAAATATAAGGGGTTAAATTTTTATGAATTTAATCAACTTCAAATTAAAAACATAAAAGATTATATTGAAGATGATAAAGTTTTAAAAATTATTAATGAATTTTATAAATTGTCGCTATCTTATCTAAGATTAAACCAATCCACAGAAGAATTAAGTGGTGGAGAACTACAGCGATTAAAAATAATTAGATACTTATCTGATGATATTAAAAATTCAATAATTGTTTTAGATGAAATTTCATCTGGATTAGCTAAAAGTGATTTATTTAATGTAATAGATGTAATTAAAGAATTGAATAATAATGGAAATACTATTATTTTAATTGATCATTCAAATTATGTTATTAAAAGTTCTGATTACAATATTCATTTTGAAAATAATGGTTATAAAAGTGGGTATATATCAAAAAATAGTTTTTATTCAGAATTAATTTATTCTAGATCTAAAAGAGAATTAAAAAAATTTATTTCCTTTAAAGATTTGAACAAAAATAATTTAAAATATGTAAGTATAAATATTCCTTTAAATTCATTAGTTTCAGTAGTTGGGGTTTCAGGTAGTGGTAAATCAAGTCTAGTTAAGGCAATTATTTCAGAGATAGAAAAAAATAAAGATGAAATAGATGTAATATATGCCAGTCAAGATGATATTTCAAAAAACTCTAGATCTACTATAGCATCATATACTGGTATATTTGATGAAATCAGAAAATACTATACTCAAAGTAATCTTTCTCAAAAATTAGGATTCAATATTAGCCACTTTTCATTTAATACACCAGAAGGTTCATGTGATCTTTGTAATGGCAGTGGAATATATAATGATTTAACTTGTAGTAAGTGTTTTGGTGCTAGATTTAATAACTATACTTTATCAGTTAAGATAAATAGTTATAATATTCATGAACTTTTAAATCTACCACTTAGTAAATTAATTAGCTTGAATATTAGCCCTACAGTAAATAAATTGTGTGATTTATTGATTAAAATGGGGGCGGGATACTTAACACTAGCAAGAACAACATCTACTTTAAGTGGTGGTGAATGCCAAAGAGTAAAACTATCAAAATACTTACTTAAAAAATATCAAAAAAATACTCATAAATTTATTTTTTTAGATGAACCTACAAAAGGGTTGAGCATTCCTGATTGTATAAATATTTTAAAATTATTTAGTGATCTCTTAGACACGAATTGTACGATTATTGCTGTAGAACATAATGAAATGTTTATTGATAATTCTGACTATATAATTGAAATTGGACCAAAATCTGGCATGGATGGAGGCGAATTAATTTTTCAAGGTAAGCAGGAAGAATTTAAAAAGAAGGATTTTTTTGAAAATAAAAGCTATCCAATAAGTATAATGAATAATAGTAATTTGATTTGTAATCAATGGCAGGATGACTTTTATTTTGAAAATATTAGAAATTATTTTAATAATTTTGAATTTAAAACTACAAAAAATTTAACGACTTATAGGGATTTTTCTTCATTGAAATCTTTTCTAAAAGATAAAAGAGTATTTTTTTGCCCATTTATTGATGATATTTATAACAATGGTGTTATTTCAAAAAATAATTTTAAATCAATTATTAGCGAGTTATTAAGAATAGGAGTGGTCTCTTGTTTGTGGAACAATAATACTATTAATATTAAAAATTTAAAACCTACCTTTTTTCAGGACTTATATTTCGATTTTTTTTGTGAAATTGATGATATTGACTTGGCATTTTTATTAGGAGGGAATACATTGGTAGTGTTTGAGAAGGGTATTCCACAGTTTCACTCTCTAAGAATTGTTGATTATAAGAAAAAATTAATAGGAACAAAAGTTATTACTGAAAATACGTTTAATAAATATTTTTCTAAATGTCCATATTGTAAGGGTTCGGGTAAAGTTATTGATGTAAATAATTTTATTTTAAATATCAATAAAAAAATTACAGATACATCTTTTTATAAAACAGCTATAATCAATGAAAAAAAATTATATCACATCAAAAAATCTATAAAGAAATTCAAAGATGAAATGATATGTAATTTAGATATTAATTATAGTGAGCTAACTGATGCAGAACGTTTAAATGCAATTTATGGTTTTAGAAAAATATATTTTTTAAATGATGGTGATCGAAAGAATGCTCTTAGTGAGCAGATTAAGTGGGAGGGGCTTATTGAGTTGTTTAATAGTGGTAAAAATAAGCCATCATGTAAATGCATAAAATGCAATGGCACCGGATATATTGAAGAGCTAAATTATTATTTAATTAATGGTAAGCCAGTATATGCGCAATAAAAATAATATTTTTTTATTAATTGGGTGTCCAGCTTCAGGTAAATCTTATTTTCGTAAGAAATATTTAAATGACTACGAATATATATCATGTGATGAAATAAGAGAAAAAGAGTTTGGTTTTATAAGAACTTACGAAATTAGGAAAAAAACTACTTTTATTATCAAAAATGAAATTATAAAGCTTGTTTCTGAGGAAAAAAATTTTGTGATTGACAGTACTTATTTTAATTCTGTTAATGAAAGAAAATTCCTTTTTGAAGAAATAAGTAATTATAATATTATAGCAATATTCATAAATGTTAGTTTTTATAAAATTGTAATACAAAATACAAGAAGGCCGCCTCATAGATTAATTAGTTTTAGGATGTTGAGGAAATTTTATAATGAAATTCAACCACCTGAAAAAGAAGAAGGTTTTAGATTAATTTTTGACATTAAATTTAGATAAATTATAAGGTACTGTGGCAGAGGTGAGAGGTAGTTCCAATGGCACTGTTGCAAATAGAGATTTGAGTCGATGAAGTTCCCTTTAAAAAGTGCTTAGAGACCGAAAGGCACTGTTGCAAATAGACTGACATGATAAGCTAAATATCTTATTTATTTCGAGATACCGCAGATGAATCCCTTCCACGGTCGGCACTTTCAAGGTGAAATCATTCTTTGGGCTGTTCGTTGGTATTGTAAATATGGCATCAGCTATCGTGAACTGCAGGAAATGCTGGCCGAACGGGGTGTGAATGTTGATCACACGACTATTTACCGTTGGGTTCAACGTTATGCTCCTGAAATAGAAAAACGTTTACGCTGGTATTGGCGTAATCCTACAGATCTGAGCTCGTGGCATATTGATGAAACCTATGTAAAAGTGAATGGACGATGGTCTTATCTGTATCGTGCAGTCGATCAACGTGGCGATACCATTGATTTTTATCTTTCTTCTAGACGTAATACCAAA
>NZ_VPAV01000042.1:0-8211 GCF_013418995.1 Acinetobacter sp. YH12106
AAAATAGCGCTAAAACGCCACCAATTGACGAAAAAGCCCTGTTTGAGGAAAAACAGAGGGAAACCCTTGGCAAAGTGCTAAAACGCGAAATCAGCGCAAAAGACGCGAATCTAGACCTGGATTTTATCCAGCGCAATCTCAAACAAGCCGAAATAAACCTGACCAAGCACCACAAACATCAAAACGAGTTCAATCAGCAGCTTGCCCAGGAGATCGTGAAAAGCGGACTCAAGCAAAGTCATGACAAATTGCAAAGCCTGGTCGATCAACACAACGAATTAACCCAGCACAAACCCTTACTGTTTGGAAAAAAAGCTTGGGAAGCCCAACGTGATGCGATTTACCAGGAACACAAAAAGCTGAAAGGTCAGCATGAACACCAGAAAAAACATGGTGTGAAGGATTTATTGGAAAATGAAAAGTTCAAAGAGCATGCCTGGAAGCAGTACCAACAACAACATCCGGCCAAAGCCAAGCAATACCAAACTCTATACTCAACCTATCAAGTTATTAAGAAATGTGTGAATGAGATCAAAGCAGAACAACAGATGAAACTCAGACAAGAAAAACAGCTCAAAGCACAGCAACATGCGCCTAAAATGAAATCTCGTGGCATGAGTCGATAAACAGAGCGAGTGTCTACGAGCGAACTGAGAAAATTTGCCCTTTCCTTTCCCTGATTACAAGCTCCTTATCCATTAATCACTTGCATTGCAGAGCATCCCGCATGGGTGCGAACTTTCCAAGTTTGATCCCTAAACCGAGCGTAGCGAGAAAAAAAGCTCATGAGCGAAGCGAATTCCGAGTTGCTTTTGATCTTGCTTTTGCTTTTTCTCAAATTCACGAAAATATGAACCAAAAATTGCCCCGACGAATCGAGCGAAAGCGAGATTCAATAGAGTTTGAGCGTAGCGAAAACCAAGGGCAATTTTTACTTGTTTGTGTTTTTAATTATTTTTAAAGCTTTTAAATGTTTTTAGACAAGCTGTAAGCCTTGCTACAAAAGGCTTTACAGACCTATATAGCAACGTTTCCTCGGTTATATAGCAACGTTTCCTCGGTTATATAGCAACGTTTCCTCGGTTATATAGCAACGTTTCCTCGGTATTTGACAACAAATATTTATTATGTTGTTATAGCAACATAATAAGATAGTTGCTAAATAAAACCTTATGACAGATCTAATTGTAAAATCAAACAAGCTTATACAAGCCTTACAAAGTCTAAGTTTAAGTGAAACTCGTCTATTGCAGATTGCCATTATTGATGCACGAGAAACAGGAAAGGGACTTTCAACTGATGAACCTTTAGAATTAAATGCTACTCGCTATGCTGAAGCATTTAATATTTCACCTGATGCTGCATATTTAGCATTAATAGAAGCTGAAGAATCTTTATTTAAACGCCAATTTACTATTACTAATGATGATGGAAGCGTAACCAAAAGCCGTTGGATCCAAGATGCCAACTATAAAAAAGGACAAGGCCGAATATTCGTTACTTTGACCCGAATAGTGATAGAGCATGTCACGAAAATAGATGGTTTTGAACAATACTTCACTAGCTATCATTTGAAAAAGACTTCAGATTTTAAAAGTGTTTATGCAATACGTTTATATGAATTACTTATACAGTGGAGATCCACTGGTAAAACACCTGTTTTCGAAATAAATAAATTTAGAGATCAGTTAGGTATTGGAGTAAACGAGTACACTCGAATGGAAGCATTTAAAAGACGTGTACTGGAAATTGCTATTGAGCAAGTTAATGAGTTTTCAGATATTACTGTTAAATATGACCAGCAGAAAAAAGGACGCTCTATTTCAGGATTTTCATTTACTTTTAAACAAAAAAAATTAGCTAATGGAGCTATTTCTCGTCAAAAAGGTATAAATCTATCTGTAAAAATGACCGATGCTCAACGGCATCTATTCGCAAATAAGCTTTCTAGACTTCCTGAAATGAATAACTACTCTCAAGGCACAGAAAGCTTTGAACAATTCGCTGTCCGCATTGCCGAAATGCTTCAAGATTCAAATAAATTGGAAGAATTATTCCCATATCTTCAAAAAGTTGGCTTCCAATCTGCCTAAAAATTAAGCTTGATCATTTGTCTATTAGACAGTTTAATAGACAACAAGTTTTTACAAGTTTAGACATCGGTTTGCAGAATGAAAACCCTTACAGTTCTTGAACTTTCCAAGCTATACAACATCAATAGACAAACTATTTACAACAACATAAAGAAAGGAATTTTAAGTAAAAATTCTGATAATAAGATTGATCTAGCAGAAGCTATCCGTGTTTTTGGGGAACCAACAATAAAAGAAGATGTAAAAGATTCTGTAAAAATAGACAGTCCAAGTTCGGCAGAAAATTTACTGCTTAGACAGCAGATAGACATGCTGAAAAATCAGCTTGATGATGCCAAGAATCGAGAATCTTTCTATCAGAATCAGATTGAAACAATGCAACGTCTATTGGAAGCACCAAAACCCAATGTCACTCAATCTAGTGATCTTGGATCAGTAAAACCTGAATCAGTAAAAGAAGACGTGATAACAATGCCCCCTAAAGAATCAGAGGTGATCGAGAATAAACGTATCCCTGTTCCTGAGCAGGTAGAGGCTGAACCAAAAAAAAGGGGCTTCCTAAGCCGTTTTTTCCTTCCCTATGGTTAGCCAAGACTCCAATTTTTTGATGAGCCAATTTCAGTGCAATCACATGAAATAATGACTCATCAAAAAACCGGATGAGGTTTATTAAAACTGAACAAAACCGTGGAACATTGATCAATTACTGAGCGTGGAACACGAAAAATCACTGAAACAGCCTAAGAGAGCGTGCTTAGGCTTTTTTTACATCAATAAGACATTGTTTTAAAAAGAAAATTTTTTCGCGTTTCGTATAAGGTGTATTATGTTAATTTTAGGAAAGCTTAATAAATCCGTGTTTAAAAATTAAACTAGAAAGATTTTGTATTACTATCAATTTAGAATTCCTCTCTTATAAATCTTATTTAATGACGCTATCTTTTTGTATTGATGAAGCTATTTTATCAATGGTAGTACGAACACGTATTGGTAAGAAATTTGATCTTTTCCATACAATTTGAATAGGATAGTTAGTACTTGAATAGTTAGTAAGTAGGTGTATTAATTGACCACTTTGTATATATTCTTGAATCAACCAGGAAGGTAACCAACCAATTCCTCCATGCATTAGTACATAATCTAATATGCTTTTTATGTCATCCATTTGAACTTTATTTTTTGGCAAATATTTCATAGTTTTATGATGAGAACTTTGAAATATCCACTTTTCAAGCTGCCCATTTTTCAAATATCCAATAGTCTGATGGTTATCTAAATCTTTGATGCTCTCAGGAACCTGGTATCTTTTTAAATATTCAGGTGTGGCACAGAGCCACATTGCATGCTCAGAAATCTTTTTAACCATTAATTGACTATTATCTTCTAAATTACCAATTCTTATCACTAGGTCATAATTATCTTCAATTAAATCAATATAACGATCATTAAAAGAAAGAACCATATTCAAATTTTGATGTTCATCTGCTAAGTCTCTTAATATCGGAACTATGAACTTTTGTCCAAATAATACAGGCATAGAGATACGTATCATTCCCTGAATATTTTGATTATTACTTTCAAATAATGTCTCAGCTATTAATAATTCTTGTACAGCCCGCTGGCTATGTTCATAGAAAATACTACCTTCTTCTGTGAGAGCTAAATGACGTGTATCTCTGTTAAAAAGTACTACTCCGAGCTGTACCTCAAGCTTTGAAATCATCTTACTGACAGCGGAACGAGTCAGATGTAATTTTTCTGATGCTTTAGTAAAACTTCCTTGTTCAACAACACTAATAAATGCCATCAAACTTTTCAGATCATTAACACGCATATTAGTTCCAATTGGGAATCAATGAGTTGATTTATTATCACTTTTGTATCCAATTTATCAATGATAATCTAATTAAAATTCATATTAGGAACCTTACTATGAACAGAATTTTAGTTATCAAATCTAGTTTTATGCAGGAAAAATCTCTAAGTAATCAGCTCATTAATAAATATTTATATAGACGTAAGCAAAGTGGTTATGTTGACCAAATAATTGAACATGATCTAGGAGCTATGAACTTACCAGTATTAAACTTAGAGATATTTAATGCCTTACGTGGAGAGGCGAATGAAAAACCTGAGGTAAAAGCAGCAGTAGCTCTCTCTGATCAATTTATTCAAGAGCTGAAAGATTGTGATCTATTATTGATTGCAGCACCAATGTATAACTTAAATGTACCAACCCAATTAAAAAACTGGTTCGACTTAATTGCACGAGCACGAGTAACTTTTCAATATACAGAAACCGCACCCGTAGGATTAATTAAAGGTGTTAAATCAATTATCTTTAGTTCACGTGGTGGTTTTCATCAAGATCTTCCAACAGATGCTGTTACAGCATATTTAATAGCAGTATTAGGATTAATTGGTATTGATAAGGTAGATTTTATATATGCTGAAGGCACTGATATTAAACCATTAGGGAAATCTAAAGCACTTGAATTAGCTTCACAGCAAATTGCTTTACAAACGAACGTAGGATTGTAAGTATATTCTTCCTTATGGCAATGAAATTATAATTTTCTATTGTTCTAAGGTTCCTATTTAACATAATGGATATTATACGAAGTACACTTGTATATTAATTTAAATATCAATTACTTAAAAAATTAATCCTGATCATAAAAACCGCAAAAATCCGATTTTGAAACAAGTCGGCTTTTTTATGAGCGGTTTTGATACTTCTTGCCAATAAAATTGTTTAAAAAATAGTCAATTTTGAGGTTTTTCAAATTTTATCAATGCCTCAATGTCCAAAATTATCCACATTTTTTGTGGATAAAATTTAGGCTATTTTGTACGCCTGGGCTTACGTAAATTCTGGTTCTTTACGGCTGTCCAGGATAGGTGAATTTTCCTATGATGAAGCCATAGAGAACAGGATGTTCCAAACAACAAGAATAAGAAAGATCGCACCAGGAACGTGAGGTAAGACAGGAGTCATACTTAGCAACCCAATATGAAAAACCCCGGCAGGATGCCGGGGTTTTTTATTGTCTGAATAACCCAAGTTCATCAGTCATCAGTCATTTTTGCAAGTGGTATATAAATTGGATTGAACCCACAATTCGTAGATAAATTCACAATGAAATTAGATAAAGACACATATGCCAATTGATTAGCTTGTTGAATAAAACTTTCATCAGCTAAGTGTTTTTCTGGATCACTCTCTGTAATAAGCTCAACAATGTGTGTAAAAGAAAATTCTGCTTCACTTTCTTTCAGCTTATCAGCTTTCAAACTGAACTCAACTCTAACAAAACATGTAAATTCAGTTATATTATTTACATCATCATCTTCAGGATATGGAAGTATTTTTGATCGAATTGAATATGCTGATTTTCCTTGATTTGGATTATCATGTAACTCTTCAAGAAAATTTATTAGCTCTAAGGTTGGTTTAAAAATTAAATTAAAAACTCGATAACCTTTAAAATAAATATTCATATTAACTCTTTAACAACTAGCATAATCAAACATTTTTGACGTATGTCTCATTACTGATTCTACAGGCTTTTTAGTTTTTGCAGAACTAGAATGGGTATGGCTAAAAAATCTGTCTATCCCTTCAGGATCTTCTAATTTCAAAGATTCTTTTGGTTTATCTAAATGTACTTCATGGTTTTTAAAATGAACTACAATAGAAGTTATATTAGATGAAATATTTTTATCTACTCGTTTTTGAATATTAGAACTAGCTATTAATAAATCGAATACTTTTTCAAAATTACTTAACTCTTCTTTAACTTTTAAATCAAAAAGAGGAATAAATCTTGAAGAAAAGTCATTATCAAGAACATGTTGTTCTTCTATTTTTTCAATAGGAGAACAATGGCTCAAGAACTCTCGTACACTAGGACTATAAATATTTCTATTAGAATTTAATCGTTTATTATCTTTTATAAAATCATCAACAGTAACCTCAGTTCTCCATTTTTCAAGAGCTGCATATGCTAACTTCAGAATATCGTCCATTATTTTATCCTCTTAAACTTAACTACATTTTTTAATGTAAGTTTCAGGAAAATAAGCTGTTTTATTAAATAAAACAGTATCTTTATGCTCATAAAAAACACAAACCTGAGGTCTAGATAATCCACCAAAAGCTTCATGCTCTTTCGAATTTGGAGCCATTGGGATTGAACTTATACCAGTTCTCTTATCTATGACATCAAAATCCTTCCATTCATCCTCAGCGAGGATTGCATGGAATGGAAAGCCGTCTCCTAATTTATCTCTAAAATATGTCAAAACAGCACAAACACTCGGATAAATTAGTTCACTTTCTCGACCCTCTTTTACGGCTTGGTCATATATAGCTTGATACTCCTTTAAAAGTAGTAAGAAGTATTTAATATGATCAGGATTGGTAATTAGATCAAGTAATCTAGTTCTATCAATGTGTAAATAATACTGGGTAATTAAGTATTCTTTAAACCATTGATTGCCCCACCAATAAGCCCAATGATCTGAGTTAAGCCAAAAATAGTAACCATCAGATAGCCATTGCCATCTGTTTCTATTCTTATCAGTTCTGGCAAAGTGAGGAAGTTCTTGAAATATTTTCGTCCAATTTCTAAGTGGCTTAAATTTAAAAAGATCTGTTGTTTGGTAAACCAAATATGAGACTTTATTAAATTCGTGCATGCTCAACTCAAAAATTAGGCTTCATACCTCAAAGATTCGCTATTTTCATTGTAAATTAAAGTTTTATCAATGTTTTTATAACATATATTTTTTTCTAATATAGAAAATTAACATAAATCTCTTATATGAGAAAAAAGAGAGCCTACTTTAAAAACCCTATTTTTTTAAATACTTAGTGCATTAATAGTAGCTTTCAATACATAATTCATTTGATTGTGATTCAAGATCCAATATCATCCAATGTGTAGCTATACTGACAAAATATGCTGTAAATCCTGTTATCGCAAAGAATTTAGCATAATTTATATCACCAAAAATTAAATTAGCTACCAGTAGCACAATGCAAAAACCGACTAGTGAATAAAAAGATTTTAAGAAAAATTTTGATGAACCTACACATAGGTCAATTACAAGTGGGTTTAATTTCAAATCACATGCTACGTTCAATAGAAGAACCAGCATAGGTACAAAAAATACTATTTCCCAATAACCTATGCTCACAATCCAATTGAATACCAGGTATAAGCTCTTACTATTACCATTCAATAGAGTAATAGATAAAGCCACTGCTGTAGCAAGTGCTGTCCAACCTACCCATCTATGTGCTGATGATTTAAGAATTTCTAAAGATTTACTCACTTATTTATTTCTCATATAAATCCTAATGGTTGATAATTAAACGAAATTAAGGTCATATCAACACTTTTTATTCATACTTCAAAAAATTGAGAATACTTTCTTTACTTTTACTTTTGATCCAATCGAAGTGAGATATATTTTCATCTCTGAAAAGTTCTTTCATTTGTAGAGAATAAATAGATATTTTGGGATCTGCATCTACTTCAAGTTGAATACTTTGACAAATACCAATTCCCTCTCTACCTTCATAACTATAAGCAATACACTGTTCAAATAGTTGGTATACATCAGCTTTAAGAATGGAATCTGTTCCATTTTTAAAGAAATATTGATCAATTTCTTTATCTTCATTTTTTCGGAAAAACATAAAAAATCCTAATTTAAATTAAATAACTTACGATCTCTTTCATCTGTTAAATATCTATCCATCTGGGCAATAAGTTTTGCTCTCGCCTGTTCATCATCTTCGGTAATTTTCAACATACAGGATCCGATTAAAATCTTGCGTCTTGTATCATCCTTTCGTGCCTGTTCTTTCTCTTTGGCACGCTCTCTTGCCAATGCTGCCTGTCTTTGAGCTTTGAGCTGTTTCAGCTTTTCTTCCTGTGCCTTAATTTTGCTGTCTAGAGTTTCAGTAATGCTCATTAATCAAATACCATCATCCTGGGAAACCATCCCTAACATAAGCGCACTTGAATATGCATTCAAGGTGCTATATGTATAGTAATGTTTTCCTCGAAGAGCGCACTTATGCAAACTTCGTTTGCAAGTCCGATTG
>NZ_VPAV01000043.1:0-8174 GCF_013418995.1 Acinetobacter sp. YH12106
GGATAATCTTTCTCGGATTCAATCAATAATTGAACCGCTCTTTCTCTGATTTCAGGGGTATATTTTACTTTTTTCATCGGGACATTCTCTCAGAAAGCTTGGTCTCCGACAAACCCGGTACGGTTCACCATTAGATCCAGAAGAAATTCCAGATGAAATAAAATTCAAACTGCAGATCTCGAATCCAGATCAAATTTTAAAGCAAGAGATTCGAACAGATAATAAGTTTTCCTTGGCCGGCGTCCAAATGAAGTTTTCCATGAAAGCCAAAGATGGGCGTTTTACACTAGCACAGGCAACGGAAACGACTCTACTCGGGGACTGGATTATCAAAACTCCTTCTTCCAGACATGCTTTTGTTCCGCTAAATGAATATTCTATGATGACCCTTGCCAAAACGGTCGGAATAGATGTCCCTGAGATTCGCTTGGTGGATATGGCCCTTTTACAAGACCTTCCACCATTAAATTTACCCCAAGAGCAATATGCTTTCGCAATCAAAAGATTTGATAGACAGAGTACTGCTAATACTACAGAGCTTATTCACATCGAAGATTTTGCTCAGATCTTCGGCGCATATCCACATCAGAAATACAGCACCACAAATTATGAGCAGATAGGAAAGATCATTTATCAATTTTCAGATAACAAAATTTTTGATATTCAGCAATTTGCCAGCCGCTTACTTGTCAACATTTTGCTCGCCAATGGAGATGCACACTTAAAAAACTGGAGTATGATTTATCAGGACAAAAGAACACCAAGATTATCTCCCGCATACGATATATTGATGACTAGTGTATATGTTGAAAATGAACGTCATTTCGCATTGAATCTTACCAAAAATAAAGATTGGTATTTAGCTGAGATGAAACACTTTGAACAATGGGCTGAAAAAGTCGGTGTTCCATGGCGTGTTATTGAAAAACAACTTCACGCGATCATGGACAAAGCACGGTCAGTATGGCCAGTGCTATTACTAGACTTACCTATGATTTCTGTTCATAAAGAAAAATTAAGAGAACATTGGAAAAAATTGCATCCAGACTTTCAGATACTTACAGATGATTAGGGTAATCTGAAACCAAACTAAAATTTCTCAAACAAGTTCATCACGTCATTTTCCGTCAGTTTCGCTTCGCCCTCATGATCGGTACTTAGAATAGACTGTGCCAGTTCTGCTTTATTTTGCTGTAAGGCAAGAATTTTTTCTTCTATGCTTTTATTGGTAATCAGCTTATACACAAATACTGGCTTGTCCTGTCCAATCCGCCATGCACGATCTGAAGCTTGATCTTCAGCAGCAGGGTTCCACCATGGATCATAGTGAATGACCGTATCTGCGGCAGTTAGATTCAGACCGACCCCTCCTGCTTTCAGACTGATTAAAAATACTGGCACTTGTCCAGACTGAAATGCTGTAATGACTTCATCTCGCTTTTTGGTCTTTCCAGTCAGCTTCACATAGCCAATTTCTGCGTGATGGAGCTGTTGCTCAATCAGTTCCAACATTGAGGTAAACTGAGAGAAGATCAGAATTTTTCGCCCCTCCTCCACCATTGGAACGACCATATCCATCAACTGTTCAAGTTTGGCAGAGTGTGCCTGCCCGGTTTTCACTGAATCCAGCTTTAGTAAGCTAGGATGGCAGCACACCTGACGTAGCTTCAGTAAGGCATCTAAAATTTGAATTTGACTACGTTTAAAGCCTTTTTCTGCCACAATTTTCTGAATATTTTCCTGCATCGTGGCACGAACAGCCTCATATAACTTGGATTGCTGGTCATTCATATCAATATTGACTTCAATCGTAGTTTTTTCTGGCAATTCTTTGGCTACGTCAGTTTTCAAGCGACGTAAAATGAAGGGCTTAATCCGGTTGACCAGCTTTTGCCTTAACTGCTGATCACCGCGTTTTTCAATCGGATGACGGTACTTTTTATTAAAAATTTCTTGTGAATATAAAAATCCTGGCATCAGGAAATAAAATAGTGCCCACAGTTCACCCAAATGATTTTCCATCGGGGTACCTGTTAGACACAAACGATGTCGTGCTTTTAATTGGCGTACTACCTGTGCAGCTTTGGCACGCGGATTTTTGATATTCTGCGCCTCATCCAAAATGAGTTGATGATATTCATATTGCTTTAGTTGTTCTTCATCTCTCGCTAGAAGCGGATAGGTGGTTAACACAATATCATAGTGCGGAATCTGCTCAAAATTCTGATGGCGGTCGGGCCCCTGTAGCAGCAATACCTTGAGCTCAGGGGTAAATTTCTCCGCTTCTTTGAACCAGTTATGCATCAGCGATGTGGGTGCAACAATTAAGGCGGGACTGTCCTGCAAATATCCAGCCTGCTTTTCCATGAGTAAATGGGCTAAAGTTTGTGCTGTTTTCCCCAAGCCCATATCATCTGCCAGAATCCCGCCATGCTGGGTTTCCCTTAAAAACTGTAACCAGCCTAAGCCCTGCTGCTGGTATGGACGCAACTCCCCCTGAAAACCTTGTGGTGTCGGCAGTTGTTGCTGATAGCCTTGTTTGAATTTCTGTACAAATTGCTGCAGGCGATCACTGACCTGCCATGTCATCCCAAGATTATGCTGCAATTCTAATAATTGACTCGCATCATAGCGATCAATACTGCGCTCTTCTTGCTGTAAAATGCTCTGCAGATGTAACAATACCGGCTTAATATCCCTAGCGGATAGAGCCAAATCAGGTTGATCAACTGCAGTTTTCACGGTGAAAATTTGACTGTCATGCAGATGAATAAACGTCCGCGGATCAAGTAAATCAGGATTTACTCGCACCAAAGCTACGAGCGCATCAAGCAAATTATAAGAATTACCTGCACTGTCTTGAACCGTCGCCCCGATATTGAACCAGTCCTGCTGACCTTCAGATTCAGTGATAGAAATATTTAAATTTTCGACATATTGCAGGTTAAAGGGGCTGTTTTCCAAATGCTCTATCTGCCAGCCCATCAACTCAATTTGATTGATGGGCATGAGCTGTTTGATCCAGTCTCCATAGAAAGCAAAAACCATAGAATCAAGACGTTGTTTATCCAGTTTTAATTGCTGGTCATAACTAAGATCTTTCACCCACTTCAGTGATTCGACCAATAGCTGTAAACGCTGGATTGACTGTTGTTCCTGAACTAAGTCCCGAAGCTGTCGCACCATTTTGCCATGCTGTTCACCAATAAAACTGTCACCTGATGTACCTGCTTTAATTCGCCCACCTGCATAGGAGAATTCAATTTCAGCACAAACAGACTCTTCCCATTTCCAATCAAATTTATCTAAAACACCGAAGCGTAAAATTGGCTGGGGACTACCCTCAAAGACATCAATATGCTGAATAAACTCGGGTTGAGGCAGATTTTTCACATCTGAATATTGATGAGTCAGTTTCTCAAACTCTGGCAAGAGCTTAGCTGGAAGATCAGGCATCTGTAAAAAATGGTAGAGCAGATTTGCCGTATATTCACCATATAACTGGCCCACCGTGTTCTGTTGAATATCCACATAACATGGTGGCTGGCTCGCGAGAATCTGGATATGTGGATTTGATTTTAAATCGAGTCGAATATCGCCATTGACCAATTCAATGTTTAAATGCTCCGTCTGTTTGTTGACACCTTGTTCCCAGATCAATTCGATGTGATAGCCTTGTTCTGACCATTGAAGTGCAGCATAGCTCTTTTTTTGCCAGTACACATCGCCACTTTGAATAAAAGATTTAAAGTGCTCCAATGAAATTCCGGAGATATCAAGATTGCTTTGATAAAAACGCTCGTCGCTGTTTATTTTGGCGTAATAATAAATCTGGTTAAATAATTGTCGTTTTTGTTCAGGTAAAGTCAGATGCTTTCTGGTGATATTTTCATATTGGGTATAATAACTTTCCCCTGCAATTGAGCCGTTCTTATTGCGTCTGGCTTTCTGAACATCAACTGTCAATTTCTTTAAGCTGACCGACTGATCTAGCAGGTAAATTAAATAATTGTTTGTTTTGGCAGGCTGCTCAGGTTCAGTCTGTTGTAAATACCGTTTAAAATCATTCAACCAGCGTTGCGCCTGATCATCCCCCCATCGGCGTTTTGCGATTCCCTGCGGAGATTGAGATTCAGCATAACGCTGTTGAAATTCCTGACGATATTCTTGAAAGAATAACCGCGCTAAAGCAGCAGCATGTTTACAGTTATATCCAACTGGACAAGTGCAGTCATCATCGATTAAACGGTCTTTTTGGGGATTATAGGTAATCGCAGTATCGTAATAATCTGTCCCTTCAATTTGAGCATACATCGTGACATCATCATTTTCCTCAAAGAACTCAATTGTTTCCCTATCAATGTGTTTAGCATAGCTCAGACTGCGCTGAAGAGTTGCAGTACTAAAGCGAGATAGAAAATTGATCAATAAGGACATAATTACCAGACACCAAAATGTTTATACAATTATAACGGACAAAGCTGTCATTTCAGAACAGTAGCCGAACTGCTCAACCTGAGCACAGATTCGACTCACTCAATAGGAATATTGTGAATAAAGACAATCAAATTCGAGAAGTTAAACAGTTCATTGAGATCGAAAATATCCTGATAGAAAGTGATCATTTCTTCACAACAGTTAATTTTAAACCAAATGGGGTCAAAAGTTTTAGCATTGTTTCTATGTGTGATTCATAGAGATCATTTCAATTTAGCGATCTCTAGATCCATCTTGTAATTGGCATGTTGAATCCGTTCATTTGAGGGGTTGTATTGCTTCTGGACTTCATCTGAGAAAGGAGTTTCTTCACATAATTCAAAGTACCTCTCCATCGGTGTTTTACCTTTCAACGCTGAATGTGGTCTCATCCAGTTATAGTAATGCTGCCATTCGGCTAGCTTGTCTTGGATATCCTCAGAATCGATATCTACAGTAGCGTAGAACTCAGATTTATCAGTTTTTTGTGAACGCTCTACCTTGCCATTCAGATGAGGTGAACCTGGTTTATTTGGCCTAAATTTGATTCCATGCTGCATCATTTTTTTCTGTACTTTTTCAGCAAAGAATTCCCGCCCACGATCGGTCTGTATTCGCTGTATGGGAAAAGGCATTTCTTCAATTACGCAGTCTAAAAAGTCGAGAGTATTCGCTGCTGTTCGGCGTTTATATATCCTTAAAACGCGATATCGTGTGCAGTCATCGATAGATGTGTACTGATATAGTCCTGGACCCAGTTTACAGGTATCCATTTGAATTCTATCGCCTGGTAATGGGCGTTCATAACGAATGAAATCTGCTTTACGACGGAATTTTTTAATCGGTTTGACTTGATGGGTGGATAGTACTTTATGGATAGTCGCTAAGGACAACGAGACTCCGTGCAGCCTCATCAATTCTGTTTGCAAACGTCGAGCACCAAAATTTCTAGCTGAGCGCATTTCTAATATTAAGGCTTCTAGCTCAGCATTGATTTTAGTATTTGGCGATTTTAAGGGACGTCTACTCTGGCTACTTAATCCATCAATACCTTGCTCAGAATATCGTTTCCACCACTTGCGTAACGTTGGTCTAGAAATGCCACATCTCCGACAAACTAGGCCAGCATCATTAGTCTCTTCAAATAATTTAACTCATACGAGTCTTTGTTGAATTTCTCTGTTCATAGACACCCATTATATTTAAATAATGTCTATTAATCAAATACTTAAATAAAAATTCTCCGACAAACTCGGTACGGTTAATTTTTATCCAAATGAGTTTTCAAAATTATGCTTCATCCATAATCCATTCTTTAAAAAGAGCATCCTCGATTTCATAAGTACCATTTTCTGGTTTAAAAATAATTTGTTTTTTTGATAAAGAACGTAGGGCCGATTGAATACTTGATACCGCAATGTTATCTACACCAATGGAATCAGCCAGATGTTGTCTAAATTGACTACTATAAAGTTCAACTTGTGATTCCGCTATGGCTTTTAAAATTAGCTGTTCTAATAACTTAAACTCTCCCCATAATCCCGAAAAGTCACGATGCCCCATTGTATCGGCTATAAGCTGTTCCTTGGCAAAATCTATAGCCAGCATTGGGTTTAAGGCTAAACGCTCAACCAATGACCTCACCAGTTGAGGACTTTGCTTCATATCTAAAAAAGCGTGCCATAAAATTTCTTTATTCAAACTACGTCCTGTTGTCTGATTAAATACATCTGCCAGATGATCTGTAAATGCTTTTGTTAGATTTGGAAAAGGTAAATTCTGTCCATAATGAAAAAATGGAGCACTACTCACAGAAAACATTTGTCTCAGGCCTTCTCGACTTGAACCAGTAAAAATCACCTTTATTGTTTCTTTATGCATATCTAAAGCGGTACGTAAACTGGCAATCGTGGTTTTATATTTTGAACTAGCTAAAGCCTGAATCTCATCAAGTAACAGTAAAATAGGTTTCCCCTGCTGAGCCAGTTTAGTAATGCTAGACAAAATACTGGAATTCACTTGTCCTTGTAGAAGTGTCACTTCAGCTTTTACCCCTGCCTTCTCTGTACTTAAAGAACCAATATTTTTAATCCAATGTGTGGCTTTCCCCATTAAGCCATTTTGTTTTGAAAACTCATCAAGAGCTTTTACAAACTGCCCTTCACTATGCAGGCCTGCATCTAAAAAACTGAAATAAAAAACGCGCCATCCAAGCTGTTCTGCTAGGGGCGTAATATCTTTTCGTAAAAATTCAGTTTTTCCCATCCGGCGTGGGGCAAAAAAAGTCAGAGAACTAGCTAGTCCAGTCTCAAACATGCCTAAAATTTGTTTCGCCAGTTCGGTACGTGGAAAGTGCCAAGGGTCATTGGAGATGGTCATCATTTTAATTACTCGGCAATGATTTATTTATTACCATAGATTGTATTAGATTCCATTAGATTGCAAATGTCTAATTAGATTTCTTTAATCTAATAGGATCTAATCAGGCCAATAAAGCACCTTCTTACCGATCAACTGGTTTATTTTATAACTCCATTATTTTGTGGTTTAATAGACATACATGGACATAAGACCCAATATTATGGATTTAAGATTCAGAAAACCTGAAGAAGTTGTTAGATTATTATGTGAGAGGCTTCGTAAAGAACGACTTTATCTGGAAATGACTCAGGCAGATGTTGCTGCACGTGCTGGTATTGGTGTGAATACAGTATCCAATCTGGAAGCAGGTCGAAATGTTTCATTTGAAAATTTAGTACGCGTTGCCATGGTCCTAGGCCGATTACAAGAATTAGAGGAACTCTTCAAACCTCATTTAAACAGTGTAGATGATATTCTTCGCTATGAAAGCAATACGGCTCGCCAACGTATCAAAAGGAAATAAATCCATGCTCGAAAAACTTAATGTTTACTACAATGGATGGGGTGAATATTGGCTTTAGGGTACACTGGTCTCCTCAACAGCAATCACAGGTCGACCATTAATTGCCTTTGAATACAGTGCTGAAGCGATCCGTAAAGGTTTAGAGCTTTCCTCTTACCTACTTCCATTAAAAGGTGACCCATTAAGAAAAAACTTTCCTACACAGCAAATGGGATTACCAAGTCATATATATGATGCATCACCCGATGGCTGGGTGTGTGCTCCAGAATTTTGGTGGCTATTCAGTCCATCATTACTTACATTCCAACTCTCTAGTTTTCCAACTAGCCCAGGTTATAATAATGGCCACCCAAAATACGATTGATCTATTATGAACACCTCCAATGACCCTTTACACGGCAAAAAACTTGCTGACATTTTGGATGAATTATTGGATTACTACGGTGGCTTTGAAGGTTTAAGTCGTAAAATTGAAATTAGATGTTTTTGCATAGACCCAAGTGTTAAATCATCATTACGATTCTTGCGTACCACACCATGGGCACGTGAAAAAGTAGAAAGCTTATATTTGTACGTCTTACGCCAAAAGGCAAAACAGAAACCGTAGACCCAGGCCCCTCTCTCATCATCAAATTATACCAGTCAGTAAAATATTTTACATTAAATCATATATTTAAAATTAATATCATTCGCAGATTCAAATCTCAAGTGCGACACATTTGTAGTTAGTTGAAAAAGTTAGGTGTATTCGTAGAATCATTGGACTTTTTCAACTCGCAATTGGAAAGCACACAATGAAGAAATACACCCAACT
>NZ_VPAV01000044.1:0-7590 GCF_013418995.1 Acinetobacter sp. YH12106
GAACATTAAGCTAACTGCCAAATAAATAAGTACCCACACCCATGTAGACATAAATTACCTTATTATTTTTAATCACTTATTGGATAATTATAACTGATCTTAATAGTCTTATTTAACATAAAATCTCATATACGAAATTCAGTAGCCCAAAGTAGAAATGTCCGCTTTTAGAATATGAATTTGGTGTTATTGCTAAAGCTCGTGGCATGACTCAAAATCGCTAAAGAAGCAGGGATTGGGGTGAGGCACTCCACAAAGTCCTACGTCAGGATTAAGCACCACGTTTTGATACGATTAATCGTGTAGTGAATGCTTTAGGCGGCAGAGGTATTGAGTTCTTTAATATGCAGTTCAACGACTGTCATCAGGTTCTCAAATCCCTCAGTTTCCCCGGTATTCATCCGAGCCAACTCGGTCGAGTAGCTCGGATTATGATGCCTACTTTTAAAAAGGCACCCCCCACGATCAGTAAGCAGTTCTAGGGAACTTATGACGACCTGGGGTGGACTGAGTCCGTTTTACCCAATCTTCCGGATATTCTTGACTGTAAGAATCATAGTAATGACCTGACCAATATTCCTGATTGTATTCTTGGCATTCGTAATCTTGAGAAAAGTTGTGGGTGCTTTGTTGCGCTACAGCATGTTGCTGAAGTGTATTTTCAGCTGTTCTTTCCGCCTGATCTAAAGTCATGAAAATATCGAGCAAGGCTTGGCGTTGTTGATGATTCAGAAGTTTTGCGCTTTCGACAATCAGTTGTTTAGCGAGGTTTTTTGGCATGCATGGGTTTGCATTATTGAATTTAATCTGCATAGCAGTTTCCTAGATAAGAGTTTAATTATCTCCATCACTTCTCACGGCAATGGAGGCAACTTAACAGGGGTGAGAATACTGAATCTAGGATCAGCCAGCACAAAGCTGCCCTGCTAAGCTACCATAGGGACTGCTTAACAGTAGGCAAAAAAATAGCCGCAAGTGCGACATTTAATTGCACCTAGATTTTATCAGGTTCTCACGCCTGGACACAGATTTTGCTGCGTTGAAATAAGATTATCCAGTAAAAAGCAGGCCGTCAAGGTCCTAATCAGTAGTTCTTATAAAAACTGAAAAATCTAACTAAAAGGTGTCTATAAAATCGGTGACTATTTAGGAGTCTGAATTTTTAATAACTTTTCTTGAGAATTTTTGATCGCTAGATCTAGAATCTTTACTCCATCAGCAGTCTGTTGAAATAAAGTTAATTGATTTAAAACTTCAAAAAGCAACTCTATCTTTTCTTTAGGATTAAGATCCATAGCCCATACCTTCTTATAAATTCTTGTTTGTCGAAGTTTTACAGCTAAGTAACGATCAATCTGCACCTGCTTTAAAAGTTTTTCGGTATCCAACGCATCATCATTTTTGACTTTATAAGCACTTAAAACTCCACCACCCACTTCAAACTTACGTTGATTTTCGGCTTTACGTTTTTTTCCTGCATCTTTTTTCTGGATCTGACTCAAGTACAGCTCCAAATCAGCATATTGCAGTTTTTGAGCTTTGAAATTCAGATATCGGGTACACATCATCTTCAGAATATTTAGTTCAGCAACACCCAATTGATTGTCCTGGTATGCCTGAAAAAGCTCTATAAATTTAGCTTCATATTCAGTCTGTTTAGGTTTGGTAGAAAGCTCATCAAACAGCAACTGAAGCTTCAAATGTTCACGATAAGGTTTTAACGCTTCTTTCACTAAGATCTGATGAGCTTCAGACAACATTTCAAAATTAAAATCGTCCGCTTGTAGAACATCAATGACTTGATTTTGAAGTTCAGTCCGAGGGTGTCTCTCTAATAAAAACTCAACGAAAGCATGTAACTCTGCCATTTGTAAAAGTTGAGCTGGTCTACCGCGCTTTTTTGCTTTTTCCTGAGTCATATCATCTGCCGCCAAATTTTCAGAACTGCAACCTCTTCAAATATGGTTTTACCATATTTGAAGAGGGCAGTCTGAAAATAATTATTTAAAATAAAAATAAAATTTCTTGAAAAGAATTTTTATTTTTATTTTAAATAATTCGCACTTGACAGTTTCTCCTAATCGGAGAAACTAGTACGCAATGGGGCGCTTCCCCCTTGACCCCCTTCAACCGGATTTTTCAGCCATCCAGGCATTCCAAATCCGTGCGGTTTTCATTCCGTTTCACTGCATAAAAACCGATCCCAGACCAACAAAAAGGTGAGCATGGCCAGTTATCACTTCAGCGTCAAAAGTAAAAATAAAGGCTACGCCACCCAGCATTACCTCTATATTGCTCGGTTGATGCAGTACGAAGGCATCAGGAAAAAAAGCGAAGAAGTCCTAGAACATGTTGAACCTGGACGTTGCATGCCCGCCTTTGTCAAAGATCCGATTGAGTTTTGGCAGGCAGCCGATAGTCATGAACGAGCCAATGCCAAGGCCTACATGGAGTATGAAATTGCCCTACCAAATGAGTTCACGCCAGAACAGCGTAAAACGCTCATAGAGACGTTTTTAGACAAACATATAGTTCCACAGCAATATCCGCATTCATACGCCATACATAACGTTAAATCGCGCCTCAGTGGCGAAGATCAGCCTCATTGTCACATCATGTTCTCGCTAAAAGCCGATGACAGTATTGAACGGACAGCCGAACAATATTTCAAACGCTATAACCCCAAAGATCCAAGCAAAGGCGGTGCAAAGAAAATCCAGCTGCAGGATGGCCACGCAGACTATTCCACTTTTTTAATTTATATCCGAAAACAATGGGAAAACCATCTGAATGATGCCCTTGCACAGCACTGTCCAACCGTCACCTACACACTGGATGGCCAAGACATCACCATCAAAAATCAGGTTTCAGCTGACAACTATGAGAAATACAACGAGATCCATGGCACCTTGTATCTCCCGGAACCCAAATTAGGTGCTGGGAAACAGAATGAAACCGTGGAATACCTGGCTGAGATCCAGAAAATCCGGCTGCACAATGCCAAAGAACGAGAAATGGAACAAAAGCAGCGGCAACAGACGCAGACACATGAATATTTCTATTCATGCTTGAATGAGCCTTACACCTCACTCGAAGTCATGCACTACTTGAATTACTTGGCCAAAAAAGCCAAAAACCAAAAAGAACTCAATCAAGATTTCAAAGAAATCATCAAAACACAGAAGCCAATGCTTCAGACTGAACATTGGAACCTGAACAGGATGGATTACCAGCTGAAAAATTCACTCGAATATCCAGATCCCCAAATCGAGTTCAATCCTGTCTTAAAATCTCAGGCTGAACAATCGAAAGTTATTCAAACCAACCAACCTGCTGAATCTACTCTGTCATCCATACAGCCTAAACCAAAGAATGATGATTATGATTTTGGCGGTCCCTAGGTTTGATGTTTTCTATATACCTAGAAGGTATATAAAGAGCGTGTGCTACGATCGACTGATTAGCAAGTCGATTCATAATTTACAGCTTCTTTAAAAAGAAGCTGTAAATTATGAATTTCTTTTTCAGAACTAGGATTTATTTGTATTGCCATGTTTTTATTCTCTTTGAGCAAATATATCTGTTCATAACTAACACTTATCAGATCAGTACTTTTAAACGTCAGCTCACCATTTGAAAATAGTAAATGTAAATATGCCGTCTTATCGCAATAACTAATTTTTGAATACAATAAAATATGTTCTTCATTTTCTTTAAAAAAGTTCATGTGAACTCTCTCTTTTGGGCAGAAAATTGGAGCATAACAATTTTTAATTTTTCATGATTTCATACGTTGCATTTTTGGAAAAAAAGTTACTTTTGATTAAATAATGTTCAATTTATAAAAATTAAAACTACCATAATATGTGTAAAACATTTTATGTCCTATGCATATGGAATATTCAAAAAGTATTATTACTTAAGTAGCGACACTTTTTGGAATATCACCTAACTTTACAGAGCGAGTGTCTACGAGCGAACTGACATCATTAAAATTTCACCCGCTTTTTTCCCTGATTACAGGCTCCCCTTTACTTACGTGATTTAGAATCAGAGCGTCACGAAGTGCGCGAACGATAGAGCTTTTGCTTTTTATTCAAGCTACAACGAAATTAAGTAAAAAATTGCCCCCTAGAATCGAGCGAAAGCGAGATTCAATAGAGTTTGAGCGAAGCGAAAACCAAGGGCAATTTTTCATGACCTGGGCTTTTAATTATTTTTAAAGTTTTTAAATGCTTTTAGACATACTGAAAGCCTTTATTCACAATGGTTACAGACGCTATATGACTACGTTTACCTACCAATATGACTACGTTTACCTACCAATATGACTACGTTTACCTACCAATATGACTACGTTTACCTACCATAAATCTACAAAATATTTTCAGTAGATTTAACTACGTTTACCTTGCATAAATCTACATAATTATTAATATAGACTTATATTCATAAATAATAATGTAGATACATAAGATGCGGGATTTAGTTGTTAAAGACAATGCCTTAATCAACGCAAGCTATAACTTAGACTTAGTAGAACAACGTTTAATTTTATTGGCTATTGTTGAAGCAAGGGAAAGTGGGAAAGGGATTAATGCAAATGATCCTTTAGAAGTCCATGCAGAGAGCTATATCAACCAGTTTAATGTTGCAAGACAAACAGCCTACCAGGCCTTGAAAGATGCTTGTAAAGACTTATTCGCCCGACAATTTAGCTATCAAGAGATCAACAAAAGAGGGAATGTTGAGAATGTTCTAAGTCGTTGGGTTAGCGAAATTAGATATATCGATGATGAAGCAACAGTAAAGCTGATCTTTGCACCAGCTATTGTTCCCCTTATTACACGTTTGGAAGTACAGTTCACAAAGTATGAGTTACAGCAAATTAGTAATCTCAGTAGTGCTTATGCTGTACGTTTATACGAGTTATTGATTGCTTGGCGCAGTACAGGTCAAACACCAGTTATTGAACTAACAGAATTTAGAAACAAGATAGGTATTCTCGATGATGAATACACAAGAATGGGCAATTTTAAAGATCGGGTACTAAATCTAGCTATTGCTCAAATTAATGAACACACTGACATTACTGTTAAATACGAACAGCATAAAAAGGGACGTAACATTTCAGGTTTTTCATTTTCTTTCAAACAAAAGAAAGGAGTTACAGCTAATGCAAATAGTAAGAGTTCAAATACCCTTGATCTTTTCTCGAAAATGACCGATGCACAACGCCATTTGTTTGCTAATAAACTGTCAGAACTTGCTGACATGAGTAAGTACTCTCAAGGTACCGAAAGCTATGCACAATTTGCTATTCGAATTGCTGAAATGCTACAGAATCAAGAGAAATTTGAAGAACTACTACCGTATCTTAAAAAAGTAGGATTTAACGCAAAATAAACTTCATGTTCAGGTAGGATGTTCAGATGAACATCCGTGTACATGCACTGAGGGACTACATTGAACACAACAAAATTTAGCGTTATGGACGCTAGTAAAGCCTTTAAAAAATCACGAACAACAATCTATGAAGCTATAAAAAATGGAGAATTATCAAGGGATAATGATGGACTTATAGATCTATCAGAATTAATAAGAGTTTATGGAAATCCAATTGGTGTTCAGTCCAGTACACGTACTGAACAAGTTCAAAGGGATGCACCTGTACACGTCCAGTCTGAGGTTGAAAGTGTCCTAAAAGATCAGATTTCCTTACTTAAAAACCAGTTGGATTTAGCAAATCAAAGAGAAAAGTCTTTGCTGCAACATATCGAAGATCTCACCCATAGAATTGAGTTTAAAGGTGTCCTAGAACCATCTAAACAGGAAGATAAAAACCAGTCTGTAATGCAGAATACAGTCAATATACCTCAGCCTGTTCAACAGACTAATTCTGAGGTATTAACTACTCCTAGGCCAAGCGAGAATAAGCGAATTCCTGTTCCTGAGCATATTGAGCCTGAACCGGAGCAAAGAGGCTTCTGGAGCCGTTTCTTTAAGCCGTATGGCTGATCTGATTGTTCACCTGGGCTTATTAAACCCGTGGAACATTGGTTAAATAGTGGGCGTGGAACGTGAAGAATCGACAAAAAAGCCCAATCGGAGATGATTGGGCTTTTCACATCGACATAAGACACTGAAATTTAATGAAAAATCAAAAGCATTTCGTATAAGGTGTATTATGTTAATTTTAGAAAATCTTAAGATAATTATTAATGAGTGGCTTAATGAATAAAGAAATTTCTGTATTACTGCATGACGTTCCTACTCATGCAGATTACGCATGTGATGCAACAGATTTAGATCCAGAAGATATTCCTGAAGATCGTATAGAACAAGTCATAAATTTATTAAATTCTTCTGATGAAAATATTGTATTTGAGGCAGCAAAACTTCTGACTAATTGGGGACAATCCTCTGGTTTTGATGCATTAGTAAATTTATTAAATGAAAATAAATTAGTTGGTTATATAGATCATCGTTTACATGGTTATGATGATACACTTCAGCATGTACTTAGAGCTTTTGTTCGTTATTGGGCATTCCAAGCTGATCTAGGATTTGGTGAACAGGCTAGAATAAAAATATTTCATCCTATACAAAAGATTATAGAAATATCTAATACAGAACCATTTGATATTAGTCGCTTATTTTGGTTAATTGATGATGAAAAATACGATGAATATATTCCTTTAATTAAAAACCATTTAATCCAAATAATAGATCATCCTGAATTACAATTTTGGAAAATCCATGATGCTATTGAACTGATGCTGAAATTAGAGCCTGAGTTTGTTCATAATTTATTAGAAGAAAAAGGCAAAACATTGGAAGACTTTAAAATTAACACTTTATAAAGTTATACATTTAACATAATGGTGATTATACGCAATACACTTGTATATTAAATTAAATATCAAGCACTTATAAATTTCACCAAAGTTAAAAAATGCACAAAAAGCCGATTTTGAAACAAATCGGCGTTTTTATGTTCGATTCTGTAAGATTTTGCCAATAAAAAATGGAAGAACTTTGCAAAATTTACAATTTTGTATTAACATTTTTATATTAACAAAAAGCGATGCAACTATGGAAATTGAGTTTTCATGGGATGAGCATAAAGCAGAAACAAACCTCAAAAAACATGGTGTAGCTTTTGAAGATGCAACCTTAGTTTTTTATGATGCTCATGCCGTCTTCAAACAGGATCGCTTTGAAAATGGTGAATATCGTTGGCAAGCGATAGGTCTCGTACACGGGCAGACAGTTTTATTGGTGGCTCATACTGTACAAGATCATAATGGGATTGATCATATCCGTATTATTTCAGCACGACAGGCAGAGAAAAAAGAGAGGAAACAGTATGAGCAAAACCGTTACGTACAAAGTAGATTTGAATAAACCTCCTGTTTTGTCTGAAGAACAAAAGGCAAGACTTGAAGCTCTGGCTAAACGCGCAGACAGTGAAATAGACTTTTCCGACATTCCTGAACTTGATGAAAGCTTTTGGAAAAATGCTGTCCAAAATCCGTTTTATAAGCCAACTAAACAAGTGACTACAGTACGCATTGATGCAGATGTCAT
>NZ_VPAV01000045.1:0-7279 GCF_013418995.1 Acinetobacter sp. YH12106
ATGGAATAGATCTACTTATTGGTCAACTTAAAGCATTTGATGGAGCATTACTTGTTATCAGTCATGACCGATATTTTCTTGATATGGTTGTAGACAAGATATGGGAGTTAAAAGACGGTAAAATTACGGAATATTGGGGTGGTTACTCGGATTACTTGCGTCAAAAAGAAGAAGAGCGACAACACCAAGCCGTAGAATATGAGCTGATGATGAAGGAACGGGAGCGATTAGAATCTGCTGTGCAAGAAAAACGCCAGCAAGCTAATCGATTAGACAATAAGAAAAAAGGAGAAAAATCCAAAAACTCTACCGAAAGTGCTGGACGACTTGGGCATGCAAAAATGACTGGCACCAAGCAAAGAAAACTGTATCAGGCAGCTAAGAGTATGGAAAAGCGTTTGGCTGCATTAGAAGATATTCAAGCACCAGAGCATTTGCGTTCTATTCGTTTTCGTCAAAGTTCAGCCCTAGAACTGCACAATAAGTTCCCGATTACGGCAGATGGTCTGAGCTTAAAATTTGGTAGCCGTACTATCTTTGATGACGCTAACTTTATAATACCGCTTGGCGCTAAAGTCGCTATAACTGGATCGAATGGAACAGGGAAAACGTCCTTGTTAAAAATGATATCAGAACGTGCTGATGGATTAACCATATCTCCAAAAGCTGAAATTGGCTACTTTACACAAACAGGATATAAATTTAACACGCATAAATCTGTGCTCTCCTTTATGCAGGAAGAGTGCGAGTACACAGTTGCGGAAATTCGTGCAGTATTGGCTTCAATGGGGATCGGAGCGAATGATATTCAAAAAAACTTATCCGACTTATCGGGAGGTGAAATCATCAAACTGCTTTTATCCAAAATGCTTTTAGGAAAATATAATATTTTGCTTATGGATGAACCAGGAAACTATCTTGACCTAAAAAGTATTGCCGCATTAGAAACAATGATGAAGTCCTATGCAGGAACTATTATCTTCGTATCTCATGACAAGCAATTGGTCGATAATATTGCTGACATTATCTACGAGATCAAAGACCACAAAATCATCAAGACTTTTGAGAGAGATTGTTAATGATAGCCAATCTAATCCGAACATTAATTATTGAACTCTTTAAAGGAAATTAAAAATGACAATTCAAGATATTCAATCACTTGCTGAAGCACACGGCTTGTTGCTTACGGACAAAATGAATTTCAATGAAATGGGCATTGATTTTAAGGTCGTTTTTGCTCTTGATACAAAGGGGCAACAATGGTTGCTGCGTATTCCTCGTCGTGATGGCATGAGGGAACAAATCAAGAAAGAAAAACGCATTTTAGAATTGGTAAAAAAACATCTTTCTGTAGAGGTTCCTGATTGGAGAATTTCATCTACAGAATTAGTGGCTTATCCCATACTTAAAGATAATCCTGTTTTAAATTTGGATGCTGAAACCTATGAAATAATTTGGAATATGGACAAAGATAGCCCGAAATACATAACATCTTTGGCAAAAACCTTATTTGAAATCCATAGTATTCCTGAAAAAGAAGTTCGGGAAAATGATTTGAAAATTATGAAACCTTCAGATTTAAGACCTGAAATAGCAAACAATTTGCAGTTAGTAAAATCTGAAATTGGTATAAGTGAGCAATTGGAAACCCGCTACAGAAAATGGTTGGATAATGATGTTCTATGGGCAGATTTCACCCAATTTATACATGGCGATTTATATGCTGGGCATGTACTAGCTTCAAAGGATGGAGCTGTTTCAGGCGTTATTGATTGGTCAACAGCCCATATAGATGACCCAGCGATTGATTTTGCTGGGCATGTAACTTTGTTTGGAGAAGAAAGCCTCAAAACTCTAATCATCGAGTATGAAAAACTAGGGGGTAAAGTTTGGAATAAACTATATGAACAGACTTTAGAAAGAGCAGCGGCCTCTCCTTTGATGTATGGTTTATTTGCCTTAGAAACTCAAAATGAAAGCCTTATCGTTGGAGCAAAAGCTCAGTTGGGAGTTATATAATTTAAAAATATGATTGCTGAGAACTGCCTTGTTTTGAAACTTGGTTGGCTTTAATTAGTTTTTAGTATTCTTTATAGAAAATGCCTCGATCAAGGGGCATTTCTAACAATCATTTAACATAAAATTTCATATACGAAATTCGGGTGTTAGAACCCATTCAAAGTGTACTCATCAGTACACTTTGAAATTTTGATATAAAAAATTTAACATAAAATCTCATATACGAAATTCGGGTGTTAGAACCCATTCAAAGTGTACTCATCAGTACACTTTGAAATTTTGATATAAAAAATTTAACATAAAATCTCTTATACGAAATTTCAGCTCGATGCTTTGAAACATGGCTTTAGCCATGTTTCAAAGTCGGGCAACTTTGCGCTTGCTGTAATCTGATCAGTAATGAGAAAAACCAAGCAAAGTACCGATCATCTAGTATTTTTTAGGGTCGATCTGACACCAGTCATAGGTTTTTTCTTTGACGTTATTTGGTTGGAATGAGTAACACGGCTTTTTCGTCATGATTCTGACGAGTGTTTCTCCATCATCAACTTTGATTTGAAGTGCATATTGTTCTAATGCTTTCTTATCTGCTCTGCGCTGTTGAATTTCATCAAGGCTTGGAACATACAAAAATATAGCCAAAAGCAATACGAGAACCAAAGCCACAAAAGTACTGGCAAAAAACAGGATAAATTTTGCATTTAGTTTAGCTGTAACTTGGTTTAAATGCTGAATACTGTTGTTCAATGCGCCTGTATGCTTCTTATTTGCGTTTTCTAGCGACTTTTCAGCCTTATTGAGCACTCCGCTAGCCACTTCGTTGTAAAACGTCTCTAATCGCTTGTTATCGTCTGCTATGGCTTCTCTGTATTCCTTCATAGATGCCAATAGAATATATAACTGATCGTCTAGGTCTAAATCATCATTTTGGTTACTCATCGTGACCATCCATCATTATCTAAATCTCGTGATGCCTTACGATTTGCTTGTTCGGCTCGTTGTTTATCTAATTCTTGCTGTCGCTTCATTTCCGCTTGGCGTTCCAGTTCTAGGCGTTTGCTTTCTTGGTTCTTCTGCCATTGCTCAAAACCTTGATCGACACGGTTTAAACCACGCTGTAAAACGCTCTCTTTCTGCTGTTTCTGTTGGTCAAGTTGTTGGGTATTCTGCTGTTTGACGTTGTCATTGAAACGGCTAATTTCAGTGTCTATGCCTTGTCTGCGTAATTGAGTGACTTTGGTGCCTTCATGGATGGTGGCTTGTAGTCCGTTGTTCTGATCGGCATAGCTGCGGTGATCTATTTTTTCTCGGTAGCCTGCACGTTCCAATGCTTTATTGGCTAACTCTGCCCATGTTTCTCTAATTTGCTTAATGTCTTCTTGGGTTGTCCCCATACCAAGGCTTTTTCGTTTGGCGTTGCTGAGTTCAATATCGGTTTTGGTGGTCAGAGTGAGTTTTTTGTCTGCGTCCAATTCGGCTTTTCGGGTTGTGAGCATGATATGGGCGTGATGGTTTTTATCATTACCGCCTTTACTCGGTTCATGGATGGCTAAATCTGCGATTACGTCATAGCGATCAACTAAGGACCTGGCAAAGTCTTTTGCCAAGTCCTTACGTTGATCAGCGTCTAATTCATCAGGCAGGGCAATCACCCATTCTCTAGCGGTTCGGGCATCTTTGCGGTTCTCGGTTTTTTCTGCCAAGTTCCAAAGTTCGCCACGGTCAATTTCAATATCTAAATTAGAGATAATTTCAGAATGGGCGACACCGTCTTTTCTCGTAAAGTCATGGGTCAGCCCTGTGCGTTCATCTTCTAGTTTTTCACCTGCACGATAAGCACTTGATGCAACCGCAGTTCGTCCTGAACTTCGGTTAACTGTTTTAGTTGAACAATGATAGATTGCCATGCAGTCGCCTTGAGATGCTTTTGCTTTTAAAAAATTGCGTAGCAGTTTTTTGGGGTTAAGGGGATACCCCTTACGCAAACTTTGACTTGGATGAAATCCAAGTCGTAAGTGCGCATTTCATGAAAAACACGATAGCATATAGCCCGCTTGAATTTCAATTCATAGGGTTTTATGCTTGAGTGGTTTTCTATATCCCGAAATTAACCGTTATGACAAAATCTGCTGAAAATATCGAAAAGAAAATTGAAGCCCAATTAGAAAAGTTGAAACAGTTAAAAGCTCAAAAACAGGCTATTGATGCAAGAGAAAAAACCAAGCAAAAGGAACAAGAAAGAAAGGACGATACAAGACGTAAAATTTTGCTCGGTTCTTACTTAATTAAAAAGATGCAATCTAATGAAGCCAATAAAGAAAAAATACTCGCTGAACTCAACGAATATTTAACAGAAAATAGAGATAGACAGCTTTTTGATTTGCCCGATATTGAAGCCTAATTTTTCTTAGCTGTTTGGTTGTTCTGTTCGGCTTGATACTCGGGAATGAGCGTATTTAAAACCTTTTGAATATTGTCTTTGTCCTCTATCTGCAAATTATCTCGATAGTAAATTAAGTCCTGTATTTTGCTTTCCATCTGCATTTTTTTGGTGGGTTCTGCATTTTTGGATATTCGAGATAATAGGAAGATATAACCGCATATATTTTCCCTCGCAATTTCATAATTTACGATGTCGAGGTATTCAACGGTCACATGTTTTAGATCAGTTGATAGGTTGTTTAATTTAATCATGGCTGAAATCCTGATTTTTCTAATATTGGATAAAGCTCTCTGAATTTTTCAGGCTCTAAAAGCATATCTGCTATACGGATAGCAAATTGTTGGTAGCTTTCTGTACCTTGTGAATATTTCCCCATTTCAGGCATTTCTGACATTTTATTGGCAAATAAATGGCGTTGTGCATCGGTCATTTTGACAAAAAAGTCAGGTGTGTTTGGGTCACGCTTAGAATCTAATTTTTTCGGCTGTGATTTTTGCTTAAACTTAAATGAAAAACCAATAATTGAACGACCACGTTTGTGTTGTTCATACTCTGCTTTTATATCTGTGTACTCATTAATTTGATCAATGGCAAGGTGTAAAACTTTTTCTTTAAATTGCCCCATTCTCTTGTATTCGTTGGGTTCTATGCCTAATTTTAATCTTAGCTCTTCTAGCTCTACCATAGTCACTTTGCCTGTACTACGCCATGCGATAAGCAACTCATACAAGCGTATAGCGTAAACACTAGTTAAACTGCTGACTTGCTCTAGTTCATAACTGGTGAAGTGTTTTTCTAAATTTGTAATCAACGGTACAACATCATCAGAAAACTTAATACGAACAAGAGCTTCATTTTCTACATAAGATATTCGTTGTACCCATCGACTTATTACATTCTCAATGTTGCCCTTTTGAGTCAGCTTTTGATAGCTAAATCTACGATCAAATAGGCTTTTGCAAGCATCTTTAAGAACTTTATAGGCTGTATTTCTATGAACATTGAAATGGTTGATATAGCTTTCAGCATGAATCGTCAAATCTTTATCATTGGGTGTATTTGATTGCCTAGCTTCAAGTATGGCTAACAGTATTAAACGTTGTTCTGATAGGTCTAAATTATAACTGGCATTTATTAGTGCATTATCTTTAACGACTAGTTCCTTTTTCATAAGCACACATGTTTTTTAAATATATAAGTACACTCTATTTTATTGAGTGTCACTTTGCAAGATAAAGGTGTACTTATTGCAAGATAAAGGTGTACTTATTGCAAGATAAAGGTGTACTTATTGCAAGATAAAGGTGTACTTATTGCTATTTTTATTCTTATATATCAATTAATTGTAGAGGCTAAAAATTAAAAAATTAAAAAATATTAAAAAGAGGGGAGTGCTTAAAACTGCCCTATGTACTCGCTAAAGCTCGTACTCTATTGAAGCTCGTTCCTCGCTTCATGGGGCAGTTTTTGGTTAATCCTGTTTATGAAATCTAAAAGCAAAAGCATTGGTAATGTATTCGCTTCGCTCATACTTTTTGAAAAGCAAAAGCTCCAAAGTTCGCACCCATTCGGGATGCTCTGTAACTACCGTTTAAAATCGAAAGGGAGCTTGTAATCAGAGAAAAAGCGAGGTCGAAATTTTGATGATGCTCAATCGCTCGTAGACACTCGCTCGGTTCTTATTATCTAGGTTTTAATTATTTACTGGAGCTAATCAAAGTTGTGAAACATTGATGAAATATTAGTCGTGGAACGTGAAGAATCATAAAAAAAGCCCGAGCATGACGTTTCGGGCTATTAAGTATTGACTATAACATTGAAAGATAATGAAAATATCTAAGCATTTCGGATAAGGTGTATTATGTTAATTTTAGAAAATCTTCACTACTATTATTTTAAAATAAGCCTTATATCCAAGCATAAAACAAGGTTGTCTAGACTTCTTTTAACAGTAAAGTTATCATAAAACTGAATTTTATTTTTTAGGTAAGTTTATGCATTCTATCCGCATTCGTTAAGACACAACTATTTGCATAGTGACACTATTTTATAATGGTGGGCTTTTGTTGTGTCTTTAAGAATATATGCGGATATATAAAGTAAAAGTATGCTTAATTTATAAGTATGCTTTTAGTGCATAGTTTCCAGTTATAACTTAATTGACTAGCTATTTGTCCACCCTGTGGATGAATAGCTTTTTTTTTGGGAGGACACTGTGATGCTAGCTTTTGTTTTCACCTAAATCCTGTTTGCTGCATAAAAAATTTCAAGAGCTAAACAGGAGTAAATAAAAATGAGTTTAATTATTAAAGCGAGAAACATACGCTTGGATTATGCTGGGCGTGATGTTTTGGATATTGATGAATTGGAAATTCACTCTTATGACCGTATTGGTCTTGTGGGTGATAACGGAGCAGGAAAGAGTAGTTTACTCAAAGTACTTAATGGCGAAATTGTTTTAGCCGAAGCGACATTACAGCGTTTTGGTGATTTTGCACATATCAGCCAACTGGGCGGAATCGAAATAGAAACGGTCGAAGACCGGGCAATGTTATCTCGCCTTGGTGTTTCCAATGTACAAAACGACACAATGAGTGGCGGAGAGGAAACTCGTGCAAAAATTGCTGCCGCATTTTCCCAACAAGTACATGGCATTCTAGCGGATGAACCAACCAGCCACCTTGATCTCAATGGAATAGATCTACTTATTGGTCAACTTAAAGCATTTGATGGAGCATTACTTGTTATCAGTCATGACCGATATTTTCTTGATATGGTTGTAGACAAGATATGGGAGTTAAAAGACGGTAAAATTAC
>NZ_VPAV01000046.1:0-6053 GCF_013418995.1 Acinetobacter sp. YH12106
GAGATCCATGCACGCATGGCAGTCTTGAATAAATTCACAGAATTAGGTCGCCCTCATACCCAAGTTGTCTCTTAAATTTGAGTAGCTTAAGGGAACTCAGCCTTTCAAACCTTTATGCAACAAAGCCCAAAAAGAATGTACTGTTTTCAACTCTACTGCTAGTCAAGAAATTGATAAATATCGTAAATTGAAGTAAAAATATGACTAGAGATAAGCGTATATAAGATACGCTTATCTTAGTTTCTTCAATCACAATTCAATATATTCTATTTCTGATATATAAACAGATAACTCTGTTACCAAAAATCTCACATCTAAATCCGCAAACTTCATTCCATAAACCCGTTCCTCATCATCCTGATAAGCAGGTCTCGGATCTAAAGAGAGAACTTCTTCGAGTTCTTGCAGTATTTGTGGAGAAACTTTTCCCTTATTCATGAACTGCTGTTTTTGCTGCTCCGCCTCTTCTGTCCAAATTACCGATTTACGTTGTGGCTCATCCTGTGCATAACCACTTTGTGCCTCAATCACGGCATCTGAATACTGAATATAGGGCTTGATATCGACAATCGGCGTTCCATCCAGTAAATCACTTCCATTTAGATACACACGTACATTCTTGCCGACCTTCTTGACTTCTTTGAGTTGAACGACTGACAAGCCAATCGGCGCTGGACGATACATGCTCCGTGTCGCAAAGACGCCAATCTTCTGATTGCCGCCCAAACGTGGTGGGCGTACTTGCGGACGGAATTTCGCATTCTCCTGATATTTATTATCATGAAACTGCCAGATCAGCCAGAGATGACTAAAAGCCTCAATTCCTTCAAATGCCAGCAAATCATTATAGGGGCCGACCATTTCGATATAACTTTCGACCTGCACCAGATTGGGCTGCCGTGGAATACCAAATTTTTCTTTATAGGGTGATTGCATATAACCAATAATCGGCAACTTAATTTCAGTCATCATCACTTTTTTTGATAAGCTCAATTAAATATATTCAGTTTATAGAGAATGGATTTAGTTTAGAATAGCAAGTTGTTCTAATTTGATAACTTATTGAGACCTTTAATGGCTGCTTTTAACGTCGAAAAGATTACTCACGTCCACCACTGGAATGATACTTTATTCTCTTTTAAAACGACTCGTGACACTGCTTTACGTTTTAAAAACGGTCAGTTTGTAATGATCGGCCTTGAAGTCAATGGCAAGCCCTTAATGCGTGCATATTCAATTGCAAGTGCCAACTACGAAGAAGAGTTAGAGTTTTTCTCAATTAAAGTGCCGGATGGCCCACTGACTTCCATTCTACAAAAAGTAAAAGTCGGCGATGACATCCTGATTTCTAAAAAACCGACAGGTACTTTGGTGCTAGATGACCTGAACCCAGGCAAAAACTTGTATCTTCTGTCTTCAGGCACTGGCCTTGCACCATTCTTGGCGACCATCCGTGATCCTGAAACTTATGAACGTTTTGAAAAAATCATTATCGTGCATGGTACCCGTTTCATTTCTGAACTGGCTTATCAAGATTTAATTTTGAATGAAGTACCAAATCACGAATTCTTCTCTGAACTCGGCGCGAAAGAAAAATTGGTATACTACCCAACCGTAACCCGTGAAGAATATCCGAACCAAGGTCGCGTTACGACTGCAATTGAAACCGGCGAACTGTTTGAAAAAATTGGTCTGCCACGTTTTAACCCGGAAACGGATCGCGCTATGCTGTGTGGTAGCCCGGCCTTCCTCGACGATGTGGCTGCACTTCTAGACCAACACGGTCTAAAAGAGTCACCTAAAATGGGTGTTCTAGGCGATTACGTGATTGAACGTGCATTCGTGGAAAAATAAAATCTGATTTTAGATGATCAGAATTAAAAAACCGAAGCTTGAAGCTTCGGTTTTTTATTTGAATCGGAGTTAAAAAATTAACGATCACGACCTTCCTGATTGGCAGAACCTGAACAGCCTGCGCCACCACCAATGATAAAACCGCTTTCTGCCTTACATGAACCGATCATACGGCCATGCGAGTCAAATGTAGTCACTGTCGATGCACAGCCTGTTAATACCAGTGCCAGTGCAATAAGTGCTGATAATTTCATGATATTCCCCTGTATTCTTTATGGCTTTAAATTAATCTGGTTTTGACTTGGCAGTGCTGGCAACAAACCCGTCTTGGCATCCACGCTATTGTAATTCACACCCATCGCATTACCTGAACCACCACAATGGGCACTTGCAGTTGAAAGCAGACCGCGGGTTGCTTTACATGATCCAATCACCTGACCGGTGGCATCATAAGTGATGACCATAGAGCTACAGCCCGTCATCAGCACCATGGCCGCAAGTGAAAGTAGTTTTATGAAGTTCATTGTCCCCCCTCAAAAACAATAAAAATTAAATGGTTAAGTTATATTGCTATTCTATAAATTTCGCGGATGATTCTTTCTAAAATTAGTGGATTTGTAAAGCTTTATTTTTCATCTATTTAAAATATCCAGGCCATAAAAAAGCTGCCCGTTAAGCAGCTTCTTTATGATTAAACTTAAATATTCAGAATCAGGCCGACTCATGTCCTAATGCCCGTTCTGCCAGTGCCTGCTTCACAATCTGATAACCCGCAGTTAAACCAAGACTCGCCATAATCATCGCCACTATTATATCTGGCCACAGACTGCCTGTACCAAAAACCCCGACTGCTGCCAGAATCACGGCGGCATTGCCAATGGCATCATTTCGGCTACACAGCCAGACTGACCGCATATTGGAATCACCTTCACGGAAGGCATAGAGAATGACTGCCGTAAATACATTTGCCAGCAATGCCAGCACACCAATCAAGCCCATGGTCAGTGCCTCTGGCGGAATGCCTTGCAGATAGGCATAAATGACTTTACCGATGACCACCAAGCCAAATAAGGCCATGGTCATTCCCTTGAGCAAGGCGACTGTTGCGCGCCAGTACAGACTTGCACCGATGACCGCCAAAGAGACGCCATAATTGACGGCATCACCAAAGAAGTCCAAGGCATCTGCCCACAAAGCCGATGAATGTGCATAGGCCCCACCAATCAGTTCCACCACAAATAAAGTCAGGTTCACCACCAAGGCAATCCATAACGCCGTTCTAAACTTACTGTCAGGTTTGGATGGAGCAGGTTCATGACTACAGCTACAGGCCATGTTGATCTTCCATACTTTCGTGCAAAAAATGAGTTAAAATAATTAGAAACTATGGACTAACTCCAAGGTCAAGCAGGAGCGAGCAATGTCAGTGTATTTAATTTCAGAAATAGCCAAAAAGACTGCTTTAAGCACAGATAGCATTCGCTTTTATGAGAAGAAAGGCTTGATACAGCCGAATTTTCGAGCAAGTAATCGCTATCGTTATTATGGTGAAGAAGCCCTGAAAAGGCTGCTTTTTATCAAACGCTGTCGTGCTTTGGACATGTCCTTAAAAGAGATTGAAGCCCTGATTAAACTCGAACAGAATCCGCAGCAGGAATGCGGTGCAGTGAATCAGCTCATTGACCAGCATTTAGAGGATATCTCCAGAAAAATTAGGGAATTACAGCTATTCGAACAACAGCTGATTGCACTTCGCAAAAGTTGTAATATCCCGACCACCATTGATCATTGCCAGATTTTAAAAATGCTCGAACAGACTGAAAATAATTGAATATTGAATAATTTTAGTGCTTCATTTCACTCAAAATAAAACATTCTTTTTATTCTAAATGGCTTATTTCCGAGTAATTTACTGGGTTGAATCCAAATTTTAGATGGTTAGAATAAAGCCGTACTTTTTATATGTCTTTCGATTCCATCATGAGCCTGACGACCGTTACTGAACTCCTCTCACCTGCCGGCTCACTGAAAAATATGCGCTATGCCTTCGCCTATGGTGCAGATGCAGTCTATGCAGGTCAGCCGCGTTATAGTTTGCGCGTTCGTAATAATGAATTTGATCATGACAATCTGGCGATTGGCATTCAAGAAGCCCATGAGCTAGGTAAAAAGTTCTATGTGGTCGTCAATATCCAGCCGCATAATTCCAAACTGAAAAATTTTATTCGTGATCTGGAACCTGTAGTGGCGATGCAGCCGGATGCGCTGATCATGTCTGATCCGGGCCTGATCATGATGGTGCGTGAACATTTTCCAGAAATGGATATTCATCTGTCTGTGCAAGCCAATGCAGTGAATTGGGCAACGGTAAAATTCTGGAAAAATATGGGACTCACGCGCGTGATTCTGTCACGTGAATTATCGATTGAAGAAATTGCTGAGATTAAACAGCAAGTACCGGATATGGAGATTGAGGTTTTCGTACATGGTGCGCTGTGCATGGCTTATTCCGGCCGTTGCATGCTGTCTGGTTATATGAATAAACGTGATGCCAATCAGGGTGCGTGTACCAATGCCTGCCGCTGGGAATACAAAGTTCTGGATGCGAAGGAAGATGAAACTGGTGATGTGATTCCAGTGAAAAATCTGGATTCAGGCTGCTGCTCTCAAGATGCCGACGAAGCACATATGCAAGCACAGCATCAATTTGATGAACCGGTATTATTACAACGTAATGATGAAGACATGTTTGCTGCCGAAGAAGATGAACATGGCACTTATTTCATGAATTCTAAAGACTTACGTGCGGTACAACATGTCGATCGTCTGATCAAGGTCGGGGTACATTCCTTGAAGATTGAAGGCCGGACCAAATCCTATTTTTACTGTGCCCGTACCGCACAAATCTATCGTAAGGCCATTGATGATGCGCTTGCGGGCCAACCATTTGACCCAGCATTGATGACGCAATTAGAAGGTCTGGCCAATCGTGGGTATACCGAAGGTTTCCTGCGCCGTCATGTGCACAGTGAATATCACAATTATGAAAATGGCTCTTCAAGTTTTGACCATCAACAGTTCTGCGGTGAAGTCTTAGAACGTAACGGTAACTCCATCAAAATTGATGTAAAAAACCGTTTTGTCGTGGGTGATTCCTTAGAGCTGATGACGACTCAAGGCAATATCAGCTTTGTTTTAACCGAAATGAAAGACAAAAAAGGCAATCTGATTTCTGAGGCTAAAGGCTCAGGTCATATCGTCGAGATTCCGGTTCCAGCAGATGTAGATATGCAATATGCACTGCTCATCCGCAATCTGCCGACATCGACTATAGATATTTCGGCATCGTCACTGGCTTATCAGGGGAGTTAAACATGGCGCTGCTGATTACCGACAAATGCATCAATTGCGATATGTGTTTAGCAGAATGTCCAAATGATGCGATTTATGAGGGTGCGAAAGTCTATGAGATTGATGTGAACCGTTGTACGGAATGTGTCGGCTTTTATGAGCGCCAAACCTGTGTAGATGTATGCCCAATTGAGTGCATTGTGCCGCATCCTGAGCATGTAGAGACGCAAGAGCAACTGTTAGAAAAATTTAAAGTCTTGAATTTGTTCCAGTCTTAAGTACTGATCAAACATTGGAATAAATATTGCATTGAATAAAGACAACCTTGGGGAAGGCTGAATAATAAGAGTCAGAACAAAAACAGTACAGAGGAAAGAAACAGCCAGAAGCAATTGGGGATGCTTCTGGCTGATCTAAAAAAGGAAGCAAATATAACAATAAAAAAAGGAACTCTGGTGTTAGCGTCCGGAGTTCCTATAAAAAGGTATAACAAAGATAATCGAGATCGAACACCAAGGTTTTGGGGAACCTTGGTGTTATTTTTTACTGACCTGAACGGATGATATAATCAAATGCAGACAGTGATGCTTTCGCGCCTTCACCTGTGGCAATGATGATCTGCTTATACGGAACAGTAGTACAGTCACCTGCTGCAAATACACCTTTCACATTGGTTTCGTTGCGTTCGTTAATCAGGATCTCACCACGATTTGACAATTCAACCGCTGTTGCTTTTAAGAAATCGGTATTCGGCAACAAACCAATCTGTACGAAGATTCCTGCAAGTTCAACCGTATGTTCTTCATCGGTCGCACGGTCTTTGTATTTCAGTGCAGTTACCTGTGAAC